>NZ_JBMVFU010000016.1:0-192739 GCF_049538315.1 Nocardia sp. AB354 | reverse complement strand
CCGTCGACGGTGATGAAGCCCCGTGCGTCGGTGTCGATTCCGGCGTACTTCAGGTCGAGATCGGCGGTGTTGGGACGACGGCCCACGCCGACGAGTACGACGTCGGCCTGGATTTTCCGAGTCGTCGCGCCGTCGACGTCGACCGTCAGCGCCTCGCCACTCTGCTCGATGCCGGTGACGGTGCATCCGGTCAGCACGCTGACGCCGCGTGTGGTGAACGCACGGCCCAGTGCGGCGCCGATCTCCTTGTCCTCCGACGGGACCAGGCGATCCTGCATCTCCACGATCGTCACGTCCGCGCCGAAGGTGGCGAACAGCCCCGCCCATTCGGCGCCGACCGCGCTGCCGCCGATGACGACGAGCCGCTCGGGCACCTCGGACAATCCGAACGCGCCGTCGGAGGTGATCACGCCCGGCAACTCGGCGCCCGGAACGGGCAGGTGCGCGGGCACGGACCCGGTAGCGACGATCATGTCGGTGGCCGTCACCGTGCGGCTCGCGGTGCCGGCCGGGGCGGCGCCGTAGCGGGGCCCGTCGGCGAAGACCGGCGAGGGACCGGGCTCGAATATCTCCACGGTGGTCGGTCCCGTGAAGCGGGCATGGCCCTCGATCACGGTGACGCCGTTGGCCTTCAGTAGCCCCGCCACGCCGCCGGTCAGCTCCGCGACGATGCTGTCCTTGCGCCGGCGGACGGCGGCGAAGTCGAAGCGAACGTTGTCGGCGTTGACCCCGAAATCGGCTGCTGTGCTGAGTGTTTCGAATACCTCCGCCGAGCGCAGCATGGCCTTGGTGGGTATGCACCCCCAGTTCAGGCACACCCCGCCGGGGCGTTCCTTTTCCACCACGGCGACGTGCAGGCCGCGCTGGGCGGCGCGGATCGCCGCGACATACCCGCCCGGCCCGCCGCCGATGATCAAGAGATCGAATTCCGGCACTTGTGGTGCTCCTCGTCCTGAATCGTTTGACCCGAATCCGGTTGCGGTGTGGGTCATCAGGTGTGGAGTCTTATCCGTGCGCCGACGCCCGACAATTCCCGGCAAGCCCAGGAATTGCGGCTCGGGATTGGGCGCTGCGCCCAATTCCGCTCGCGGCTGCTCGGCGCCGAGGGCTCAGCCGGCCGGGCGTTCGAGCAGTTCGCGGGCGGTGAGCGCGAGGGAGAGTTCGAGTTGGTGGCGGGGGCCCTCCAGCGGCCGCCCGAGCAGTGTCGTGGCGCGCTGAAGCCGGTTGATGACCGTGTTGCGGTGGCAGTGCAGCAGCGGTGCGGCATGAGCTGCCGAGCAGTTCTGGGCCAGCCACACCGTCAGCGTGTGCAGCAGGATGTCGCGCTCCTTCGCGGGCAACGCCAGGATCGGGCCCAGTGATCGCTGCACCAATCGCTGCGCCAGATCGGGCGCGCGCACCAGCAGGGCTTCCGGGTAGTTATCGTCCAGGCGGGTGAGAGTGGCGTCGCGACCTCGCGGCGCGGTATCCAGTGCGAGCGTGGCGAGTGTGTGGGCGACGTCGATCTCGGCCAACCCCTCGACCGCCGGAGAAAGCCCCGCGCGCCCGAGAACCAGCGGTTCCAGCACCTCCGCCGCCTGCTGCGGGGAATGCTGTTCGAGCGCGACGATGCCGACCGTGTGATCGCCGCGATCGTGGCGGACCGAGCGAATCCCCATGGCCGCCAACGCGCTTTCGGTCCCCGGCCGCAGCGGCTGCGGTTCACCGCGAGCCACGAGCACCAGGTAGTCGCCGCCGGCGGGGATGTCGAGTTCGCGTGCCGCGTGCGCGGCGAAGACGGCATCGCGGCCGCGCCCGGAGAGGACGTCTTCGATCAGAGCGTGGCGGCGGCGTTCGTCGCGTCGAACGCGATCGAGTTCGGCGCCGCGATAGGAGGTCACCAGCGCCGAGGACATCCCGTCGACCACCGCCCACATGGCAGTCCCGATTTCGCGGAAATCGGCAGGTGACATCGCTCCGCCGCGATCCATCAGGGCTTCCCACACGATGCGCCCGCCCAGGCGGAAGGTGCGCTGCATGGCCTCGAGCGGAACGCCCTGCGCGGCGCGCTGCCGGCCGATCGCGGCGGCCACATCGTCTCGTTCGGCGCCGGCCCCTTTCGCCGCGAGCAGTTCCAGCACCCGTGTCAGGAACCGCCGGCATCCGTCCCGCAGATCCGCTCGGCTCACCGCCGAATAGTCCGTCCACTCCGGATCGTCGGTGAACACGGCCGCCATGAGCCGGGCGGTGAGCTGGTCGATGTCGCTCCCGCACGCCCTCGCCAACTCCGCGGAGTCGGGCAGGGGTTCCGGGGTTGCTACGGGCGCCACGTCGGTCACAGTACGTCCAGCGTGGGCGCGCAGACGCAACCGGCCGGTCGCCCGATGGCCTCGACCTGCGCACTGTTACCGGGTGGCTGTCGGACGACCTACGCGGCGCGGTGCTGGGACCGGGCCGGAACGCCTATCGGTTCGGCTTCTCGGATTCGGACGTGATCGCCGCGCTGTGGTCGCGGAGGGCGCCGACTATGGCGGTCAGGACGCGATGGGTGGCTTGCAGGTCGGCGTCCGGCAGGCCGGCGAGTGCGGTCCGGGTGCGCATGCCGATCGGGGTGAAGAAGCCTGCGGCCACGCTCATGCCGTGATCGCTGTAGTGCAGCAGCACCCGGCGTTTGTCGGTGTCGTCGGGTTCGCGTTCGATATGGCCCGACTCGATCATGCGCTCGATCAGGTAGGTGATCGCGCCGGGAGAGACGCCCAGCAGCGTTCCGAGCCTTCCGGCGGTGAGCGGCGTTCCTTCCGCGTCGGCGGTGGCGATATGCATGAGCGCGCGGAAGTCGTTGGGGCGCAATTCGTTCGAATGTGCGAAGAGATGCGAGATCCGATCCGAGACGGCGGTGAGCGCGCGGATGTCGCGGGCGATCGCCGTCTCGAGTTCGCCGCGATCGGTGGGTGACGCATCGATCGAACTCTCGGTCACCTCTGTCTCCCTTCTCGTTCCTGCGCGCAGTGCACACAGCGTATCGGCTCGGAGCCCGACCCTTTGCAAATTATTTCAGTTTCTGAAATAGTTTGCGCATGGGCGGATGGGATCGATATGCGCAGATCGTCTCCGGGCGTAAAGGGTGGCTCGTCCTGGTAGCCATGGTGGTCGCCGCCGTCGCGGTGCTCGGCTTGTCCGGTGGCGGCGAATCGGGTGGCTCGGCGCCGAATTCGCTGCCCGACGACGCCGAATCCGCGCAGGTACAGCGTTTGTTGCGGCAGTTCCCCGGTGGGGATTCGGCGGCAGCGGTCCTGATCGTCACGCGCGCCGACGGGGCAGTCCTCACCCCGGAAGATCGAGCGCAGGCCGATGCGGCCCTGACCCGGATACGTTCCGGTGCGAGCGGGCCGGGGATCGTGATGTCGCCGGACCAGCGCGCCGCACTCGGCCAGACGCCGATCCCGGCCGAGCTGAACGGCTTCGCCTTGACCGACCGGATCGACGAGTTGCGCACGGCCGCGCGTGCGGACGCACCCGCCGACCTGCAGGTGCGCATCACCGGCGGCCCGGCCTTCGGCGCGGATATCGCCGATTCCTTCTCCGGCGCCAACACTCTGCTGCTCGCGGTCACCGCCGCCGTGGTGATGGTGCTGCTGATAGCGACCTATCGCTCGCCGGTGCTGTGGCTGATTCCGCTGTCGGTGGTGGCGGTCGCCGACCGGGTCGCATCGGCGGCGGGTAATGCCCTCGCCCAGGTGAGCGGTCTGACGTTCGACGGTTCGACCGCGGGAATCACCAGCGTCCTGGTCTTCGGGGCCGGCACGAATTATGCGTTGCTGCTGGTGTCGCGCTACCGCGACGAGTTGTATCGGACCGAGGACCATCGGGCGGCGCTGCGGATCGCCGTTCGGCGAGCCGGGCCCGCGGTGCTCGCCAGCAATCTGACGGTTGTGCTGGCCCTGCTGATACTGCTGCTCGCGTTGCTGCCCAACACTCGCGGACTGGGCGCCTTCGGGGCGGTGGGGCTTCTGATCGCGGCGGTCTTCGTCCTCGTCGCGCTGCCTCCGGCGCTGGCGCTGTGCGGTCGAAAGGTGTTCTGGCCGTTCGTTCCTCGTGTCGACGGCCATGACACCGCGACCTCCGGCGCCTGGCACACCGTCGCGGAGAAGGTAGTACGGCGGCCCGGCGTGGTGGCCGGCGTCTTTCTGCTCGTCGCGGCCGCATGTGCTGCCGCGCTTCCGTTCGCCCATGTCGGGCTCGCACAGTCCGAGCAGTTCCGCGTGCAGGCGGAATCGGTCGACGGCCTGCGTGCGGTGAGCGAGCATTTCTCCTCCGGCGCAAGCGATCCAGCGGTCGTGCTGGCGCGCACCGACGCCGCGCCGGCCGTGCAGTCGGCCCTCGACAGCACTCCCGGCGTCGTGCGCGCGATACCGACCGGCGTCTCGGACAACGGGTTGACGCGCTGGTCGGTGATCCTGGACGCGCCACCCGCCTCCGAGGCGGCATTCGCCGGTGTCAGTCGCCTTCGCACCGCACTGTCCTCGGTGCCCGGCGCCGAGGCGCTGGTCGGCGGCTCCGATGCCGTCGCCCTGGACACCCGGGACGCGGCCCGGCGCGATCAGCTCGTGATCATGCCGCTCGTTCTGGTGGTCGTCCTGCTGGTACTTCTGGTGCTGTTGCGGGCAGTGCCGGCCGCGCTCCTGCTGGTCGCGGTCACCGTGCTCAGCGCCCTGGCCGCACTGGGCATCGGAAGCCTGCTCAGCACCTACGTGTTCGGCTTTCCGGCATTGGACACCAACGTGCCGCTGTTCGCCTTCCTGTTCCTGGTGGCGCTGGGCGTCGACTACACGATCTTCCTGGTCACCCGTGCCCGTGAGGAGACACCGGGCCACGGCGTGACCGGCGGCATCGTCCGCGCGGTCGGCTCCACGGGCGGGGTGATCACCAGCGCCGGAATCGTGCTGGCCGCGGTGTTCGCTGTCCTCGGCGTCCTGCCACTGATCACTCTGACCCAGCTGGGCATCGTGGTCGGCGTCGGAATCCTGCTCGACACCTTCGTCATTCGAACCCTGGTGATACCCGCGTTGTTCGCGCTGATCGGTCCGGGAATCTGGTGGCCGGGGCGCTGGATCCGAGAGGCGCCGGCCGATTCCGGACCGTCGGCGCCGTCGGTCGCCGCGAGCGCGTCGACGGCGGAACAGAGCCGCTGAACGGGGCTCTACGGCATGCCGCCGTCGGAGCGGAGGATCGATCCGGTGGTGTAACTGGAGGCGTCGGAGGCGAGAAACAGTGCGGCTCCGACGATTTCGCTGGGCCGGCCGATGCGTTGGAGGGCGTGGGCGGCGAACGGGTTGTCGTCCGGGGCGAGGTCGTCGAGATCCCATCCGGCCGTGGCATCGGTGCGGTAGGGCCCTGCCATCAGGGTGTTGACTCGGACGGCCGGGCCGAATGCCAGGGCCAAACCCTCGGTCATGGCATTGAGTCCCGCCTTGGCGGCGGCATAGGGCACGATCGACGGGCGCGGCCGGATGGAACCGGTGGAGCTGACGTTGACGATGGATCCGCGGCCCGCCGCGACCATGCGCTCGCCGACGAGTGCCGACAATCGAAACGGCCCTTTGAGATTCAGGGCGATGATGGCGTCGAACAGTTTCTCGCTCACCGAGGGCAGATCGTCGTACACCGGTTGCATTCCGGCATTGTTGATGAGGACATCGACCCGGCCGAACCGGTCGTAGCAGGCGTCGACCAGCCCGTCGAGTTGATCCCAGCGACCGATGTGCACGCCGTAGGGCATGGCGGCGCGGCCGGTCTTCTCCGCGATCTCCCCGGCGGTCGCCACGCAGTTGTCGTAGTTGCGACTGGCGATGATCACGTCGGCACCGCAGTGCGCGGCGGCGAAGGCCATCTCTCGTCCCAGCCCGCGGCTGCCGCCGGTGACCAGAACCACCTTGCCGGTCAGATCGAACAGTTCGTCGGCATATCCCATGGCGTCACCGCGACAGCCACAGATCGGCGGGCGCGCAGGGCAATCCCACCTCTTTCAACGTCGAGATACCGGCGGGCGCTCGGGCGACGTCGAAAACGGAATTCACCGCGGGCATCGCGGTCATGGTGTCCCACTCGTGATTTCCCCAGCTGTCCGGTGGGACGAATCTGATCCGGGTCCGCACCTCGGGCTCTCCGTCGATGACGATGTGGTAGTGGTCGTCGTCGAATTCCCAGCTCTCATTGAGCTTGTCGGTGAGGTACCACGCGACGTTCGAGCGAACGACGGATTTCTCGCCGACCTTTCCGGCCCATCCGCCACGCACCGCGGCGATGGTGTCCTTCTCGATGCGGATCCATCCCAGATCGACCGTTTCGGCGGCAGTCGCGTACTCGATGGCGAAGTCCATATCGTCGAATTCGTAGCCGAGGGCTACGCCCATGCGCTGGACGGAATCGCGGAACGTACTCATCCACAGTTTCGCGATCTCGATCAGTTCCGGGGTGGCCTCGGGACGTGAAATACCCAGGGCCTGCCACGTTTCCGCGGATTCGTAGACGGAGACATCGGCCGATTCGGAGATCGAAATCGACCGGACGTCACGGCACACCGCGGTCAACGCGGTGGTCACGGCGTTGATCCAGCCCGGATTGATGCCTGTGATGTGCAGCGAGCTGTTCCCGCGTTCGCAGGCGGCGGCAAGCTTCTGCTCCGTCTCGCCCCGAATCCCGCCGACGTTGAGAAACAAGTTGGTGCTGATGACGTCGAGGCCGCTTTCGAGCAGCCGCGTCGCATGGTCGAGGTCGGCCATGAACGGCGTATAGAGGACGGTATCAGCGTCCAGCGCGAGCAGCGCATCGATATCGGCGGTGGCGAGCACCCCCGTTTCCGGCCGGCCGCACAGCCTGCCCGCATCCACCCCGACCTTGTCGTCGGAATAGGCGTAGACACCGGCCAACTCGAGCCGCGGATCGTCGAGAATCCCGCGCAGACTGAGCTTTCCGACCTTCCCGGTGGTCCATTGAATGACGCGCACGTGATCGACCTTTCGAGCTGCCGGTGGTGTCGGCGAGAATGAGAATGTTATTCTCTTCTACGAAAATTATCATTACGCGTGCGGTGGGACAAGGCCCCTCGGGCTCTTGCCGAGCTGTCCGGGCGCGGAGTTCTGCTGCCGCGCCGGCCGGCGGGTGACGCCGATCAGCCTCGTTGCGGCTACACCTCCGCCGGGTGGGCGCCGGTCAGCTCTTTCAGCGCGGACCGGAGGTCGTCGACGATATCGGCGGTGTCCGGGGCGGGTACGTGCTGCCAGCCGGGGCCCGCCAGCAGGACGCGCGTGCCGCGGTCGGCGCAGGTGCGCACGGCCGAGAGGAGCGCGGTCGATTCCTGCTGTGACCACAGCACCGCTACCGAGCTCGACGCGCTGCGATCGAGGGCATCGCCCAGGGCTGGAGTGGGGACGTTGGGGCCCAGCATATTGGCCGGGACGTCGAGTTCGGCGAGTGCGGCGCGCAGGACCTCGAGTGGCAGGCAGTGGGCTTCGCCGCTGGTGCAGGCGAGCAGTACGGGGGACGCGGACGCGTCGGCCGGGGGCGGGACCGCGCGGTGCAGTGCGGCCGTAATGCACCAGGACAGAAGGTGTTCGACGTCGATGCATCCGATGCCCGCTCCTTGCCGCTGGACGATCTCGGCGAAGGCCGGGCGGCACAGCCGGTCCCAGGTGTCGGCCACGCCGAACGCGCGAATGTGGGCGAAGAGCAACGCCTGCAGTGTGGTCGGGTCGGAGGCGAAGGCGGCCTCGAGAAGTGATGCGTGGTCTCCGGCGACCGGCAGTGGCACGCGCACGGACTCGGCCGCTCGCGCCGGGCTCGATCCGCCTCGGACGAGTACGACCATGCGCTCGAGCCGGGCGATATCGGCTTCGGAGTACAGGCGGTGGCGACCGCGCCGATGCTGGGAGGGGCCGATGCCGTAGCGCTGATTCCAACTGCGCAGCGTCGCGGTCGGAATGCCGATGCGTTCCGCGACGGTACGTACCGAGAATCCGGCTGCGTCGTTGTCGGGGGGCAAGGCATCGGACATGACGATCATTCTGCCTTTCACGGGCATGGGCGCCGCAAGGTCGCAGTGCTGCGGTGCCCGCGCGGTAGTGGACGGCGGTAGTGGACGGCGGTAGGGGACGGCGGTAGGGGACGGCGGTAGGGGACGGCGGTGGGGGACGACTACGGAGCGGCGTGGGGACGACACTCCCATTATGCATCGATTCCGCATCGATTGCTGTAGGATCGGCAGTGTTGTCGAACCCATGCTCATCGAACAGAGGAGTCGCAGGTGCTCGAACATCGCTCGCAGGTAGACCGCCCCGGAGGTATCGACGGGAAGGTGGTGAGAATGCTGGCCGGTGGTGCCCGTCGGCTGGTCCTCTTCGCTGCGACAGCGATGCGCCCGGCTCGGCTGGCCGGTGTCGTCGTCCTGGCGGCGGTCGTGTTCGGTGGCGTCGCGGCACCGGCGGGGGCGAGTCCGACGCCCGCGGCGGGACCGGCTCCCGTTCCCTCGCTCGATCTGAACCGTTACGTCGGAACGTGGTATCAGCTCGCCGCGGTTCCTCAGTTTTTCAATCTCGTCTGCGCTCGCGATACGCGCGCCGAGTACGCCGCCCTTCCGAACGGTGATGTGTCCGTTCACAATTCGTGCACCACGTGGTCGGGTGCGCCCAACGACATTCAGGGTGCGGCGCGCGTGGTCGATCCGGTGACCGGGGCACAGTTGCGCGTCGCGTTCCCCGGGGTGCCGACACAGGAAAGCCTGGACGGCCCGCCCAACTACATCGTGACCGCGCTCGGGCCGGACTACTCCTGGGCTCTCGTCACCGACCCCTTCCGGATCTCCGGATTCGTGCTGTCTCGCACGCCCGCACTGGACGCGGACCAGTGGAATCAGATCGTCGCGGCGATCGTCGCCGCCGGTGAGCAGCCGTGCCTGTACCTGACCTCGCCGGTGACCGGCGGGCGAGACGACATCACCCCGCTGTGCCGGATCTGAGCTCGGCTCGATGCGACCTACCAGCCATGGCGAGTCCGGTGAGTGGAGGTGAGTGGCGATGGGTGTGGCGATAGCTTTGTTCACCCGTGACCTGCGGGTGCACGACAATCCGATGCTGACCGCGGCGCAGCGTGCCGGCGATGCGGTGGTCCCGCTGTTCGTCCTCGACGAATCGTTGGTCACCGGCTCGGAGGCCGCGCCCAACCGGGTGCGATTCCTCGCCGCCGCGCTGGACGAGCTCGACGGCGAATTGCGAGCGCGCGGCGGGCATCTCGTGCTGCGGCGCGGCAAGGTCGTCGACGAGGTGGAGCGGATCGTCGCCCAGTCACAGGCGGAGTCGGTGCATCTCGCCGCCGAGGTCAGCCACTACGGCAAGCGCCGCGAATCGGCTCTGCGCGACAGGCTCGAATCTCACGGTTGCCGCGTGCAGACGCACCCCGCGACGGTGACCAGCGTGGACATCGATGCGATCGAGCCGAGCACCGGACGCGATCATTTCGCGGTGTTCACGCCGTACTTCCGGCGCTGGGAAACCGCTCGCCACCGCAGTCCGCTGCCACCGCCGAAAGATCTCACCGTGCCGTCGTTGGACGGGAAACAACCCGACCTCGACAAGCTCCGCGCCGCGCGGGCTTCGCCCAACCTGCGGGTCGGAGGCGAGACGACGGGGCGAAAGATGTTGCGCCGCTGGCTGTCCGATGCGGTCACCGCGTACGCGGATACCAACGACGATCTCGCGGCCGACGCCACCTCGCATCTCTCGCCGTATCTGCACTTCGGATGCCTGTCCGCCGCGGAGGTGGTGTCGCGCCTGGACCTGTCGGATCCGGGTGCGCACAGTTTCGCCCGGCAGTTGGCCTGGCGCGATTTTCATCATCAGGTACTGGCGGCCCGGCCCGCGGCGGCATGGTCCGATTACCGCCCGGGGCCGGTCGAGGTCCGCAAGGACGAGCAGGCGTTCGAGGCGTGGACGCACGGTCGCACCGGTTTCCCGATCGTCGACGCGCCGATGCGCCAACTTCGTGACGAAGGGTGGATGCCGGGCCGCGCGCGGCTGATCACCGCATCGTTCCTGGCCAAGACGCTACGGTTGGATTGGCGGATCGGCGCGGCCCATTTCCGGTACTGGCTGGTCGACGGTGATGTGGCGAACAACCAGATGAACTGGCAATGGGTCGCGGGCACCGGAACCGACACCCGACCCAATCGCACACTCAATCCGCTGCGGCAAGCGAACCGCTTCGACCCCGAGGGTGCGTACGTACGGCGCTGGTTGCCCGAACTCGCCCACCTGTCCGGTGCGGCGGTGCACCGGCCGTGGCGCGAGGACGTCGATGACGCGACCTATCCGGCGCCGATTGTGGAAGTACCCGGCATGTAGTCGATTCGGTGATCAGGAGACGGTATGCGATGTGTGGTGTTCGGTGCGACCGGCTACATCGGCGGCCGCCTGGTGCCCGAGCTACTGGCCGCGGGGCATGAGGTGCGGGTGCTGGCCCGCACACCCGCCAAACTCGACGACGCCGCGTGGCGCGACAGCGTGGAAGTCCTGCGCGGTGACGTGCTCAGCGCCGAGGACGTGGCCGCGGTTTGCGCCGACGCGGATGTGCTCTACTACCTGGTGCATTCGCTGACGCGAACGGATTTCGACGAGGTCGACCGCCGCGCGGCGACACTGGTGGCAGAGCAGGCCGCCCGAGCGGGGGTACGCCGGATCGTGTACCTGGGCGGCATCGTGCCGCCCGGCCAGCGACTGTCGCGTCACCTGTCCTCCCGCGCCGAGGTCGGTCGCATCCTGCTCGCGGGATCGGTTCCGGCGATTGCGATGCAGGCCGCCGTGATCATCGGATCCGGTTCGGCCAGTTTCGAAATGCTGCGCTATCTCACCGAACGGCTCCCGGTGATGGTCACGCCGCGATGGGTCCGCAACCGCATCCAGCCGATCGCGGTGCGCGATGTGCTGTACTACCTGACGCGGGCGGCCGAACTGCCGCCGGATGTGCGCGGTGCTTTCGACATCGGCGGTCCGGATGTGCTCACCTACGAACAGATGATGCGCGATTACGCGGAAGTGGCGCGGCTGCCGCGGCGCGTGATCGTCCCGGTCCCGGTTCTCACACCGTGGCTCTCGGCACAATGGGTCAATCTCGTGACCCCGGTGCCCAAGGCGATCGCGGTGCCGCTGATGGAATCGCTGGTCAACGACGTGGTCTGCGAAGATCACGCGATCGCCGAGCACATCCCCGATCCGGCGCGGGGATTGATCGACTACCGCACGGCGGTCGAATTGGCGTTGACGCGTATCCGCGACCTCGAAGTCCCCACCCGCTGGTCGGATGCCGATCAGCTCGGTAGTGAACCGTCGTCCCCGCTGCCCACCGATCCCGCGTGGTCGGGCGGTTCCCTCTACGTCGATGTGCGAGAACGCCACACCCGAGCCGATCCGGCGACGCTGTGGTCGGTGATCGAATCCATCGGTGGCGAATACGGCTGGTATTCGTTTCCGCTGGCGTGGTCGTTGCGCGGCTGGATCGATCGACTGGCCGGCGGCGTCGGTTTGCGGCGGGGCAGGCGAGATCCGCATCGGCTGCACGCCGGCGAGGCGCTGGACTGGTGGCGTGTGGAACGCATCGAACGACCGCACACTCTGGTGTTGCGCGCGGAGATGCGGGTGCCCGGGAGGGCATGGCTGGAGCTGAGCGTGGACACGGACGCGCGCGGCACGGTCTACCGGCAGCGGGCCGTATTCGACCCGCACGGTCTGGCCGGTCATCTGTACTGGAAGGCCATCGTTCCCTTCCATGCGCTCATCTTCGGCGGGATGACCCGCAACATCACGGGCGCGGCCGAAGAGGCTGCGGCGCAGCCGGTTTCATAGCCCCGGCTGCGCCTGCCTGGACCGGAGCGCGCGGGCGAGACCGCGGCTGCCCACCGCGGCACGCCGTGGGATACCGACGCGGGCACGATGAACGAAGATGTCGAAATCCAGACTCTCGATGCGATCCAGAATTTCCGAATAGAGGGTGAGCGCGGTGGTGACGCACGGCCGCGACCGTGGCGCGAGCAAGGCGATACCGGCGCGGGCGTAGTCGTAGATGTCGCGAGTGTGCGCATGCTGGGCGACCAGAGCGCGCCGGACGCGCGGGTCGGTGCGGCGGTGCGCCTGACACCACAGCAGCAGGTCACGGTCGACGCCGTAGGCGGCCAGTTCGTCTGCCGGCAGATACACCCGGTCTCGGACCAGGTCCTCGTCCACGTCGCGCAGAAAGTTGGTCAGCTGGAAGGCTTTTCCGAGCGCGGCGGCGTAGGGAGCGGCCTCGTCCACCGGGCACACCGTGCCCAGCACCGGCAAGACCTGTAATCCGATGACTTCGGCGGAACCGTAGACGTAGCGGTCCAGCGCACGCCGATCCGGATAGTCGGTGACGGTGAGATCCATGCGCATCGACTCCAGGAACGAGTCGAACAGCGCCGGAGCGATGCGGTAGGAGTGCGCCGTGTGCAGTACGGCCGGGAGGACGGCGTCGGCGTCGGCGTCCTCGCTGGTGAACTGCGCGGCCAGCGCGTCCAGTCGTGCCGCTCGCTCGGTGACCGGACGGCTCGGGTCGATGTCGTCGAGGATGTCGTCGGCGCGGCGGGCGAAGCCGTAGAGCGCGTGGATCGCCGGACGCTGGTCGGGGGCGAGTAACCGGGTGGCGAGGAAGAAGGTCTTGCCGTGGCTGGCGTTGAGCGTCCGGCAGGCGCGATAGGACTGCTGCAGTTGGGTATCGGCGCGGCCGTTGTCGAGAAAGGCGATGGGGGACATGAGTTTCCGATCAGCGGATGATGGCGGCGGTCGAAGTGGACAGGGCGGACGCGCGTCGGCGTGCGGGCAGTGCAGAAGGCATCGGTCCGGTGACGCGGTCCGCGGCGAGCCGGCCGGAAATCAGCACGGGCGGTATGCCGACACCGGGGACGGTGCTACCGCCCGCCAGCACCACGTTCTCGAGTCCGCGGATCATATTGGCCGGGCGGAAGGGGCCGGTTTGGGTGACGGTGTGGGCCAACGCGAAGGGGCTTCCGGCCAGCATGCCGCGCCGCGCCCAGTCGGCAGGAGTGGTGATGTGGAGCAACCGGGGATCGGTCAGTGGGATCGGCAAGCGATCCTGGACGGTGGTCAGAATCTCCTCGGCGTAGGCGGGGCCGAAGCGGTCCCAATTGATCGGTCCGCGAACGAGATTCGGTACCGGAGCGAGGATGTAGAGCAGGTCGCGTCCGGGTGGGGCCAGGCTCGGGTCACCCGCGGTGGGCCTGGTGACCAGCAGTGACGGATCTGTCATGACGCTGCCGCGAGCGATGATGTCGTCGAAGGCTTCGTCCCAGGCGCGGCCGAAGAGCAGATGGTGGTGCGCCGCTCGGGGCATCGCCTCGCAGCCGACGTGCAGCACGACCGCGGACGGTGCCGCCGTGGGACGCAGCGGGCGGCGCGGGGAATGGCCCGTCAGCCGGTAGGTATCGGACAACTCGGTGGTGAGCACGACCGCATCGCACGGGATGCGCTCGCCGGTATCGGTGACGACTGTGCGGATCCGGGATCCGGTGCGGTCCAGGCTCGCCACGGCGGTGTCGTAGCGGATCTCGACGCCGGCGTCCTGCGCCGCCGCGGCGAGCGCGTCGGGTAGCGCTCGCATCCCGCCGCGCGGGAACCAGACGCCGGCGATCGTGTCCATATAGGCGATCACCGCGTATGCCGCTATCGCCCTCCTGGGCGCGACGCCGGCATACAGGGATTGAAAGGTGAACAGCCGCCGCAGTTCCGGATCGTCGATGTGCTGTGCGACCGCACGGTCCCAGCGGCGGAATCCTCCCATCGCCGCCAGTCGGGCCAGCGAAGGACGCAGCGCCGAGAGCGGCGAGTCGAAATTCGCCCCGATGAACGAGTCGAACTCGGTCCGGTAGAGCTGGGTCAGCCACGCGCGCAGTCGCCGGTATCCGGCAGCCTGCGCGGCTCCGGCGAACTCGGTGATCGCCGCGGCCATGCGTTCGGCGTCGCTGTGAACCTCGAGCTGACGCCCGTCGGCGAAATGGGCCCGGTAGGCCGGATCCACCGGCACCAGCGACAGGCGGTCGTCCATCTGCTCGCCGACCGCGGCGAACGTCTCCTCGACCAGGTGTGGCATGGTCAGCACGGTAGGGCCGGTGTCGAGACGGTAGCCGTCCACATCGACGCGACCGGTGCGGCCGCCGGGAACCGAATCCCGTTCCAGCACGGTGACTTTGCGGCCGCGGCCGGCCAGGTGCAGCGCCGCCGACAGTCCGGCCAGCCCCGCTCCGACTACGACGATATGGTTGCTGAGACCGATGGTCGTGCGCATGGTCTTCCTCCTCAGGGGTGCCGGGTGACGCAGATGAGGCCCATACCGTCGAGTACGCGGCGCATCGGTTCGGGCAGGGTCGTGCTCTCGATGGTGCGCCGCGCCTCGCCGACGCGATCGCTGATCATCGCCTCGATCCGGGCGGGTGCTCCGGAGTCGGTGATCAGGGCGCGCAGTCTGTCGGTGGCGCGGGCGTCGACGACCGGTGCGGACAGCAGCGTGTCGAGTTCGCGGCGGGCGGCGGGGTCGGCGAGCTGGCGGGCGGCGATCACCACGGTGGTCGCCTTGTGCTGAGTCAGATCTCCGTCACCGGGTTTGCCTGTGGCATCGGGGGTTCCGAATACTCCCAGCAGGTCGTCGCGCATCTGGAATGCCTCGCCGACGGCGCGTCCGTACCGGCTCAGCGCCGACAGGGTCGACTCGTCGCATCCGGCCATCGCCGCGCCGAGTTCGAGCGGCCGGCGCACCGTGTAGTTGCCGGATTTCGCACGTGCCAGCGCCAATACCTGCCCGAAATCCGGTTCCGTGCGGACGTCGTTGAGCAGATCGCCGAACTGTCCCACCGCCAGCTCGATGCGCATCTCGTCGAAGCGCGGCCACACGCGGTACAGGCAATCGGGGCGAATCCCGCTCTCGCGCAGCATCTTGTCCGCCCAGACCAGGCAGATATCGCCGAGGAGCACGGCCGCCGACTCGCCGAAACGACCCGCGTCGCCGGGCATTCGCCGGTTCCGATGTGCGTCGGCGAAGGCGACATGCCCCGTGGGCGCGCCGCGGCGTAGCTCCGACTCGTCCATCACATCGTCCTGGATCATCGCGAAGGCATGGACCAGTTCCAGCGCGGCGGCGGCTCGCAGTGCGGCGGCGTCGGGGGCCTCGCCGCACAGCCAGCCGATGTACATGAATGTCGATCGCAGGCATTTGCCGCCTGCCACGTATCGCCGAGCGATGTCGTCGACGGCGATTTCCTGGACGGCGCCTATGCGGTTCTCGCGCAGGAACGCGTCCAGTTCGGTCAGGACTCGATCCCGTACCGCGGTACGCCACCGCGCGACACCGTCCACGGTATTCACCGGGTGATCGGCCAGAATTGTTGCAGGGGAAAACAATCGGTGCGATTTGTCGATAGTGACGCTCACGTCCACTCCTCGGTTCGGCGGTACAGCGATATGGGGTGCCGGCTGGCTCTCCGAGGCGGGGATCGAGACCGCGTATTCCGGCCCGTCCGGGGATCCTCCCTCGACGTCTGAACCCAAGGCTACAGCAAACGATGCATAAATGATGCACATGAGCGGAAGTTGTCCGTCTCGGCCGGGCGTGCGCCGGGTGACCTCGATGAGCGGTTCGGAACGGCTTCGTGCGAGGTAGGGACGGACGGACGACGTCATGCTGCAATCGATGCAACGAAAAGGCGAGACGCATCGTTTATGCATCGAATTCCGGGGTACCCTGGCCGAGAACCATCCAATCAGAGGAGGCCCTCATGTCTCGTTCTTCCGCGCGACGCGCGCTGTTCGCTCTCGTTTCCGGCGGGGGTATCGCCTTGACCTCGGCCGCCTTGCTGGCCGCGCCGGCCCAAGCCGACTCCACCAGCTGTCCGGCGCCGGGCGCCAGCTCGGTCGCCCAGACGGGTGCCGATGCCGCGTGTTCGGCCACGAGTGCCGGTGGGAGCGCGGCGGCCGCCTACGGCATCAACGGTACGGCCGCGGCGAATGCCGGGCCGACGAGTTTGTCGCTGGCCATCGCGCAGGGCGGTGGTATCGCCCGCTCCACGTCGGGGCCGTGGTCGGGGCCCGCGGCGATCGCGGTCGGACCCGGCGCGACGGCCGACCTGAGCGGGGTCCGTCCCGGGCTGGCCATCGGCATCGCCGGGCCGGGCGCCACGGTCACGGTCTCCGGCGTCGGGACGCCGGTATGCAGCGGCGGCCCCGGTTTCGCGGGCGATTTCCAGACCTTCCAGGGCTGCCTGTCCATGCGGTGATCTCGGGCGTCGCGGATGGTCCTCGAGTAGGTTCCGGGTGAGTGGGTGCCGTCGAGTGATCCGGCGTGGTAGCGGCGGAAGTGCGGGCGATCGAGACATCGGCGCGTAGTCTCGAACGCGGCAACCCGCCGGCGATTGTGTCTGGTTGTGCCGGCTTCCATCGAACTCCCGGGAGTCGACGTGGAACCACTGACCGAGCAGTTGCGCCGCGACCGTGCGGATCGGGCGAGCGCCGTCGCCGCCACGCTGAGTGCCCGCGACATCGAGGCCGTGGCGGTCACCTGGGTCGACACCAGCGGCATCGTCCGGATGAAAGCCGTTCCGGTGGAACGGTTCTCCCACGCTGCGGCCTGGGGGATCGGCGCCTCGCCGGTCTTCGACGCATTCCTGGTCGACGATTCCATCCTGACCGAGCATGTCGCCGGTGGCCCGACCGGTGACCTACGGCTGTACCCGGACCTCGATCGGGTCACCGCCGTGGCCGCGCTTCCGGGATGGGCATGGGCGCCCGCGGATCGCTATACGCAAAGCGGTACGCCGCATCCTCGCGATTCCCGGTTGCTGCTGCGCCGGCTCGTCGCCGAGCTGGCCGACGACGGCTACGAATTGCGCACCGCGATCGAATTGGAATGGACGTTGTCGCGCCCCGACCCGGCCGACCCGGACACGTTCTGCCCCGCCACCTCGGCGCCCGCTTACGGGATGGCCAGGCTGAGCGAACTGGCGGCGTATCTGCGCGATGTGGTGTCGAAGGTGCGCGACAGCGGTATCGGCGTCGAGCAGATACATCCCGAATACGAGGTGGGACAGTTCGAACTCTCCATCGCCTCCGGTGATCCCGTCCGCACCGCCGACAACGCGGTGCTGGTGCGCGAGATCGTCCGGGCCGTCAGCGGTGCTCACGGCTTGCGGGCGACGTTCAGCCCGGTGGTCGTGCCCGGTGTCGTCGGGAACGGCGGCCACGTCCATCTGAGCCTGTGGCGGGAAGGGGTGAACCGGATGTACGGCGGTCCCGGTCCTTTCGGAATCGGTGCGGAGGGGGAGCACTTCGCCGCGGGAATCCTGGACCGCCTGCCCGCGCTACTGACCGTCGGCTGCCCGGCCGTGGCAAGCTACCTGCGCTTGCAGCCCAGTCACTGGGCGGGTGTCTTCCGATGCTGGGGATTGGAGAACCGGGAGGCCGCCCTGCGCTACATCACCGGAAGCGAAGGTGAGCGCGACCGCGCGGCCAATATCGAGATCAAGACATTCGACGCCGCCGCCAACCCGTACCTGGCCTTGGCGGGCCTGCTGGCGGCGGGCCGGGCGGGCTTGCAGGCGGGCGCGACCCTGCCCGAGCCGGTCGCCGGCGATCCGGCGCGACTCGACTCCGCCACCCGGTCCGCGCGCGGGATCACCCCGTTGCCCACCACACTCGCCGACGCGGTGGCGGCCTTCGAAGCCGACGAGGCGCTGTGCGCGGCATTCGGCGACGACCTCGCCGACACCATCGGCAGCGTGCGGCGCGGTGAGATCGCGCTGTTCGCCGATGCCACGCCCGAGCAGATCGCCGACGCCTGCAGGTGGAGGTACTGAGCCGCGTCGCGAGGTACCGACCGCTCGATCACCTCGCGGCCGGCTCCGCACTGCCGGCTCGTTCGAGAAGTGAGCGCACGAACGCCAGATGGCCGGGGACCACGCCGAACCACACATCCGGCGCGCGTGTCCCGCGCATGGCCACGAAGGTGGCCAGCGCGACGACGCCGTCACGGATCTCGAGCGCCAGTTCGCCGTGGAATCCGAGACCCGAATCGGCCCGCAGCAGAAGGCATTCCGGTGCGGACAAGGTGATGCGCCAACCGGCGACGGTGTCCGGCGCGCCGGGGGTGAGGCCGAGTTCGATACCGGCCCACGCCGCCCGCAATCGCGTACGAACGTCCTCGGGAACGTCCTCCATGATCGCGCGGGCCCACTGCTCGGCGGTCCGGGCGGTGGCGGCCGGGGTTTCCAGCACGTGGCTGTCGATGTAGACGACGTCGTCCAGGGTGGTGAGGGCGAGCAGGTCGGCGGTGATTCCGCATTGGCGGACGGTGGGGGAGGTGTGCACGGACATGACGAGAACCTTCTGGTTTCGGTACTGCACGATAGATACAGAACAGTACTGTATCTATTGAAGGGTGATCTAATCAAGGGCATATCGAGCCGGTCGAGAAGGAGGACGTGATGGCGCCACCGGTGCGAACTCCGCGGCAGGCGTGGATCGATGCCGGGCTCTCCGTGCTGGAGCACCACGGCCCCGATGCGGTCCGGGTGGAGGCGCTGGCGGCGCAACTCGGCGTGACCCGCGGCGGCTTCTACCGGCAGTTCCGCTCCCGCGACGAACTACTCGAGGCGATGCTCGACGACTGGGAGCGGCGCGCCGTCGACGATGTGCGCGAACAGGTCGAGCGCGAGGGCGGCGATCCGAAGCGCAAGATCCGGCGGGCGGGCACGCTGACCTTCGCCGAGGATCTGACGCCGCTGGATCTGGCCATCCGGGCATGGGCTCGGCGCGACCCGGCGGTGGAGACGCGGCTGCGGAAAGTGGACAACGCCAGAATGGACTATCTGCGCACGCTGCTGCGGAACTCCGGCGTCGCACCCGAGGATGTGGAAGCCGTTGCGCTGCTGTCTTTTTCGATGGTCATCGCCAATCGCCTGATCAAGGCCGAGCATCCCGGCGAGAGCAGATCGGATGTGCTCGCCCACGCCGCACACCTGCTGTTCGACTGATCGCGCGGGCATACTGGCGGGGTGAGCGATCAACGAGGCGTTCCTTCCTTCCACATCGACCAGGTCGACCACCCGGAGCAGGAGCTGATCGTCCGGATACTCGACAATCAGGCCGCCTTACCCGGCGTGGTGCGGATGCGCGAGTGGGCGCGCGCCGCGCTGGCGCTGCGACCCGGCGAAACCGCCCTCGATGTGGGCTCCGGCACCGGCACCGAAGTGGTGGAGCTGGCCGCTCTGGTCGGTCCGGCCGGGCGGGCCATCGGTATCGATCCGAATCCGTCGATGCTCGCGGTGGCGCGCGAGCGCGCCGCGGACGTATCGGCCGAATTCATCGAGGGATCGGCCTACGATCTGCCGCTGCCGGACGCATCCGTCGACGCGGTGCGCTGTGAGCGGGTCTATCAGCACCTCGACGATCCGGCGAAGGCCACCGCGGAGATCGCGCGGGTGCTGCGACCGGGCGGACGGGTGGTGCTGATCGACAGCGACTGGTCGACGGCGATCTTCCATCCCGGTGATCCCGAGGTCGTCGCGGCGTTGCAGCAGCGGATGGAAACCAACAGTCCGAATCGCAACTCCGGCAGGCATTTACGGGGACGGCTGGTCGACGCCGGCCTGCTGATCGACGATATCGGTTCCGAGGCCGTGATCTGGGAACCCGAGTCGATCCTCCCGATGTTCACGGCGGTCACCGACCGGGGTGTGGTCGACGGGCTGATCACCGCTGCCCAGCGCGACTACGTTCTGGCCGAAATCCGGCGCGGTGCCGAGACCGGCGACTATCACTTCTCGGTGACCATGTTCGCGGTGGTGGCGCACAAACCCTGACCCTCGTTCACGGCGCGACGGGATCCGCCACCGGCGGCCGTCGCGCCGCGAGTGCGGCAGCCACCGCCGCCGCGACGATCGTCACCAGCGCGCCCAGCATCATCGCCGCCGCCTCGGCCGGGTGCAGCACATGCAGCTGGGTGCCGACGGTGACGGCGGCCACCGGTACACCGATCTGAGCGGCGGCCAGCGCGCCGAATGTGACCGGCTGGCCCAGCAGACGCATGAGCAGATGCACCAGCAGTGCGCCGGCTCCGAGCGCGAGCCCCAGCAGGATCAACCGGGGGCGATCGGCGAATTCCCGCAGGTTCAACCGAGCGCCCAGCCAGACGAAGAACAGGGGAGCGAGGAATCCGTCGGTCGCGGCGAACAATTGCCGTGCCACCCGGCGCGGTTCGCCGACTGCCGCGACGGCCAGTCCGGCCGTGAAGCCGGCCAGCATGATCGACACGTGCGTGCGGGTGGCGATGGCGGCCATCCCGAATACGAGGGCCAAACTGACCCGCAGTTCGAGGGCGAATTTGCGGCGTTCGGAGACTCGGTGCGCACGCCGGCGCAGCCCGGAGCGTTCCAGCCACCGCAGCAGCAAGAACAGCAGCACCGCGGTGCCGATCACCGCCAGCGCACCCAGCGCGGCGCGTCCGGCGTTACCCGCGTCGATCACCAGCGGTAGCGCGACGATCGACGCGGTGTCGGCGATGGCGACCTGTGCCGTCAGTTCGAGCACCGATCTGCCCTGCAGCCCTTGGGAATCGATGATCGGCAGCACCAGCGCGGCCGAGGAGGAGGCGAGCAGCACCGCATAGATCGCGCCGTGCCCGGTATCGAAGAAGCCGGCGAGCAGATAGCCGATCACGGCCGCGGCCGACCCGACCAGCACGGCTCGGAGGGCGCCGATCCCCAGCGCCGAGCGGATCCGCGGATCGCGAATCGGGACATGGGTGCCGGCGACGAACATCACCAGCGCGAAACCCATATCGGCCAGGAAGGCGAACACCGGATCCGAGGCATCGAGCACCCCGAATCCGGTGACGCCGCAGACGATTCCGGCCAGCAGCTCGCCGACGATCACCGGTATGTGCCAGGCTTCGCGCCACGCCAGCAGCGGTCCCGCCAGCCCGAGCGCCAGCACCAGGGCCAGGGTGGACAAACTCATCGGTGCTTACTTCTTCCGCTCGATCTGCTGCCGCTCGACGTCGTGCACACTGTCCGCCGCGCACCACTCCCGGTCACGCCGACACGCCGTCGCCTGCCGTCCGGTGCCGTGCCCGGCCGCCTGCGCGGAGGGCCGGGCACGGCGGTGGCTCAGTGCGCGTTCTGCGCGTGCTCGGCCTGCAGCTGGTTGTACTTCTGTGTGCCCGCGGCGATTCCGACCGGAAGGGCGACCGCGACGCCGCCGACGCTCGCGCCGAGGCCACCCACCGCGACCACGCCGACCAGGCAGGCCGCGGCCATCGCGGGCACGGTCATGGTGCCAGCGGTGGCGACGGAGATGAGGGTGCCGCCGGTGGCGATCCCCAGGGGGCAGCCGACGGCCGCGCCGATCACCGAACCGGCCATCCCGCCGACCGCCATCGCCAGACCCATGTGCGGTGCCGCCGCGGCGACGGCCTGGTTGAGATCCGACATTTGGGTATCGGCGACCGAGCCGGGCTGTGCCGCAGTCGATTCCACGGCGCCGGCGACGGGCTGGGACGGCGCCGTCGGGCGAGCCGGATCGGCGGCCGCGGGAACCTCGATCGGAGTTCCGAGCAGTGTCCTGCCCGCACCGTCGCGAATGTCGAACTGTCCGGGGCGCACCGCCACCGCGCCGAGCGGAGTCTGCAGGGCCGCGGTTCCGGTGGTCGTGTCGTCCTGATAGCGGATGCCGGGGCCCAGGTCGGTGCTGGTCCACTCCGATTGCGGGGCAACGGGTGCGGGGGTGGAGGGTGCCGGAGCGACGACATCGGCCTGGGCGGCCCCGGCCGCCGCGACGACGGCGGTGGCGAGCAAGGTGGACACGGCGATGGTCCGGGTGGTGGTCTTCATGAATTCTTCCGCTCTGATCGGTGGGGAGTGTCGATTACCGCGCGTTGCTCTCGGCCGGCATCGACTGTGCGATCAGGCCTTTGGAATGGAGCGAGTTGTACTGGTCACCCACCGCGTTCGCCAAGCTCGGGCCGCCGGTGGCGATGCCGCCTGCCATGCCACCGAGGAATCCGAGCGTGCCCGCGCCGAGAATGCATCCGCCCACGATGCCGATCGGAGTCAGCACCGGCACCGGAATGGTCAGCGTGCCGCCGGTGATCGCGCCGAGCGGGCAGCCGACCGCCAGGCCCGCCGCCGTGCCCACGACCTGGCCGACCGTGGAGTCGTTGGCCCACGCACCGGCGATGGTGTCGAACGCGTTCAGATATTCCGTGGTCGGATCGACCGGTGTTCCGGCGGGGGCGGCGGGATCGGCCGGTGTGCCCTGGTCGCCCGCGACCGTGGCGGTCGCGGGCGACCCAGACTCGGCGAAGGCCGGAGCGGCGACGCCGACCGTGGCGGATGTGGCGAGAACCGCGATCGCGGCTGCGCGAATGACGTGACGCATGATTCTTCTTTCTCGATGCCCGATATCGCCCGTGCCCTCTCGGTTGGTGAACCGGGGGTTCTCACGAGCTGTCCGTACATTAGCCACCCGCGCTTCGCGCCGGCGCGGGGGCAGCCGGAGATGATCAGGCGGACAGACCTACATCGGCACCACGGTTTTCAGCCAGCCGGTGCGCCGGAGATCGAAGGCCTCGTAGGCATCGATCATCGACTGCGGTTCGGCGTGCTGGGTGATGAACCGGGTGGGATCGAGATCGCCACGTCCCACCTTGTCGAGCAGACCGGGCACGTAACGGTGGTGGTTGCAATTTCCGCCCTGCACGGTCAGATTGCGGTTCACGACGACCCCGAGGGGGAACCGGTCGAAGGTGGGCGGATACACGCCGATCACACCGACCGACCCGGCCTTCGCGACCGCCTGCACCGCCCAGCGCCCGGCCAGGCTCGGTGCGTCGCCGACCAGCCACTGACCGGAATCGATATTGCCTTCGGGTGCGGCGAGGCGGCGTTCTTCCTCGAAGACGTCGGTCTCGACCGGCAGGTGGTCTGCCGCCGGTCCCTGCTCGGGCCGCTGGGCGTCTACTCCGACCGCGTCGATGACGCGATCGGCGCCGATCCCGCCGGTCAGCTCGCGCGTCACCTCGACCGGATCCTCCCGGTGGAAGTCGATCGGTTCGGCGTTCTGGGCGCGTGCGGTTTCGAGCCGGTCGGCGATCCCGTCGACGACGAGCACCCGGCCCGCGCCCTGGCGAAAGGCCGACGCGATCGCACACTGCCCGACGACACCCGCGCCGAGGACCAGAACGGTGTCGCCCTCGCTGACCTGAGCGAGCCGGGCGCCGAACCAGCCGGTCGGCAACACGTCGGAGACCATGATCGCCTGGTCGTCGGAGACGCCCTCGGGCACCTTGACCAGGGTGTTGTTCGCATACGGGATGCGTGCGTACTCGGCCTGCAGGCCGTCGACCGGTCCCGTGGTCTCCGGTCCGCCGAAGAAGCTGGTGCCGGCCAGGGGGCCGTTCGGATTGGCCGTATCGCATTGGGCGGTATAGCCGCTGCGGCAGTAGGCGCAGTGCCCGCACGACACCGTGGAGCACACGACCACGCGATCGCCCGGCGCGAATCCGCGTACCGCCGCACCGGTGTCGACGACCGTGCCGACGGCCTCGTGGCCGAGGACGGTGCCGGGCACCATGCCGGGCATCGTGCCGCGCACCAGATGCAGATCGGTACCGCAGATGGCGGACGAGGTGATCTGCACGATGGCGTCGGTGGGCTCTTGGATCTTCGGATCGTCGACGACGTCGAGACGGATATCGCCGACACCGTGCCAGACAACTGCTTTCACGTTCACTCCTCGATAGCGGGGTCGGATGTGGTGTTCGTAGCGGGCGCTGGGCCGGTCACTGGACGCCCTACCCCGCGGGCGGCGAGGTATTCCGGCGCGGCCGGTGGGAAAAGGTTCGATTCGCACTCGCCGGGTATGCGGTGAGCAGGCGTCGTCGAGGCGCTCGCACAGCCGCTCGGGCGACGATCCGGGACCCGGTTCTCTGTGACGAAGGAAGGTGGGCCCGCTTCAGGCGCAGGGGTAGCGTGGCGAACGGGGCCGTATTCGAATCTGCTTGGAGGAGCGATGTTTCCGAGTGAAGGGGAGCCGCGGCCGGCCTCGGGCACCCCGTCCGTTTCGTCTCGCGGGCGCAGCCGGCCCTCGGTCCGGACCGCCTGCCCGAAAGCCGAGTGATCGCTCCTCATGGACGAATCTCTGGCTGGCGACCGGCCCGAATCGGAGCCCGGGACCGCACGACCACCGCAGGATCTGATCGTCGCCGGTGCGTCCGCCGGCGGCGTGGAGGCGCTGCGCGAATTCGTCGGCGGGCTCCCGCCGGATCTCGGCGCCGCGGTCGCGATCGTCCTGCACATGCCACCGCACGGCGCGAGCGCGTTGCCGGCCATTCTGAACCGGATCGGGCCGCTTCCAGCCGTCGCGGCCGCCGACGGCATGCCGCTGCGGTCCGGAGTGGTGTACGTGGCGGTTCCCGATCGCCATCTGGTCGTCACGTCGACCCATCTGCATCTGTCACGGGGCCCCACCGAGAACGGCCATCGGCCGGGGGTGGACGCGCTGTTCCGGTCCGCGGCCATGTCGTGGGCGCCGCGAGTGGCGTGTGTCGTGCTCTCCGGGACCTTGGACGACGGAACCGCCGGCGCCGCGTTGGTGGCCAGCCGTGGCGGTGTGGTGGCCGCGCAGGAGCCGCACGACGCGTTGTATCGCGGTATGCCGCAGAGCGTATTGGATTCCGTCGCAGCCGATATGGTGCTGCCGGCGCGGGACCTGGGCAAGGCCGTCGCCGATCGGCTCCGCACTCGCCATCGGGCGCCCGATCCGCCGGACGCGTCCGAACTTCAGGTTCTGGAAGCGAGTATCGATGCCGGTGCCGTACCCGGTGACGAAGGCGTAGCGGCGATGGCCCGGCCGTCCGGGCTCACCTGCCCGGACTGCAACGGTGTTCTCTATGTGCTCGAGGACAGTGGCCGCTACCGATGCCGGGTCGGGCACGCGTGGACCGCCGAGGCATTGTTGATCCAGCAGAAGGTCGAGGTCGACAAGGCCTTGTGGACCGCCCTGCGCGCCCTCGAGGAGAAACAGCGGCTGGCCGAGCGGATGACCGACGATGCCACCCGTCACGGCGACGACCGGCTGGCCCAGCGCTATCGAGATCAGGGCGCCGAGCAGGCCGCCGCGATCGAAACGCTGCGCAAGCTGCTCGCCGACCGTTCCACGAACTGAGGCAGCGGTAGGTTGATCGGGTGGACGAGGACAAGGCGCCCGGCAGTGCCCGCGGATTCGAGGAGATCCTCCACTATCTGAAGGAAGCTCGCGGATTCGATTTCACCGGCTACAAACGCAGCAGCCTCATGCGGCGCGTGGACCGGCGCATGTCCCAGCTCGGGGTGAGCGACTATGTCGAATACCTCGATGTGCTGCAGGCCGATGCGGACGAATTCGTCGCGCTGTTCAACACCATCCTGATCAACGTCACCGGATTCTTCCGCGATCCCGACGCGTGGGACTACCTGCAGTCCGACATCATTCCCACCATGTTGGGCGAGCGGGGCCCCGAGGAACCGATCCGGGTCTGGTGTGCCGGATGCGCCTCCGGCGAGGAGGCCTACAGCCTGGCCATCGTGCTCGCGGAGGCGATGGGCATCGAGGAATTCCGGCAGCGGGTCAAGATCTATGCCACCGATGTGGACGAGGAGGCCCTGAGCGTCGCGCGGCACGCCACCTACACCGAGAAGGAGATCAGCCCGCTCGGTGCGGACCTGATCCAGCGCTATTTCGAGCCGGCCGCGGGGCGATACGCATTCCGCAAGGATCTGCGGCGCTCGGTGATTTTCGGCCGCAACGATCTGGTGCAGGACGCGCCGATTTCCCGGATCGATCTGCTGGCGTGCCGGAATACGCTGATGTATTTCAACGCCGAGACGCAGACCAAGGTGCTCGACAAATTCCATTTCGCCCTCTCGCAGCGCGGTTTGCTGTTTCTGGGCAAGGCCGAGATGCTGCTGAGTCACAGCCGGATCTTCGATGCCGTGGACCTCGAGCGACGGATATTCCGCAAGGTTCCGGCGGCGCGAGTCGATGTCGGCTCGGTGTTCGGGCGCACCCTGGTGCACGACCGCCGCGACGCCGAGCAGATCGAATCCCTGTGCGCCCTGGCCTTTTCCGCGGGGCCGGTCGCCCAGGTGGTGCTCGGCCGCGACGATGTGATCGTATTGGCCAACGATCAGGGCAAGCATCTGTTCGGCCTGTCGGACCGGGATGTGGGCCGGCCGCTGCGCGACCTCGAATTGTCCTATCGCCCTTTGGAATTGCGCGGCTATATCGATCAGGTGCGTGCGGACCGCCGTGCGATGCGGGTCAAGGATGTCGAGTGGCAGCGCGGGCCGGGGGAGGTGCTGGCACTCGAGGTGCATATCTCGCCGCTGCTGGCCGAGGGTGTGGCGATCGGGATCTCGCTGGTTTTTCACGATGTGAGCGCAACGCGCCGGTTGCTGTCCGAATTGCGTCATGCCAACGAACAACGGGAATCGGCCTACGAGGAACTGCAGTCGACCAACGAGGAGCTCGAGACCACGAACGAGGAATTGCAGTCGACCGTCGAGGAACTCGAGACGACCAACGAGGAACTGCAGTCCACCAACGAGGAACTCGAGACCACGAACGAGGAACTGCAGTCCACCAACGACGAACTGCAGACGATCAATACCGAATTGCGGGAGCGCAGTACCGAACTCGACGACGTGAACGAATTCTTCGCCTCGATCATGAGTTCCTGGCACGCGGGTGTCGCGGTGGTCGATACATCGATGCGGATCGTGGTCTGGAATACGGGCGCGGAGGATCTGTGGGGCCTGCGGTCCGACGAGGCCGAGGGAGAGCATCTGCTCAATCTCGATATCGGCCTCCCGGTCGCGGAATTGCGGCCGGTGGTACGGCCCGCGCTGTCCGATCCGGCCTATGAGCGCGAGGTTCGTCTCGACAGTGTCAACCGGCGTGGCCGGGCGGTCGTGATCCGGGTGGTCTGCACATCGCTGAGCGACCGCAACGGTAAACCGTCGGGCGCGATATTGCTCATGGAGCCGGTGGAACCCGAGGCCGCGGTCAGCTGATCTGCCGGTTCCGGGCGGTCGCCAACGTCGCCCACACCACCTTGCCGGTCGGCCACCGCGGCGCGCATCCCCAGGCCGAGGCCAGCTCCGCCACGATGTGCAGGCCGTGCAGTCGGCGCCCGACGGAGCCTGGTTCCGGTTCGCGCAGCACCGCTTCACGGGGGTCCGGGTCGGCGACGGCGATGGTGAACAGATCTTCGCGATATTCCAGCCGCACGTCGATATCGGGGACGCCGGTGAAGTGTCCGTGCAGGTCGGCGTTGTCGATGAATTCGGTGGCGATGATCTGCGCGGCCTCGCTGATCTCGGCGATGCCCCATTCGGCGCAGACGTCGTCGATGAGCCGACGCGCTCGATGCCCGGTGACCGGGGACAGCGCCATGGTCATGGTGGCCCGGCGGCGGATCGGCGGTTCGCCCGACGCGGCGACGGCGGCGGCGACGCTCGGCTGCACCGCGAGGAAGCGGCGGATCGCGCTGCGTCCGAGCCGGCGGCGTAGTTCGGTGTCCTCGGCGACGAGGAGAATCGGCACGCCCGGCCAGTTCGCGGTGCGCAGCCAGGCGCTGGTGAACGCGGTGAGGACGGTTTCGGTGGCGATGGTCATGCGGTCGACGCGGACGATGACCGCGCGGGGCTGTTCGACGACGAACTTCACGAGGTCGTCGGTGAATCGGCGGTACGTCACCGCGTCGAGCGTGAAATCGGGGTCCAGCACCACACAGCGATCGATTTCCGTCGGCTCCCAGCAGATGGGCGGAACGGTATTCATAGCGAATCGCATTCGAGTGCTGTCACCCCGGCAGCCGGGCCCACGCGACGATCGGCAGCCGCGGACGAATGCGTCCTGCGCATACTCCGACCCTACCCGTGCGGGCGCCCCCGAAACTCGTCATTTTCGGGCGGTGGACTCGCCTCACGGCGGGCCGCGTCATCGGCCAGGATGTCCCGATCGCCCGGTTCGAGGGTGAATTCCACCGCCGCCGAGATTCGATCGGGCCGGCTTTCGATCACCGAACCGAGAATGCGGCGCAGCCGCGAGAGTTCCGCGCGGATCGCCACCGCGTGGTCGGGGTCGCCGTGGACCGCCGTGCTGAGTTCGGTGACCGACATGCCGCGGCGGCCGTGCCGGTACAGGAGTAGCAGGATATCCGCGTGCAGCTGGGAAAGCGGTGTGTGCCAATCGGATTCGCCGCCGGTGCTGCGGACCACCGGTGCGCCGGACAGGTCGAGGGTCATGCGGATGCGGGTGTCGCGGGTCGTGGGACGCAGCAGCCAGCCATGGGCCAGCGGTTCGGCGATGCACAGGCCCAGTCCCGGAACCTGTACGGCGCGTTCGGTATTCGGTATCGCGATGCGCCGCGCCGGTGCCACCCCGCTGGCGTGGGCGACCCAGCCGTGCCGGTCGATGACCAGGGCCGGGCCCGGCAGCGCCGAGAGGGTGGGCATGGCGGTATCGCGCAGCCGCTGCTCGCTGGTGACCGCGATCGAGAATCGTCTGCGCACCCTCGCCCCACCCGCGACCGGCCTGCGGCTGAGCTGTCTCGGCGCCGCACGCGCCACCCGGGATGGCACTCCGATTCGCCTGCGCCCCAGGCAGATCGAAATCCTCACCCTGCTCGCCGTCGATCCCGGCGGCTTCACCCCGGAACGCCTGCACTACGCGATCTACGGTGACCGCCCAGTGGTGTCGAGCACCCTCGAGGCCGACGTCTCACATCTGCGCCGCGCCACCGACGCGGCCATCGCCAACCGCGTCTACCGGCTGACCGCGCCGATTCGCTGCGACGCGGCCGATCTGCTCACCGCGCTGGACGCCGGAGATACCGATGCGGCGCTGCGGCTGTATCGCGGTCCGCTGCTTCCGGATTCGGAGACGCCCGGCATCGTGGAATGGCGGGAACATCTCGACGTCGCTGTCCGCACGGCGGTCCTGGCCGGTGGCGATGCCGGCCATGCGCTGGCGTTGGGCGAACGCATGCCGGACGATGTCGAAATCCACGAGCGCGCACTGGAATTGCTACCCACCGGCGACGGCCGACGAGCCGTCGCCACGGCCCGGCTGCACACCGCGCTGCGCAGCTAGGGGTCCGACTATCGGGTATCGGTGCTGAGCGCCAGCTCCGCGCCTGCTTCGATATCCGCGCGCAGCGCCTCCACCTTCGCCGTCGCGTAGGCGCGGGCATCGGAGCCGAGCAGTTGCCGCAGCGGTCCGTCGCCGCGGTCGACGAGCGCGAGGATCGCGGCTGCGCCGCGCACCGGATCACCGAGCTGGGTGCCCTGCATCGCGAGGTGCTCGCTGGTCATCCGTCGGATGGACTCGTAGCCGTCGGTGGTGGCAGCGGGCAGGGCCAGCGAATCGATGGTGAGGAAATCGGTACGGAAGTAGCCCGGCTCCACCAGAGTGACCCGGATGCCGTGCTCGGCGACCTCGCCCGCCAGGGCTTCGGTCAGTCCCTCCAGCGCGAACTTGCCGGCCGAATAGAGGCCCCAGCCCGGCACCGTGGTGATGCCCAGCACCGAGGAGATGTTCACGACGTGTCCCCGAGCGCGGGTGCGCAGGTGCGGCAGCAGTGCCCGCAGCACGTTCCAGACGCCGAAGACCTGGATGTCGAACATGCGCCGGGCGTCGGCGTCGGACACTTCCTCGACTGCGGAGAGGTAGCCGTAGCCGGCATTGTTCACCACGACATCGACACTGCCGAAGCGGTCCAGTGTGTGCCGCACGGCGGCGCTCACCTGGCTCTCGTCGGCGAGGTCGACGGTGAGCGGGAGCAGTCGGGCGATGTCGATGCCGTCGAGTGCGGCGAGCAGCCGCTCGGCCGAGCGGGTGGTGGCGACGACATTCTCGCCGCGGGCAAGCAACTGCTTCACCAGTTCCAGGCCCAGGCCGCGGGAGGCGCCGGTCACGAACCAGGTTGCGGGTGCGGTCATCGTTGCGTTCCTTCGGGTTTCGCGGACCTCCCTCCGAGGTCCGGTGATCCCAGTCTGGCCGCCGTATCCGCTGGTCGAGGCGGTATAACCGGCCCGCTTCGGCCTGGGACGGCGGAACGTAGGACGCGGCGACCCAGGCAGCGCGGGCGGGTTCCGGCGACACTGGACGTATGAGCGAGCCCAATCGGGAGCTGGCCGACTTCCTGCGCCGCGCCCGCGCCCAGATCGATCCCGCCCGCGCCGGGCTCCCCGACGACAACCGCGTGCGCCGGGTCCCCGGCCTGCGCCGCGAGGAGGTCGCGCGGCTCGCGGGCGTGTCCGCCGACTACTACACCCGGCTCGAACAGGGCCGGCGGATCACACCGTCGGTCGGCGTGGTGGACGCCATCGCCCGCGCGCTCGACCTCGACGCCGCGGGGCGCGAATACCTCGGGCAGCTGATCGGCCGTCCGAGCGGTATCGCCCGGCGCAGCGTGCCGGTGCAGCGCGTTCGCCCCGGCCTGTACCAGCTGCTCGACTCCCTCGACGCGGTGCCCGCTCTCGTCCTCGGCCGCCGGGCCGACGTGCTGGCGAGCAACTGGATGGCGCACGCCCTGTTCACCGACTTCGCCGCCCTGCCCGCCAGGGAGCGCAACTACGTGCGCTGGATGTTTCTGGGCAGCGAGCCGCGCGCGCTGTTCCTCGACTGGGAAACGCAGGCCCGTGCGGCGGTCGAGAGCCTGCGCCTCGATGTCGGCAACAACCCCGAGGATCGCGCCGGGCTCGCCCTGGTCGAGGAGCTGAGCGCCGCCGCCGGTGAATTTCGGCAATGGTGGGCCGAGCACCGGGTGCTGCAGCGGACGCACGGCTCCAAGCGGCTGCGTCACCCGGTGGCGGGCGAGCTCACGGTGGAGTACGAAACCCTCACGCTCCCTGGCGATTCCGACCAGACGCTGTACCTGTACACGACTGAGCCGGGCAGCCCGTCGCAGCAGGCGCTGCGCATGCTGGCCAGCTGGTCGGTGCCCGGTGGAACCGCGACTCTTCCCTGACGCGCGCCCGAGGCCGTTCGACAGAACGGGAGACGGGAACTAATTGCCCGAATACCGGCTTGCCAGCTGGTCGGCGGATCCGTGTTCGCTCGAATGGCCGTGCCCCAGTTCGACGTTCAGCTCCTCGGTGTCGGCGCCGACCACCACCGGAGTGTGCACGGGTGCGTAACCGCTCGCCACCACCGTGTAGGTGCCGTCGTGCAGGTCGGCGAAGGTGTAGGCGCCGTCGGGGCCGGTGACCATGGTGTCGACCACGGTGCCGTCCCAGTCGGTGAGGGTGACCAGGGCATCGGGCAGGGGGCGGCCGTCGCGTCCGCGCACCACACCATGCAGGCGGGCGCAGGGGCGCAGCGACACGTCGAGGCGCGGCGTCTCGCTGCCACCGGCTCGCACCGGGAGGGCGGCCGGGTGAAAGCCGTTGGCGCTCACCGCGATCGTGAAATCGCCTTCGGGCAGTTCCGCGAGGCCGAACGCGCCGTCGTCGGCGGTGGCCGCGGAGGCGAGTACCTCACCGCGCGCGTCGAGGGCCGACACCCGGGCGCCCGGAATGGCGGTGCCGTCGTCATCGCGCGAGACGGTGCCGGTCAGTCCGGCCATCGCGGTGAGCACCACATCGCACGGCACCGGATGGTGCGCGAGCTGCACGGTGGAGGCGTCCGGACGGCGGCCGTCGATCGAGGCGATCAATACATAGGAGCCGGGTTCGGGGGCGGTGAGTTCGAAGTAGCCCGTGGCATCCGTCAGCGACCGGCCGATCTGGCGGCCGGACATCGAGATCAGGGTCAGGACCGCATTCGGCAGCGCCCCACCGCGGGAGTCGTGGACGCGACCGTAGGCGACCGGTCCGGACACCGCGGGTTCGCGCAGGGTCTGCCCGATGCCGTTGCGCTGCACCGCGTTCGCGCCGATCGCGGACGCGGGCTCGTCGACGTGCGCGGCCGGGTGCGAGCTGTGCTCGGCATCCATATCCACGGCGGCGGTGGCGGCGATCGCGGCCGTCCGGTGCCCCGGAATGAACGTCGCCACCAGTGCGCCGGCCACGGCCACACCGCATCCGATCAGCAGGGAGACCCGGAATCCGTTTTCGCTGGCCACTGCATGCCCGCCGAGCGAGATCGTCATCTGCGCCAGGACCGCGCCGACCACGGCCGCAGCGACCGAGGTGCCGATCGCGCGCACCAGTGTGTTGAAGCTGTTGGCGGCGGCCGTTTCCGACTGCGGCACCGCGGCCATCACCAGGGCCGGCATGGCGCCGTAGGCGAATCCCACGCCGGTGTTGATGATCAGCGTCACGATCAGCAGGCCCCAGGCGCTGCCCATCAACGCCATCGAGGACCCGTATCCGGCGGCGATGATGACGCAGCCGACGATCAGGGTGATCTTGGGCCCGCTGCGGGCGGAGAGTTTGGCGCCGATGGGGGAGACCAGCATCATCATGAGTCCGGCCGGCGCCATCCACAGGCCCATGGCCATCATCGATTGCCCGAGGCCGTATCCGGTGGCCTTGGGCAGCTGCAGCAGCTGCGGCACCACCAGCGACTGGGCGTACATCGCCATGCCGACGACCATCGAGGACGCGTTGGTCAGCAGCACCTGCGGCCGCGCGGTGACCCGGAGGTCGACGAGGGGGTTGCGCGCGGCCAGCTCCCACCAGCCCCACAGCAGCAGGACGACGGCGGCGGCGACGAACAAGCCGATGGTCAGGCCGCTGCCCCAGCCCCAGCTCGACCCCTTGGACACCGCGAGCAGCAAACACACCAGGCCCACGCCGAGGCCGAGGGCGCCGAGCACGTCGAACCGTCCGGTCGTGGCGGAACTCGGTGGGGCGGCGGGGATCAAAGTGAAGATCAGGACGCCGATCACCGCCGCGAGCGCGGCCATCGTCCAGAACAGCACTCGCCAGTCGGAGTACTGGATGACCGCGGCCGCCATCGGCAGACCCAGCGCGCCGCCGATACCGAGTGAGGAGCTGATGAGCGCGATACCCGATCCGAGGCGCTCGCGCGGCAGCAGATCGCGCAGGGCGGCGATGCCGACGGGCACGATGCCGGCGCTCATACCCTGCAGGCCGCGCCCGACGATCATCGGCCACAGCGAGGAGGACACCGCGCAGATCACCGACCCGATCAGCAGCGGCACGGTGGAGCCGAGCAGCACCAGGCGTTTGCCGTAGAGGTCGCCCAGCCGTCCCGACACCGGTGTGGTGACCGCGGAGGCCAGCAGGCTCACGGTGACCACCCAGGTCGCATTGGCCGGGCTGGTGTGCAGGATCTGCGGTAGCTGGCCGAGTAACGGCACGACCACCGTCTGCGTCAGCGAGACGACGATGCCGGCGAATGCCAGCACCGCCAGTATCGCGCCGGAACGCCCGGCGGTTTGTGCTTTCTCCACGCCCTACTCCTCGAATGTCACGAGCCGACGTTTGCATCATACATACGAGGTGCATCATGCACATTTGATGAAACGCGACCTTTTCGCTTCTCGAATCGTTGTGCCGGGCACCGGTATCGACGGCCCGGTTTCGTGAGTTCTCAACGACCGCCTCCGGAGGCGCGCTGCGCCGTCGCGGCCGACCGTATGGTGTGCGTGCGTGGGGGCGGTCGTTCATAAAGGGGCACAGTGATTTTCGGCGTGAGACGGAGACCTTTCCGGCGGATTGTCCAGGCGGTCGTACTCGCCGCCGGCATCGTCGTGGCCGACGCTGTCGGCGGCACGTCGGTGAGTTGCGCGCAGGTGCCGTCAGCTGGGGATATCGTGGTGCCCAGCGGGTATCTCGAACCCGATCTCGGCTCCAGTCACTACCGCCCCGGAACGGGGCTGGTCGATCTGTTGTGGAGGTTGCTGTGAAACGAGCCCGGACGCTGCTGCTCGTCGTGCTCGCGGCATGTGCCCTGCTGGTGCCGACGACGGTTCGCCTGCCGGCGAGTCGCGCGGACGACGGCCCGGCGCCCACGGACTCGACCGAATGGCAGCAGTGGATCGATCGTTCGATTCCGGCGCCGAACCTGCCACCCGCGCCGTCGCCGCCCAATGCCCAACTGCGGCCCGAGCTCGCCGCGCTGTGGCGGGCGGTGTTGTCGCCGCCGGCCGGCGATCCGCTGTTCGATCAGTGGCCGGCCGGACTCGACGCCATGCGTCCCGGCGATCCGATCGAGGTGCGCGATGTGACGGCCACGGCCGCACCGCTGGCCGCGGTGCCGATCGCCCGCGCACTGCAGCTGAAATTCCGCTCCACCGGCGCGACCGGTGCGCCCTCGTTCGGCACGGCGACCCTGCTGATTCCCGCCGCGAACTGGACCGGTCCCGGACAGCGACCGCTGCTGGTGAACGCCATCCCCATCAACTCGCTCGGGCTGCGCTGCACCCCCGGGTATGCCCTGGCGCACGGATTGCATCCCAAATTCAGTGCGGGTGATCTCTTCCCGCCGACCACGTGGTGGGCCCTCTCGCACGGCTACGGAGTGCTCGTTCCCGACCACGAGGGTCCGTGGATGGCCTATGCCGAACCGCATGTCGCGGGTCACGTGATCCTCGACGCGATGCGCGCGGTGCGGACGGTCGAACCGAAGACGCTGGGGGACAGCAAGTTCGCGATCGGCGGTTACTCCGGCGGCGCGATCGCGGCCTATGCGGCGGATATGCTGCTCGGCGAGTACGCGCCCGAGTTGGCGGAGTCGATCGTCGGGGTGTCGGTCGGCGGCCTGGCGACCGACTACAGCGAGGTGGCCCGTCACTTCAACGGCAATATCGCGTCGGGCATTCTGATGGTCGTCGCGCTGGCCTTCGCTCGTGAGCATCCGGAACTGCTGGATCAGCTGAACCATCTGGGGGAGTGGCTGGCCACCTCCCCGGTGAAGGACACCTGCGGCGACAGCAACGGACCGCTCGGCGTGACCGGTGTGCCGATCGAGCTGGCGACCGACACCGCCCATCCGCTCGACACCGACGCGGCCCGCGCCCTGTTCGCCGCCACCGACCTGCGCGACCGGAAATCCGCTGCGCCGCTGTACATCTACCACGGCATACTCGACATCTGGATTCCCGAGGTCGAGTCGACCGATCTGTTCCGCGCGCAGTGTGCTCGTGGCGTGCCCGCCGTATTCCGCAACGTGCTGGGCGAGCATTCCATCACCCTGATGGCCGGATTCCCGGGCGCGATCGACTGGCTCGACCAGCGACTGCGCGGCCTGCCCGCGCCGAACGAATGCCCGGCACGCTGAAAAACCAAGCAGCGCAACAGTTTCGGCGTCAGTTCGCCGCGGGCGATCCGGGGCGCGGCAGCCCGAAGTGGTCGCGCAGCGTAGTGCCGGTGTATTCGGTGCGAAACAGCCCGCGGCTGCGCAGAATCGGCACCACCGTGCCGGTGAACACCTCGAGTCCGCCCGGATAGTAGGGCGGCATGACGTTGAATCCGTCGGCGGCGCCGTGGCGGAACCAGTCCTCGATGGTGTCGGCGACCTGTTCGGGCGTGCCCGCGAAGACGCGGTGCCCGCGTGCGCCCGCGAGCCGGTGCAACAGTCCGCGCAGTGTGGGCCGATCGCGGGTGACGATGCCCGCGATCACCTGCCGGCGGCTGGCCGCGTTGTCGGTGACATCGCCCGCGCCGGCGAACAATTCGGCGGGCACCGGTTCGTCGAGAGCCAGATTCCGCAGCGATTGCCCGGCCAGGCTTTCCAACTGCCCGAGGCCGTATTCGGGCACGGTCAGCTCGTTGAATTCGCGTTGCAGCTGTTTCGCCTGCGCTTCGGTATCGGCGATGAACGGGCTGATACCCGGCAGGATCTTCACATGCTCGGGATCGCGGCCGAACTCGCGGGCCCGGCGTTTGATGTCGGCGTAGAACGTCTGGGCGTCCTCGAGCCGCTGGTGGGCGGTGAAAATGGCCTCGGCGTAGCGGGCCGCGAAGGCTCGTCCGTCGTTGGAGGCGCCGGCCTGCACCAGCACCGGATGGCCCTGCGGGGTGCGCGCGGCGTTGAAGGGTCCGCGCACGCGCAGATAGTCGCCGCGGAAATCGATGCGATGGATCTTGCCGGGATCGGCGTAGATGCCGGCGGCCCGGTCGAGCAGCACCGCGTCGTCGTCCCAGCTGTTCCACAATCCGACGACCGCGTCGACGAATTCGCGTGCCCGCGCGTAACGTTCGGTGTGATCGGGGTGGCGGTCCAGGCCGAAATTGGCGGCGGCGAGATCGGTGCCGGTGGTGACGATATTCCATCCGGCGCGCCCGCCCGAGATGTGATCGAGCGAGGAGAACAGCCGCGCCAGATTGTAGGGCTCGTAATACGTCGTCGACGCGGTCGCGATCAGGCCCAGGTGGGTGGTGGCCGAGGCGATCGCGGTGAGCAGCGTGATCGGTTCCAGGCCGGGCGCGGCGTTGTAGCGCACGTCGGTACGCAGCGCGGGGCCGTCGGCGAAGAACACCGCATCGAGCGTGGCGGTCTCGGCGGTGCGGCCGATCTCCTGGTAGTAGGTCACGTCGTAGATGCGATCGGGGCGGCTGTCGGGATGCCGCCACGCGGCCTCGTGATGGCCCGCGGGATAGATGAAGGCGTTCAGATGCAGTTGCCGTTCACTCATACGAGCACACCCGTCCGATAGTCGCGATGATCCCGGTCTCCGGACCGGGCGACGGCAGTCAACCAAACGCCTGCGGTCGCGTAAACGGTTTGTGCGACGCGTGATTCGAACTCGGCCGACGTCCGCGGCCGCTCCACAGAATCCTGCTGATCGTAAGGATTCTCCGTGGCCGGGGCACCGGCGAGGATTTCTGTCGGGCATGTGTCGGCAACGGTTTCGGCCCCGTTTTCGAAGGAGTACGACGATGAGCGAGGCATGGCAGATCGATGCCGATGTGCTGGTGATCGGCGGCGGACCGGCCGCCTGCTGGGCCGCGATCCACGCCCGTGAGGCGGGAGCCGAGGTGGTGCTGGTCGACAAGGGGTACTGCGGCACCAGCGGCGCGACCGCACCCGCGGGGACCGGTGTCTGGTACGTGGCGCCGGATCCGGCGGCCCGGGCGGCGGCCAAGGCCAGTCGCGAGGAATTGGGCGGCTTCCTCGCCGACCACCACTGGATGGACCGCGTGCTCGATCAGACCTACGCGAATATGCATCGGTTGGGCGAGGAAGGCCGGTACCCGTTCCCGGTCGACCCGCACACCGGCAACCCGATTCGCACCGGCGTGCAGGGCCCGGAATACATGCGCCGCATGCGGGCCTGGGTGCGGCGGCTGGGCGTGCGGATCGTCGACCACGCCCCGGCCCTGGAACTACTGGTCGACCGGGAAGGCACGGTCCGCGGCGCGGCGGGTTACCTGCTGCGCGAGCATCGGGACTACCGCGTGCACGCCGGCGCGGTGGTCCTGGCCACCGGCGGCTGCGCCTTCCTCTCGCGCGCGCTGGGCACCAACGTCGACACCGGTGACGGCGCGCTGATGGCCGCGGAGGTGGGCGCGCGATTCTCCGGGATGGAGTTCTCCAACGCCTACGGCATCGCCGCGAAGGGCGCGACCGTCACCAAGACCGCCTACTACCGATACGCCACCTTCTTCCACGAGGACGGAAGCATTCTGGAAGGCGCCGGATCGGTGCAGGGGCGGTCGGTCATCGCGCGAACTCTGTTGCAGGAGAGCGTATTCGCGCAACTGGATCGAGCGGACCGAACCACTCGGGAGCAGATGCGGCGCGGACAGCCGAACTTCTTCCTCCAATTCGACCGCCGCGGGATCGACCCGTTCACCCAGCGCTTCGAGGTGGATCTGCTCGCCGAGGGAACGGTACGGGGGACTGGCGGGATCGAGGTGGTCAGCGACGAGTGCGCGACCTCGGTGAGCGGGCTGTATGCCGCGGGCGACGCGGCCACCCGCGAACGCATCTGCGGCGGATTCACCGGCGGCGGCAGTCACAATGCGGCATGGGCGATGTCGTCGGGCAGCTGGGCCGGGCGGGGTGCGGCGCGATTCGCACAGCGAGGTGGCCGTCCGGACGGTCTGACCCGCGCAGGGCGAACCGGGTTGCGGCCCACGGGATCCGGGCGCATCGGTGCGGACGAGGTGCTCGCCGCGGCACGCGCCGAACTGCTGCCGGTCGAGAAGAACTATCTGCGCCACGGCGATCGGGTCCGTCCGGCACTGGCCGCCCTGGACGCCGTGTGGGCGGAGGCGGCCGCGGGGCTGCGGGCCACCGGCGCCGAGCGGGTGCGGGCGCGCCAGGCCGCCGCGATCACCGCGGTCGGGCGGCTCATGTACCGATCGGCATTGGCGCGCACGGAATCTCGCGGCATGAGCAAGTGGGCCGACCATCCGGCGCTGGATCCCGCACAGCACCACCACATCCTCAGCGGCGGCCTCGACGAGGTGTGGACGGTGGCGGCGGCGTTGCGGTCGGCCGCCGTCTCCGCGGTCGCGGCGGTGGCCTGATGATCGAACTGGTTCACGCCCCGGCCTGCATCGCCTGCGACAAATGCGTCGACGTCTGCCCGACGAACGTCTTCGATCGTGGCGGCGACGGAATCCCCGTCATCGCACGGCAATCGGACTGCCAGACGTGCTTCATGTGTGAGGCGTACTGCCCGACCGACGCACTGTACGTGGACCCGCAGTCCACGCCGCTGCCGTCGCAACACGAGCTGCCGCGGGAGCACATCGGCGCGTACAGGCGCGAGATCGGCTGGGGGAAGGGGCGCCGGCCGGGCAGTCTCACGGCGGTGGGCCCGGAACTTCCGCCCGGCCCGGCGCCGCGACCCTCGGCACCGTGACCCGGTCTGCGCCGGCCGACATCGCTCGCCGGGTGTGAACGGCTCTTGCGCGACGCCATGAAACAACTTGGCTCGCAACGTAATTCCCGATCGGTCCGAAATGATCCGGCCGATCCCGGACTCGCTGCTGCCCGATGCGCATGCGGTGAACCGGTCGCGGCCGCGTAGAGATCTTCACCGCCCTGGCTCGATCCGGAAAAACGCTGCGCGAGTTGGTCATCGCCGCCAAGGACACCGGCCACTGGGCAGCGGCCGGCACGCCCGGTCAACTCGCCGACGCGATCCAGGAACGCTACGACGCCGGCGTTCTGGACATGATCGGCCTCGGCGGGCTCGACGACCCGCGCAACCGCGACTTCCTGCTCGCGGGCCTGCTCCCCGAACTTCGCCGTCGCGGCATCGTCGGCTCGGACCACGTGGGCGAGACCTTCCGCGACAACCTCGAGCTGCCGCCCCTGCCGCCCCGGAAGGAATAACGCGCCCTTCAGAATTCGAGGACGATGCGACCCCGGACGCCGCCCGCTTCGAGGAGTTCGTGAGCGTGCTCCGCTTGTTCGGCCGGGAAGGTTCGGGCCACACGCAGGGTCAGCGCGCCCTCGGAGGCGAGGCGGCTCAATTCGCTGAGCGCATGGGGTTCGTCCAGGTGATCGCCGACCATCACGAGGTGGACCGAGATACCGCGCTCCGGTGTGGCCCCGCCGCCCAGGGCCGCGGGCCGCAGGATGACGAACGCGCCGCCGTCGCGCACCGCCGGGAGTACCGCATCGCCTTGCAGCGCGGTGTCGATCAGCGCGTCGACCCCGTTGGGAGCGTGCGCCCGGATGCGCGAGGCGAGGTCGTCGCCGCGCGGCAGGACGACGTCGGCGCCGAAGTCGCGGACCACCTGCTCATCGGCCGGTTTCGCATCGGCGATCACGGTGTAGCCGCGCGTTTTCGCCAGCTGGATCACGTACCCGCCGACCGCGCCCGCTGCCCCGGTCACCGCGATCGTGCGGCCCGCTCGCGGGTCGAGCGCGTCCAAGGCGAACCAGGCGGTGAGACCGTTCATCGGAAGCGTTGCGGCGGAGACGAAGTCGCTTCCCTCGGGCAGGCGCGCCACCTGCGTCGCGGGTACCACGATCTTTTCGGCATAGGCGCCGCCACCGGCGAGCACCGGCAATGTGATCGCGACGACCCGGTCGCCACTGTGCCAGCCGGTCTCGGGGTCGGCCTCGTCGACGATTCCCGCGGCGTCCCATCCCGGAACGTACGGCGGCGTCACCTCGCGGTAGCGATCGTGGGCCATGCCGGACCGGGTCACGGTGTCGGAGGGGTTCACGGCCGCCGCGGCCACCCGGATCCGCACCTCACCCGCGCCGGCATGCGGTTCGGGCACCTCGACCGGTCGCAGTACCTCCGGACCGCCCGGCTCCTCGAATCCGATCGCCAGCATCGCACCTCCCGAGTTCGCAGTCGTGTTTCTCTCGGGGCAACCGTCGTCTGCCGGTGATTGTTCCGGGGACGGCGGTGCGTGAGCTCGGATCAGGTCCGCGCGCGAATGAGATGCGGGCCCGGCAGTGCCGGCCCGGTGCCGGGGAGGTCGGCGTAGGACCGAACCAATGCGATCCCCGGGTGATCCTCGATGTCGGTGAATCCGGCCGACTCCAGTTCGCTCCGCATCTGCTCTTCGGTGAAGAAGCTGATCCACGGTTCGCCCACGGCCGCAACGCGTTTCCCGCGTGCCTGCTGCCCCTCGTCGGGCGGGTAGGAGTAGTCGAACACCACGACCGCACCGCCGCCCTGGCCGGCGATATAGCGCAACGTCTCGGCGATGGCCGCGTGTTCGAGGTAGACCACCACGCCGAGCCAGACGTACACCGCGCTGCGGGCGCGATCCAGTCCGGCCTGTGCCAGCGCGTCGGCGAGGTTGTCGCGGTGGAAGTCCACCGGGGCGAACGTGATCGAGTCCGGCACCTCGATTCCCGCTTCCGCCAGGCGATTTCGCTTCCACGCCTGGGTGTCGGGATGGTCGACTTCGAAGAACCGCACATCCGGATGGGGATTGCGGTAGGCGGCGGTGTCCATCCCCGCACCGAGCACGACCACCTGGCGGGTCCCGTCGGCGACGGCCTCCGCGACGGTGTCGTCGGCGAAGCGACTGCGCGTGGCCAGGAACAGCCGGCGTCGCCGGGCCAGTTCGGGATCCACGCCCTTGTCGAACGGATTGTTGCGGGCCGCGTCCTCGCCCACGAGTCGCACCGCCAGTGGATCGGTGAAGATCCGTGGTTCGTCGGCGAGTTGGTGATAGGCCCGTGCCTGCGCGGTGGCCATCGCGGTTGTGCTGGGTTGCCCGACCTGCATACCGGTCACCGTACGCCCGGGCCGGGACGTGATCATCGCGAGATCCGTCACGCGCACTTGCCGGTGGTTCGCTGGTTAGTCCGTGCAAAACTGGAACAGGTTATAGATTGGAGGGAGTCGAGAGTCTGGAGGAACGATGTCCGCGAATGCGTCGGCGGCGGAGCTGCTCGCCACGGTGGAACGATCCCCGCAGGCGGTCGCGATGCACGATCGCGCGGCCTGGGTGGATCTGTTCGCACCCGACGGCCGGGTCGAGGATCCGGTCGGCTCGCGCCCGCACACCGGCCGCGCGGCGATCGAACGGTTCTACGACACCTTCATCGGTCCCAACGACATCGTCTTCCACGTCGACCACGACGTCGTGCGCGCTACCACCGTCTTTCGCGACCTCGCCCTCGCGACCACCATGTCCACCGGTGTGACGCTGCACGTGCCGATGCACCTGCGCTACGACCTGACCGAGGTCGGCGGCGGATGGAAGATCGGCCGCCTCTACGCCCACTGGGAGCTACCGGTCATGGTCGGCCAACTCCTGGCCGCCGGCGGTCGCGGGCTCGGCGCGGCCGCGAAACTCGCCCCGCAGCTGCTCGGAAACCAAGGCGTCGGTGGTGCATTGGGCTTCACCCGCGGTTTCGTCCGCGTCGGCGCGGCGGGAAAGCGTGCCGCCACCGGGTTGCTGGTAGCGGCCGGTCGCGGCGATGTCGCCGGTGTGCGCGCGGCACTCAGCCCGCGCGCGGTGGTGGAATGGCCGACCGGTTCCGATGTGGGGCACGCCGAATTCGTGAAGCGGGTACGCGGGCTCGAGGTCGGCAAAACGATCGCGGCGGGCCGGTTCGTGACCGTCAGCGTGCGCACCCCGGCCGAACGGGGTATCGCGGAGCTGGAGGTCGAGGGCCGGCAGGTGGTCGCGTTGCGCGGCTTCGTCGCCGAGGACTGAACCGGTTCGCGTCAATTCATCGAGAAGCCTTCGGTGGAGAAGGTGAAGCCCTTTCGGGAGGCATCGTCTGCGCACGACACACCGGAATCTCGGGCCGTACAGGTGAAGCCGTCGGCGGACAGGGATGTGTTGTAGGGCAGGACTTTTGCCTGCTCGGATGCCAGCCGGAACACCGCTTGCCTCAGCACGGCGAAACGTGGTTCGCCACCCCGCTCGATCAGAATCGTGTCGGGCGGAACCTGCTTGTGGGAGTAGTTGCTCTCGACCGTCGGAGCACCTTTCACCCCGATCCCCGCTCCGGTGTTCGTCGAGGGCTGACATCCGGCCATGTGCGGTTCACCGCCGACGATGATCGCGCAATGCCACCGCCCGGTCGGAGTGGTGAAGTAATAGCCGTCGATCCCGCCGGAGTTGGCGAAGTACGTGCGGGCATCGGCCACCGCTGTGCCGGGCACGGCCATATTGGACAACGCAACCGAAGTGCTTGCGGGCGAAACCGTCCCGACGCTCCGACCATCGGATACCGGCTGGCCGTCGCCGACCGTCTCGCCGGCCGAACCACCGCACCCGACAACGCCCATCGTCAGCAAGCAGATCGACATCGTGACGAACGGTGAAAGAAGTGCACGCCTGTTCATCGCACGCTTTCCGAAACCCTCACGGTCTCATCAGGTTCGAGTGGTCGGCCGACTTGCCGCAGAACGGCTACCGATTATCGCCGGGCTGGTCGGCGTCCACAATAAGCCGTTCGACCGACAGCCACGCAGGTCTTTCGTGCGGTTCGATGCGCTGCGCGGGGTGTCGGACGGCGCGCCGCCGCTGCGCTGGAGAACGACGCCTTCTCCTGTGACGCCACCGCTCACGGGAAGCGATTCGCGATGGCCGTCGCGATCACATCCGGCGCCTGTTCCTGGATGAAGTGCCGAGCATCTGGCAATTCGACGATTTCCAGATCGCCGAAAGCTGCTCGTATGTGAGGCAGACATGCTTTCGGCCGGAACACCATGTCGCGCATCCCCCACACCGCCAGCGCCGGCTTGTTTCCGAGGAGCGCGGGAACATCTCGGGAAAGCTGCGCCAGCAGCGGGGCCGCAGCACGAATTTCGCCCGGCATCACCGCGAGCCCACACCGCGCCTCGGCGGAGGGCTGCACCGCGCGATAGTGCTCGGCTTCGGCCGCGCTGAGTGTGCGGCCCAATTCCGAGAGCAGCACGCGCTCGATGAGAAAATTCTGCTCGAGTATCCGGCGCTGCATCGGACGGCTGCTCATAATCGCGCTGAACGCCTTGTTCGCCATTGCTTCGATCGGCCAGAACACCGTGTTACCCAACACGATTCCCCGTACCCGATCGGCACGCACCACCGCTGCGCCCAACCCGATGGGCCCGCCCCAATCCTGTCCCATAACGATGAAATCGTCGAGCCGCAGATGATCGATCAACTCGCCGAGCACGGCGGTGTGCTCCGCGACCGTATAACCGAAACCGGAGGGCCGCTCGGACAATCCGAACCCCGGATAGTCCACCGCGACACATCGATACCGATCCCGCAGCCCCGTCACGATGTGGCGGTAGAGAAAACTCCACGTCGGAGACCCGTGGCAGAACAGGATCGCCGGCCCGGAACCTTCGTCGATGTAGTGCACGCGTCCGGCCGACGAGTCGAACCAGTGCGATTCGAACGGGTACAGACTCTTGTCCGGAACGAATTCGATCATCATGCTGCCCTCCCTTCGGGCCAGGCTATCCCGGCCGCCCGGCGCGCGCTGCGACCCGAATCGCCCTGATCGCGAGACCTGGAAACTCGGGGCTGTTTCGGTGTTCGAGGGCTTCCTACGCTTCGAGGTGTTACCAGGGCCGGAGTCGGCCCTAACACCTATTGAATTGGAGAAGTCCCATGAGCAAGCGATTCGCCGTCACCGTCCTGACTTCTGCCGCGCTGGCACTGCCGCTCGCAGCCACCGCACCGTCCGCATCCGCGGCGACGACCGGCACGGGTTCGTCCTCGGGTTCGGCCGATGCGCTGAGCAATCTGATCTGCCAGTTCCGTGACTATCTCGGCATGGGCGGATGCGTCTACCACATCCCCTGAACGGAAAAGTTCCGTCTTCGGCTTGACCTTGACCCTGGGGCAGGGTTCGACGATGGTTCGCATGAACAACAACGCACTGCACACCGTCGCCGACCGGATCCGTCCGCAGGTGGCCGCCTTCTGTGAGTCGGACCAGGTTCCCGGCTACGTCGCCGGGGTCTATCACGCGGGCGAGCAGGTCGTCGTCTCGCACGGGACCGCGAACCTCGCGACCGGCGCTCCGATGCGTGACGACACCGGCTTTCTCTTCGGTTCCGTCACCAAGGTGCTCACCACCACGCTCGTACTGCAGCAGGTCGAACGCGGGCTGCTGACACTCGATGCGCCGGTGGTGGACTACCTGCCCGAATTCGCGCTCGGTGATCCTTGCGCCGCCGGCAAAATCCTTGTCCGGCATTTGATCTCACATACCAACGGCATCGATGCGGACTTGTTCTTCCCCGATGCGGAGGGCCGCGATGCCCTGAAACACTACGTCGAGGGCCTCGCGAGGTGCGCCACCCTGTTCGAACCCGGCGAGCAGCTCAGCTACTCCAACGGCGGCATGATCGTCGCCGGGCGACTGCTCGAAGTGGTGACCGGCACGTCCTATCCGGATCTGCTCCAGCGGGAGCTGTTCGGACCGGTCGGCATGACGATGTCGAGTACCTCTGCGCGACAAGCCATTCTGCGCAGCACGGCGGTCGGGCATTTCATCGATCCGGAAACCGGGGGCGTCGAGCCGACCGGCATGTTCATGCTTCCCGACACCTGGGGGCCGGCCGGCGGCACCCCGATCGGCACGGTCGCCGACCTGCTGGCGTTCGGACGCACGCACCTCGCCGGTGGCGTCGCGCCGACCGGCGCCCGGATCCTGTCCGCGGAGTCGACCGCGACGATGCAACGAGTGACCCACGATATGAACACCCCGAACGTCCCGCCGATGGGACTGGGGTGGGTGCGATACCCGTTCGGCGCCACCACGGTGCTGGCGATGTCGGGCGCGTCGCCGGGCGGGGTGTCCATCCTGTGCGTCGTCCCCGAACACGACCTGGTCTTCACCGCCTTCGGCAACACCTCGGGAGCGATCCTGCTGCACGATCGGCTGCTGCGGTGGCTGCTGACCGAGCATCTCGGCATCGAAATCCCTACGCTCGTCGATGCATTCGACACGAACGTCGACCTCACCCCCTATGCGGGCACCTACCGGTCCGGTCAGCTCCGCGTCGAGGTCGACATCGTCGACGGGCAGCTCGAGGAGCGCGTGACCTACGAACCCGACGACGCGACGCAGGAACGCATCTTCACCGCGTTCGCCGGTGGCGCGACCTCGGCGCCGCCGCAACGCTACGTCCCGGTCCGGCCCGGTCTGTTCGCCCCGGCGGGCTATCCGCCGGAGATCTTCGACGGCTACCTGCGATTGCTGCTCGTCTCCTACCACGACATTCGCGACGGTCGCGCCCGCTTCCGCAATGCCGGCGGCCGCCTGACCCGGCGTTCCTGATCGTCCCGGCGCGCGCAAGGATGTCTCCTATGCTCACGATCGGACAGCTCGCGGACTATGCGGGGGTGACCGTCAAGGCCGTGCGCCACTATCACCAGCGCGGCCTGCTCGCCGAACCCGACCGCGACGCCTCCGGCTACCGCCGCTACACCGCGCAGCACGCCATCGACCTGGTCAAGATCAGAACACTGGCCCACGCCGGGGTGCCGCTGGCCCGCGTCAAGGATCTGCTCGACGCCGACCCCAGCGCCCTCGCGGCGGCCCTCACCGAGATCGACCACGACCTCGAACAACGCATCGAGCAGCTGCGGCGAACCCGGGAGCAACTCACCCAGCTGCGCGGCGGGGACCGCCTCTATGTGTCCGCGGACGTCGCCGACCACCTCGATGAATTGCGCGAACTCGGCGTCAGCGAACGCCAGATCCAGCTCGAACGCGATGGTTGGATCCTCATGCAGACCGCATCGCCCACGGCGGCCGCCGCATGGATCGCCGAAAAGCGCAGGCTGCTCGACGATGCCGAATTCCGCGCCATCTATCTCGACTACGACGCGGTCTACGATTGTTCCCCGGCGGACCCGCGCCTGCCCGAGCTGGCGGCGCGGACGCGAGAGTGGTTCGCGCGCAGGGACAATGCGACGACCGTCGTCCCGGACCACGATGCGACCATTGCCCAGCTGGCGGTCCGGTCGCAGCCGGGCGCGACGTCCCCGGCGTGGGATCGGCTCGCCGAGCTGATGCGGGAGCCGGACGAGGGGAAGTGACAGGAGCTCGCCGCAGCAACCCGCACGCAACAAACTACCGTGCTGTCGGTTTTGTCAAAATCATTGAAATACAACGGTTTCCGCTAGGGTGTCGGCCGTGCCCATACAACGAATGGCAGGCAATCTCGCAGGACATCGGACAGGACACGCAACATCTCGCGCGGGGGACGCATGCTGAACGACGCAGACGCGGTACGTAGCAGCGCCCGGCCGGCCGATCACGGTTCTCCGGCGCATTCCGCCGAACCACAGATCCGGTTGGACACCACCGAATTCGCGGCCGACCCGCACCGCGCCTACGAATCCATGCGCAGCCGTGGGCCGCTGGTGCCGATCGAGCTGGCGCCCGGTGTGCCGGCCACACTGGTGATCGAATATCAAGCAGCGCTGCAAATTTTGAACGACGAGGCTCGCTTTCCCGCCGATCCGCGCCGGTGGGAGAAGAACGCTCCGCCGGACTGCCCGGTGACCCCGATGCTCGGCTATCGCCAGAACGCCCTGCGCACCGCGGGCGCGGAACATGCCCGTTACCGGCGCACGATCACCGACGCGCTCGACACCGTCAACCTGCACAAGGTGCACGGCGCGGTCGCACGCGCGGCCGACGCGCTCGTCAACTCCTTCTGCGAGCGCGGCACCGCCGATCTGCGGATGGATTACGCCTTCCCGCTGACCTTCCGGGTTCTCAGTGAGCTGATGGGCTTCCCCGAAGACGCCGCATCCGCGGCCTACCAGGGGATGGCCGCGATGCTGGACGGGGTCGGCGCCGAAGAAGGTCAGCAGCGGTTCATCGAGGCGCTGCTCGCGGTGGTCGAGCAGAAGCGCGAGCGCCCCGGCGACGACCTGACCTCGCGACTGCTGACCCACCCCGAGGGCCTCGACCCCATGGAGATGGTGAACCAGGCCGCGTTGTTGTTCTCGGCGGGCACGGAACCGACCTGCAATCTGATCCTGAACACCCTGCTGCTGTTGATGGCCGACGAAGAGTACGGCGGCAACGTGCTCAGCGGCGCCATGGACACCCGCGATGCCATCGACGAGGTCCTGTTCGCGGACCCGCCGCTGGCCAATTTCTGCATGACGTATCCCAGACAGCCGCAACTTATCGGCGACGTGTGGTTGCCCGCCGATCAGCCGGTGGTCGTCAGCTTGGCGGCATGCAACACCGATCCGCATATCGTCGGCGGTGACCGGCGCGGAAACCGGTCTCACCTGGCGTGGGGAGTCGGCCCGCACTCGTGCCCGGCGCAGCAGCTCGCGCAGACGATCGCGCGGCAGGCCGTCGACCTGCTACTCGATGCGCTTCCGGATATTCGCCCGGAAGTTCCTGCGCAGCAACTAAGTTGGAGGACCGGGCAGTTTCACCGCGCCTTGGCAGCCCTGCCGGTGGTGTTTCCCGCATGCCCGCCGATGCGTCTCACCTGATGGAGGGTCCGATGACAGATACGCAGCCGCTGGTGCTGGATCCCAGCGCCGCCGACATCCAGGGCGAGCTGGCCCGCATTCGCGCTCGCGGACCGGTCGCCCAGGTGGTGCTGCCCGGCGGCGTGCCGGCCTGGTCGGTCAGCGACGCCACCGTGCTCAGGCAACTGCTCACCGATCCGCGTGTCTCCAAGGACGCACATCAGCACTGGCCGCGGTTCATCGACGGTGAGATCGGCCCGGACTGGGTGATGTTTCCGTGGGTGGCGGCGAGAAATATGCTCACCACCTACGGCGAGCAGCATCAGCGACTGCGCAAACTCGTGGCACCGGCGTTCACGAACAAACGCACCCAGGCACTCAGGCCGCGGATCGAAGCGTTCGTCACCGAACTGATCGACGAGTTGTCCGCTGTCACCGACGGCGAAATCGTCGATCTGCGTGCGGGTTTCGCCACCGCGTTGCCGATTCGCGTCATCGGCGAACTGATGGGCGTTCCGGCCGGGATGGATGATCAACTACGCATCCACGCGGACGGAATTCTCGATACCAGCCTCGACCCCGCCGAGGTCGGTGCGCATTTCGGGGCACTGTTCGTCCTCATGGAGGAACTGTTGCGGCACAAGCGTGAGAACCCGGGCGACGACCTCACGACGGTTCTGATGAACGCCCACGACGACGCGGACGGATCGCGGCTCGACGAACAGGAGTTGCGTGACACGCTGCTGCTGATCATCACCGCCGGCCACGAAACCACCGCGAATCTACTGGACCACAGCATCATCGGCCTGCTCACCCATCCGGAACAGCGGAAGGCAGCCCTCGCAGAACAGATTCCGTGGGCGGAGGTGGTCGAAGAAGGGCTTCGATGGAATGCGCCGCTGGCGCATATGCCGATGCGATTCGCGGTGGAAGACATCGACATCGCCGGTGATCCCGGCCGTGTGCGGATCGACCGGGGAGATGTGATCATCGCGTCCCTGGCCGGTGCGGGGCGTGATCGGAAACTGCACGGCGACAACGCCGATGCGTTCGATGCCGGGCGACGGTCGAAAGAACACCTCGCATTCGGGTACGGGGTGCATCATTGCCTGGGGGCGCCGCTGGCGCGGCTCGAGGCGAGGATAGCGCTTCCGGCTCTGTTCGCGCGGTTCCCCGATATGGAACTCGCGGTGGATCCTGCTGAGCTGCGGCCGATTCCGAGCATTGTCACCAATGGGCATCGCGAGGTTCCGGTTCACCGGACGGCGCACCAATCCTGATCGCAGCCGATCGAAAGATGGCCGCGGGCAGACGAAACCGGCCGGCCGGAGTCCTGCTGAACGCTGTGCGAGCTGGCGTAAGCCTGCCGGGCGATGACGTACCGCCGGCGACTGCCTGTGCGAGGGGCGATATCTACGCGGTGCCGGCGGTCGGTGTGCGGAACGCGCGTCGATACGCGCCCGGCGTGGTGCCGACCTGGTCGCGGAAGCGGCGGCGCAGATTGACCGCCGAGCCCAGCCCTACCCGGACGGCGATGGCATCGACCGGTAAGTCCGTGTCCTCCAACAGAACTCGCGCCCGTGCCACCCGGCGTTCCAGCAACCACCCACCCGGACTGGCACCGAGCTGATCGGCGAACCGGCGCGCCAGCGTCCGCGGGGACACGTTGATATGCGCGGCCATATCGGCCACCGACAGCGAAGTCTCGAGCCGCGCCTCCGCCCATTGCAACAGGCCGTCGAATCCGTCCTCGACCGGCGACGGCGGCGCGTACTGAACCTGACCGCCATCGCGATGTGGCGGCATGACCATGTGCCGCGCGATCAGTGCGGCATGCGCGGCGCCATGATCCGTGCGAACCAGGTGCAGGCACAGGTCGATTCCCGCACCCGCCCCCGCACTCGTGGCCACATCGCCATGGTCCACATACAGCCGGTCCGGCTCCACCCGAACCCGCGGAAACTCCCGCGCCAATTGCCCGGCTCGCGCCCAATGCGTCGTCGCCGAACGCCCGTCCAACAGCCCGGTCCGCGCCAACGCGAACACCCCGGAACAGATCGTCACCAGCCGCGCCCCACGGCTATGCGCGCGAACCAGCGCCCGCCGCACCGCACCCGACAGCGGCGTCTCCACCGGCAACCATCCCGGAATGATCACGGTATCCGCCGAGTCCAGCGCCGCCAGCCCCCGAGTCACCGATATCGCATAACCCGCAGTCGTGGGCACCGCGCCCGGCGCCTCCGTGCACACCTCGAACTCGTAGTGCTGCGGCACCCTCTCTCTGGGGGTACCGAAAACCTCCACGGCACAACCGAGTTCGAACGTCGACTGCACCGGCCGCACCAACGCCACCACACGATGCATGGCAAGAATGTACCCCTCAACGTCATCTCAGACACTGTCGAGGACCCATCGGCATCCGGCACCGTGGCAGCTATGAACCCCGAGATCCTCGCCCAGCCCGGCTACACCTGGACAAACCTCGCCGACGCCCCCAGCCGCGAACTCTTCCCGGGGATCCGGCAACGACAACTGTGGAAAGGCGACAACGGCGCCCACGCCCACGTCCTGGAAATGGACCCCGGCACCTCCTGGCCCCGTCGCGACGTGCACGAACCCGGACCGGAGGAGGTCTACGTCCTGACCGGCACTTTCAACGACGGCGCGCGCGCCTACCCGGCAGGCACCTTCATCCATGCCCCGGCGGGAAGCTGGCACGTTCCGGCGAGCGAGACGGGGTGCACCCTGTTCCTCTTCTATCCCGAGGGGTAGTCAGGTCCTCGACGGCCGCAATCGGCTCGGAACTCCAGGTCGGACCACGGGATACTGATCGGGAACGGATGATTGATGGTCACCGCACCGGTGTGGGTGGGGGACCAGGCGCCGGCCAGGACGTAGTTGGCGCGGTGCAGCACGGTGATGCCGGGGTCCGGAGGCTTCACTTCGGGGATGATCGTATAAGCGTGGATATGCGCGATCTCGCTACGGTGGGTGGCGAGGGTGACTTCCCGATACCACGGGATCCCGGCCCGTGCGTAACGCGCCTTCTTCGCTTCCATATCCACGTCCGAATTGGAAGGCGAGAGGACCTCACCGACCAGAACCGCTCGATCGGACCGGACGTACTGGTACGGCTCCGGTAGGCACTTGTAAACCATGAAATCCGGGGTGACGAAATCCGACATGCCCGTCCGGCCGAAGAACACGTTGGTCTCGGTGCTCACTCGCCAGCACTGCTCCGGGTCCGCCGTCATCGCTGTTTTGGCGCAGGTGCGCAAGCCGTTCCGAATCAGGTTGGTGAATTCCTGATGTTCGTGGGGACCGCGTGGCAACCACACCACGCGTCCCTCCCAGAGCTCGATATGGTCGGTGAGTTCCTCGGGGAGCTCCAATAGTTCTTCCCAAGTCATGTACTCCGGGAGGTCGGGGCGCTTCGTCTCCGGGACGGGCATATGTCCACAGTGGTTCAACGGTTTGTTGATCTGGTTCCTCACCAGCTGAAACCTGGCCGTCGGAAGGTATGGAACGAACGCTGTTCCGACGACAGCTTCACGAGGTCGCGCAGCACTGAGCCGGTGTCCGGCGTCGGTTTGCGCGCAGCGCGGATTCGGGAGCGTTTCGCATCTCCGGTGTCGATCGGCACGCGTCTCATTGGGGTCGTGACCTACGAGACGCGTGACAATCGGTGGCCGGTGATGGGATTGCGAATATGCGCGGCGGGGCGGCTAGGCAGTCGGATCGGTGAGCCTGCCGTGTTCTACGGCGGCGGTGAAGGCATCCCAGTCCGCTGGAGTGAAGGCGAGTGCGGGTCCTGTCGGATTCTTCGAATCGCGCACACCGACCATGCCGTCTGCAAGGAAGGCGACCTCGACACACTCTTGGCTGCCGCCGCTGTGACTGCTCTTGAACCAGCGGGCCCTGGATAGATCAGCGTTCACCCTGCGAACTCCCTTGCCTTCTCCCGCAGCAGTTTTCTGCTGTCCTGCTCATCCAACGCTACCTTCCTGAGGCGGGCATGTGCCTGGCGATACCGTTCTACGACCTCGGCATCGTCGAAATACATTGCTCCGGTGTATCCCTCGGCGTACACGACGGACGGCTCGACCGGCCTTTCACTCGTGGGTTGGTCGAAGTCCAGGATGATGAAGGGGCCGGTCAAGTCGCCCAGCGGGACGCCGGCGCTGAATGGCAGAACTCGGACCGAGATGTTCGATCGGGTGCCCATATCGGCGAGGTGACGGAGCTGCACGCCCATCACGCGACGTGTTCCGACGACACGATGCAAAGCGGATTCCTCGAGGATCACTTCTATCGGTAGTGGCGCCGCCTTCTTCGTGATCAGAACCTGACGTCGTGTCCGCATCTCGACCCGCCTGCCTACTTCGCTGTCCGGTTCGGCCGGATGCGCCAGTCGGCTCAGGGTATGCGCGTATTCGGCCGTCTGTAGCAGCCCCGGCACCAGCTCTGCGAATGACGTCAGTTTTGCCGCGCTGGACTCCAAGCCCATGTAGACATCGAAGTTCACCGGTATTAGATCCCCGTACTGATGCCACCAGCTCTTGCTGTTCCCCTGCTGGGCAAGCCCTTTGAGCGCCTCGGTTGTCGTCTCGTCGGCGCCGCAGACTTGGCAGATCGCGTCGACGTCCCACAACCGGATCCGGTCGGCGGTGCCGGTCTCGAGCCGCTGGACCGTCGTGGCGCCGCGTTCGATGCGGCGCGCGAGTTCCGCGATCGTCAGTCCGGATCCCTGACGTAGCTCCCGCAGATACCGTCCGAGCTGACGGCGGGGGAGCGTCGAACTGATATCCACCATGACGAGCTGCCTCCTTTGGATGCGGCGATCCGGGGTTGTGGATGGGCACCGCGCGGTTCTGGGACGACGAGCTTGGACTTCTGATGAATCGGAACGGATTATCCATCGCTGCTTGTGAGCTCGCCGTCAATTCACTGTGCTGGGAACGCATTTGGGGCCGAGCCTGCTGCACAGCGTCGGCCCCTCCCATCGAACCGAGGCATCGCAGTGATGACAGCAGATCGAGTGGAACGGCCCGAGTTGGAGGATTCGTTGGCACGCACACACGGACGAGATCACGCGGCAGTTGGCGAGCGTATCACCGAGGCCGACGAATTGCGTGCGGTATGGCGATCGACGCGAAATCCTCTCGGCCGCATCGAGATAACGGCCGTGCTCGATGCGGGCGCGCGACCGCGGCGGGTTGCGACGTTCGCGCCCGGTACGGACCTCGCTCAGGCGCGTGAACTGTATCCGAAGTGGAATCAATTGTGGGACAACGTCAAGCGTGATTACTGGGCAGACATAGCCGCCTCGGCCGGCTGCGCACCGGTGACAGGAGGGGAGAACCTTCGGTGAAAGATGCGAACCCGATGCGAGGCGCTGCATCCGAAGTCGCCGCATGCTCGCCTGATCCCGGCGCGAGATCCGCACCGGACGAGGGTTTTCGCCGGCGCCTTCCCGGCCGGGTCGGACGGGCTGCTGTTCGAACGTCGATCGCGAAGGACCGGGACATGACGGGCTGGAGCGCAACCGGTGAAGAGGCGGAATCGCTGGCGGCGCTGCGGAAGGTCGCCGGTGCGCTGGCAGTGATGTCCGTCGCGCGCAGCAAAGCTGTCGGGCTGGTACGTACAGAGATCTCGGGTCCCGACGCAGCGGCGCACGACCTCGAAATCCAATGTTTCGCTCATCGACTCGGATTTCGCTGGCTGTGCACATTGCGCCCACCCGAGGGGATGCGCGACCCGATCGGCGACATCCTCGCGATCGCGGCGGGGATGGGCGCGGCGGCCATCCTCGTGTTCGACCTGGCCCACATCGACGATCTGCCCGAACGCGTGACCGCCGACTTCGATTTGGCCACCGTCGCACCACCTCGGTTGTGGCTGCGTGGAATGACGCAACCGTATGTCGTGGAGCCGCCACCGGTGAACGACTGCACCTGGGAGCCCACCCACCTCGAACGAGACTGTGCGCGCCGATTGTGGGAGATCCACCGGGATTGCTTCCCCGGCTGCCTGGCCGGGCTCGCGGCGACCGCAGCACTGTCGGCACTGGACGAGGTGGACTGATGTGGCCGAACTATTCGTGCAAACCTCCGCCGCTTATGCGGAAAACTCGCACATCGGGCCGAGTTTGCACGAAAAATTCGGACCACAGCGTTCGCCTGTAGGTGCACCCGTCGCTGCGCCGGAATGCCGCACGGCGGGGCCGACCCGCCGGGTGTAGCCAGGCGGCTGCCGCCACGCGCGAAGTGGTCAATAGACCAATGGAATAGCGCTGCCGCAGGGTGCGGGCCTTCTGCTCACAAGACGCCTGTCCCTTTTACGAAAACGCTAGCTGGAGGGCTGCCACAGCCCCTATTCTCACCAAGCACGAGGTGACGCTGTCGGCTGACGGCGAATCCCCTGCCGCGCTTGTTGGTTCATTCTCTGGAGTCACCCCCTTTGTCAACCCCACCTTCTGACCTGTCCGCGGCCCCGGGCTGCCCTGTTCATCAGGCCGGCACCCCGTTCGACACCGACGGCCCCCGAATCGTGCTGGACACACCGGAATTCGTCGCCGACCCCCATCGCGCCTATGAAGCGATGCGCCGTCGCTATGGCTCCATGGTGCCGATCGAGCTGGCGCCCGGCGTGCCGGCGACGCTGGTCATCGGCTACCACACCGCGTTGCAGATCCTCAACGATCCCGACCATTTCCCGGCGGACCCGCGGGCGTGGGAGAGAACCATTCCCGAGGATTGCCCGGTGCTGCCGATCATGCGCTGGTATCCGAACGTGATTCGCAGCGCCGGCAGTGCTCATGCGCGGTATCGGCAGGCGTTCACGGCCGCGTTCGACAGGGTCGACCTGCACGAGCTGCACACCACCGTCGAGAAGATCGCCATCCCGCTGATCAACGAATTCTGCGAAGCCGGTTCGGCGGATCTGGTCTCGCAATACGCCTTCCCGCTGGCTTTCGAGGTGCTGAACCGCATGGTGGGCTGTTCGGCTGATTTGGGCCGGCGCGTGGCCACCGGGATGGCGGCGATATTCGACACGATCAACGCGGCGTGGGGGATGGACCATATGGCTCAGGCGCTGATGGAACAGGTCCAGCTGCGCCGCAACGCACCCGGCGACGATGTCACCTCGCATCTGGCCCATCATCCGGCCAAGCTCACCGACGAGGAGATGCTCCGCAACCTGATCGTCTTCTACGGCGGGGGTATCGAGCCGCAGCAGAATCTGATCTCCAACACGCTGTTGCTGATGATCACCGACGAGCGTTTCGGCGGCGACATCCTCGGCGGCAGCCTGTCGACTCGCGATGCGCTGGACGAAGTGCTGTTCACCGATCCGCCGCTGGCCAACTTCTGCATGAGTTATCCGCGCCAGCCGATTCTGATCGACAACACCTGGCTGCCGGCTCATCAGCCGGTGGTGATCAGTCTGGCCGCCTGCAACAACGATCCGGATATCGCTGGCGGGGACCGCACCGGGAACCGATCGCATCTGTCCTGGGGTGCGGGCCCGCACGCGTGTCCGGCGCGGTCGGTGGCGTATCTGGTGGTGCAGGACGCGATCGACCAGCTGCTCGATGCGCTGCCGGAGATCCGGCTCGCCGTCGATCCGAGCGAGATCCGTTGGCGCCCCGGACCTTTCCATCGTGCGATGGCGGCGCTGCCGGTCGTCTTTCCTCCGGCGCCTCGGCTGAACCTGGTTTCCTGATCAGGTGAGGCGGTAGGCGGTGTAGCGGACCTTGTTCGCTTCCCGGATCGCCGACGCCACGAAGATGGACTGCTCGAGCTCGGTGAGCAGAGGATCGGATGTCTCCACGCGCACGACGAGGCGGAAGTAGTACTCGGACGGATCGACCGGATCTCCCCGCGACAAGGCCTCCAGGACCTCCGGTGCTCCGCTGCGGATGCCGGAGGTCCGGAGGTAGATGTGCGTGCCGTGCGCGGTGCGCGCCGAGTAGCGGGTGTCGATCTCGATGGCGCCGTCGGGGCGGATCAGCTGCCAGTCCGCGCCGCCGGGCAGGATGTCGGCGTCGAACAGGCCGCTGACCCGGCCGCCGATGATCGGCACGACGCGGCGGTGTCCGGCGCGGGTCGTGCCGTGGTCTTCCGGCGGGCCGAGGCGTGCCTCCACCTGGAACACCGCCTCCAGTCCGGGAACTGCGGGGGCGCTCACGACGACCACACCGGCAGTTCGATCCGCGACGCAGACGCCGGGGCGTGCGAAATCTCCTGCTTCGCAACGTGAATGGTCGCTGCGGTGGCGGCCGGCTCGCCGGAGCCGGGATTGCGGGCGTACCGCGGGTGGGCGCCGGAGCTGATCTGCACGCTGATGCGGTGGCCGGCCGCGAACCGATGGAAGGTAGGCCACAGCCGCACCTCGATATCCCGGAAACCGTCGGCGTCCGGGGCCGGGTCCGTGTCGGCCGTGGCGATACTGCCGATGCGGCGAATGCCGTCACAGACCGTCATCGACCGTCCGTCGGGGTGGAGATCGCAGATCCGGACGAAGATGTCGGCACTGGGTTGTGACGAGCGAAAGCTGATGCGCGCCAACGGTTCTCCGGCGACCGTGACCGGGCTGGTGAGCGGCTCGCCGCGGAACACGGTGACGTCGGGGCGGCGCTCGTGTGCGGCGTTGTCGACCGGGGCCGAGGTGGGACCCAGGCTGGGGCCGCCGACAGCGGGCGTGGGATCGGCGGGGTCGTAGACGTAGCTGGTGATGCCGCCCTCCGGGAGAGCCGGGCCGAGTTTGCGCGGCGCGTGCAGATACAGCGTCTCGCTCGTCGTGCCGGGTGGTGGCCAGCTGTGCAGGTCGTGCCATTGTTCGGCGCCGGTGAGATACGCGCGCACGGGTGCGACCCGCTTGCTCGGAGCATCGGCGAAATGCTCCTTCAGGAACTCGGCGCTCTCGCGAATCGTCGGCGCGCCCATATCTCGGGTGAGATGTCCCCAGGGGCCGACGGTGAGGCGCGGGGGCCGTCCGGCTTCGGCGAGCTGCGCGTAGTTGCGCAGCTGCCAGGGCAGGAAGATGTCGTACCAGCCGGTGATCATGTACACCGGCGCGGTGACATCGGGAACCGAGGCGGTATGTGACTGCTGGGTCCAATACTCGTCGGTGAGCCGTTCGTGAGCGACCCAGTCCTGGTACCAGTGCACCCGGCGACCGTTCGCGGCCACATCGCCGCCCGACAGGGGGAGCACGTCGAATGCCTTGCGCAGCTTGCGATCCGGACGCAGCTGGCCCAGCACCAGGGCGAGCAGCTGCCGGTGGATCATCCGGTCCATCATCTGCGTCCAGCCGAGTGCGTTGCGCAGCGCGAACGCCGCGTTGTCCCAGGTGATGGCGCCGAAATCGGGCATCGTCACGATCAGGCACAACGCATCGGGCGCGATATCCGGGTCTTCCTTCTGCAGCTTGCCGGCCACCGCCCACTGCGTGAAGCCCATATAGCTCGGGCCGAAAGTGACCACCCGCCCTGTGCACCAGTCTTGTTCGCGAACCCAGCGGTGGGTCGCGATACCGTCGCGCTGCTCATCGATCTGCGGGGTGAATACACCGCGGGATCCCCAGGTTCCGCGGCAGCTCTGGAACAGCACCGGAAACCCCTCGCGGGCCAGGGCGCGAGCATGGCCGGCGACGGGGCCACTGCGTCCGTACGGGCCGCGGATCACGATCGTGGGCAGCCGCGGATCCGTGTCGCCGATCGGTGTGATCAGGTCGGCGAGCAACTCGACACCGTCGTCCATCGGGACGCGCAGGTTCTTTCGGATGGTGATGTCGTGCGGGCCGGGGACGAGTCCCTTGATGATTCGCGCTTGTATCCACCGCGAAAGGCGCTGGCGGGGCGTGCTCATTCGGTTTCCTCCGAGGTCTGGAGTCGGTGGAGAGCCTCGCGCAGGCGTTCGAGCGCGGGGAGGGCGGCGGCCAGCGCGGCGCGGTCCTCGGGAGCGAGAGTCGCCGCCGCGGCGGTGATGAGGGCGCCGCTGGCTTGGTCGAAGCGGGCGAACAGATCGTGAGCCCGGGCGGTGGTCGCGATCTCGACGTGGCGGCGGTCGCCGGGCCGGGGGCGTCGTTCGATCAAGCCGTTCGCCTCCATCGTGGTGAGCAGGTTGCTGACCGTTGGGCGGCTCAGCCCGAGTCGTTCGGCCACTTCGCTCGAGGTGCTGACGGTGCCCGGCGGCAGGGCGCGGACGATTTCGATCTGCGCGTCCGGGATCTCCGGAAGACGTTCGGCGGCACGGGCTGCGGAGAGCAGGCTTCGGCGCAGCGGTGAGATGACCGATGCCAGGCGTGCGGGATCGAGATCGGTCACGAGACGTTCCCCTCGCTGGACGGTGGGGTCAGTGACGGCCGGGTGTTGAGGGTGTCGGGGTGGAATCCGGCGGCCTTCTTGTACCCGGTCGCGATGGCGGCGAGCTCCTCGGGCGAGATCACGTCGTGGATATGGGCGAACCCGTTCGGCGCCCGTTCGTGGGCCAGAACCATGACCTGCTCGGGGCCCTGCTTGCGGTTGCTGTGCACCAGGGCTGTCGTGGCGGGGCGTCGATCCTGCTCGTAGGCCGCGAGAGCCTCGTCCGGAGTGCGGGCGGTGGCGAGGTGGAACGCGAGGGTGCGAGCATCGAGGATGGCTTGCGATGCCCCGTTCGAGCCGTTCGGATACATCGGATGCGCCGCATCGCCGAGCAGGGTGGTTCGTCCGTAGGTCCACCGCTCTAGCGGATCACGGTCGACCATCGGATGATCGAGAATTTCTTCTGCGGCACCGAGCAATTCGGGAATATCGAGCCAGGGGAACCGCCACTCGCGGAACAGCTCCACGATCTGCGCCGGTGCGACCGCGCGGTTCCAGTCGGCGTTTTGCCCACCGAATCCGACGGTCCGGCGCTCGGCGATGAAATTGATGGCGTCGCGGATCGGATATGCGACGAACTTCTGCTCGGCGTCACCGGCCATGATCATCGTGCGGCCGTCGAGGAAGCCGGGCAGCTCGGCCGTCCCGCGCCACAGCGTCAGCCCGTTCCATACTGGTGGGCTCTCGTCCGGCCGGTGCTGGTGGCGCAGGGCCGAATGGATACCGTCGGCGCCGATGATCAGATCGGCGTCTACGGTCAATTCTCCTGTCGCCGTGGCGAAGTGGGCGCGGCCGTCGGGGGTCGCGGCAAGGAGGCGATGTCCGGTGCGAACGGTCTGCACGCACAGCCTTTCGCGCACGGCGTCGAGCAACTCCATCTGCAACCTGCCGCGGTGCACCGACAGTTGCGGCCAGTGGTATCCGGCATCGAGGCCGCGAGGCTCGCACCAGATCTCCTGGCCGAACCGGTTGTAGTAGGCCAGATTTCGCGGCGCCACGCCCAATGCGGCCACCTGCTCGCCGAGCCCGAGTTCGGTCAGCTCACGCACGGCATGTGGAAGCAGATTGATCCCGACGCCGAGCGGCCGCAACGCGTCGGCGCGCTCGTACACGGCGATATCCCGGAACCCGGCCGCATGCAGGCTCAGGGCCGCGGCGAGGCCGCCGATACCGGCGCCGACGATCACGATCCTCATGGGCGAGCAGTTTTGCAACAAAACTAATCGGGGTCAATGGGGGCGGTCTTCTGCTGTCCGGCTGGGCCTGCACCGGACTTCCCCGACTCTTGTGATGATCAATAAGGGGAACCGAGTGGCCGTCGCATGCGTCCTAGACTCCAGGAGGATGTGTGCGCGGGGACCAACGGGAGGCATCGGTGATACGTAAGGCGGCTACGGCTGTGCTGGCGGCTGCGGTGGTGTTGGGGGTGGGGACCGGGTGTTCCTCGTCGACTTCGGGGACGGCGTCGCCGGAGACGAGTGCCGCGGACGCAAACTCGGCTGTTAACTGGGACCCATGCACGCAGGTCAGCGACGACGTCGTTCGCCAGGTGGGTGCAGATCCCACCACTCGCGAGACCGGCGTCGGCGGAGTTGCGGTGGAGGGATGGAAGGCGTGCTCCTGGTACTTCCAGCCGGAGAAGGCTCGGTCGCTCACAGTCTGGTCATCGAAGTTCACTGCGGACGACTTGAAGAAGAAGTCGGACAACATTGATTTCGCCGCCATCTCGGTGGCAGGCCGCGACGGCTGGAGATACCACCGAGCAAGTGACACGCGACATGAGGACTGCGATCTGGTGTTTCCGGCGAAGTCTGGGTCGTTCCAACTGTCGTTCTACAACTTGACTCCGAGTATCACTGCCGACCCGTGCGACGGTGCAATGTCCGCAGCGGACACCATCGTTCCACTGTTTCCTCGCTAAGGGGTCGTCGTGACAGCAACCGAAGATATTTCGCTCTGGAAATACTTGGCTGAGGAGTCCAAGGCGGGCAGGCTCGACCTGGATCCGTCCGTATCGGGAGATTGCCTGAAGGCGTGTGAAGATCAACTCGCGGTCTACCACGAATGTCAGAACATGCTGAAGAACATGTCGCACGTGTCCGGTCTCGGCGACTTTCCCGCGGCTGATGAACTGGCAAAGATGTTGGGCGCCAAGGCTATCGGAGGAGAAGGAGACTTCGACTCGGCCTTTGCCGCGCATATTCAGGTGCTCGAACTCATCCGCGACACCATCAAGCACTCCGTCGACCGCCTCGTCGACCACGACCAGCAGAACGCCGGCACCATCGCCGGCTCCGAGAACCACTGACCGGGGGAGCATATGGTACTTCCACTCGTCCCGCTGGTTGCTGCCCTCTGGGAGCAGCACAAGGGCGGTCCGCCCGACTCCTTCTCGAATGCGCAGGGCGATCAGAGTCCCGACGCGACCGCCGCGCGCAACCGGATCAATCAGATCGTGAACGGCGGATTCGGAGGGCAATACCAGAACCCGCAGGTCGCGCAGGACGCGTACAAGAATCCGCAGAATATCGACAATCTGTACGACCGCATTCAGAAGATGCAGCCGAGCACCGTCGTGACGTTGCATAACTTCTGGGAGGGGCTGCGGAACAAAATCGAGAACGGGCACAACACTTTCGGGCCGCAGATCCAGAAGGCCATTCAGGAGAAGTGGCAGGGGGCCGCAGCGCAGAAGACCGCCGAGGGCATCAAGAGTTTCACCGACAAAGAGAAGGATCTGGTGAGCTCCGCCCAGTTGGTCAGCGAGAAGGTGAAGTTGGTGCGCTCGGCGGTCGAGATCACCAAACCTGCCGCGCAGCCGACCCCGCACACGAGTTGGACCAGCGATCTCGCCGGCTGGGTGCCGGGGCCGACGTGGAAGCTCAACGACCACCGCAAAACTCAGGCGAACGCGGCGAACGAACACTTGATCAACAATGTGTTCTACCCGGCCGTCCGCGAAAGTGACACACAGGTGCCCTTGGCGCCTCGACCGTACAATCCCGTGAATACGCCGGACGACAACACGGAATGGAAGCCGCCGGGAGTTCCGCCGGTCGGCCCACCTTCGAAAGGCCCAGACGACGGCCACGGCCCCGGCGATACCGACCAGCCCAAACCGCCGAGTCCCGATCAAGGCGGCGATGGCACCACCCCGAACGCTGTCGACCCGTCGACACTGAGTAACTCGACGCAGAATCCCGCGAATACCACCTCGGCGAGCGCCACCCCGGCTGGTTGGGATCCGTCGGCGGCGGGGGCGCAGACCACCCCTTCTTCGGTGACACCCGGCGGAATCGACCCGCGCACCGGGCTCCCGTACGGTGCGGGTGGACCCGGCGTCGCGGAAACCTATGGCGGGTCGGGCAATTCGGCCGGCCGCGGGACGTCGGTGCCCGGTTCGAATGCCCAGGGGACAGCTCGCGGCTTGTCTGCCGGAGGGGGCAAGGGCGCCGCCGGTATGAACGGTATGCCCGGCATGATGCCCCCCGGCGCCAAGCCGAAGAAAGAGGACGAGAAGACCCACAAGTCCAAGATCAGCGAGGAGCTGGTGTCGCGGGACAACGGTGACGAACTGACCGGCCTCTCAGAGGAGCAGCGCCAGAAGACCGTCCCGCCGGTCTTGGGTGAATAGCCCATGGCAGGTTGGACTTTCAGCGCGCTCGGCTTCACCGTCCTGTGGCGTGCCGCCGGACACGACGTCCTGCCGTATCCCTTGCAGTTCCGCTCCACCGCCGAGACCTCGGACGAGCTGGAAGCCCAGTGGAAATCCGAAGCCGCCGACCTCGCCGGCCGCATCGACGACAACGCCGAAGCCGCGGTGCGCATTCTCCACGGCCCGGAATCACGGATCGAGATCGCCGGATTCGCCGCCGCGTCGAACGGTTCGGGCGATCTCGAGCAGATGGGCGATCCGCGTCAGCGCGTCCGCATCCACGCGGCCGTGCACTACCGGCAGGCGGTCCTGGTCACCCAGCAACCCTCGTCCGACCCGGAATCCGGTGGGACCGTGCGGATGTCGCTCCTGCGCGCCGAAAACCTGACCCGCCACCTGCTCGCCGCCATCCCCGGCCATCCCCGAGGCACCCGCCCCGCCCTACAGGTCAACCGCGCCGACCTCACCGACGACGACCGCCCCTACACCGCATTCCACGACGACGCCCCCCGCTCAGCACGCGACGAAGCCGCCCGCTTCTTCGAACGCCCCCGCAGCACCGTCCTCCACGTGGCCGTCTGCCCCGGCCCCGCCTGGGACCGCCGCCCCACCCCCGCCCGCGATTTCCACATCATGGACTACTCGGACGGTCGCTACCTCGTCCGCCACACCAAACACGACCTCCGCGCGGACCCCGCCGACACATCCATCATCCAGAACCACCTCCAACGCCTCATCGACGCGACCGTTCAAGGATTCCGTGAGGACAACGACCCGAGTTATGCGTAAGACGCAATTCGGCCCTCGGTCATCAGTACGTCCCACAGCTCGATCTGCGCGGCGATCTCCTCGGGCAATTGTTCGAGTCCGTCCCAACTCACGAACTCCGGAAGGTTGGGGCGCTCCATCCGCGGCTCGGACATACGGTCATGGTAGGCCCACCGGGTCGACCGGTGCGGTCGCTGCCGGGACCGGAGATATATCCGCTGAGCGCTTCTCAGCGCGCTCGCTTCGCCGTGCAGCGGGACGCGATGCTGTGCGGCACGCTGGCGTTACCAGCGTTATCGAAATTGGGAGATTCGGTGATCAGTCGAGATCATCCTCGACTCACATTGCGGGCACTGCTCGACTTGTCGTACAGCACCGCCCGGCAGAAGCGCGTCGACGCGGCAGAGGGGCTTGGGGCGCGGGTTCGCAGAGGGCATGATCGGCAGTGCGTCGCAAGCAGCACGAAACGTGTTCTGTGGGAGTAAATTTCGTTCCAACGAGGTTGTATGGAGAGCGTCTGTCGCGGTGGATTCCGGACCGACGCTTCGGCCATGACCACCAGGTGTGTACGCACCCGGAGATGCGAGGAGAACTGATGCCCGGACCGGAGTTTGCGACGCTGCGCGAGCAGGTAGCCGCGTTGCAGGCCAAGACCATCTCGGCGACCGAACTGCTCGAACTGAGCATCGCGCGGATCGAGAAGTTCGACGAGAAGGTCAATGCCGTTGTGGTGCGGGATTTCGAGCGCGCTCGCGTTGCGGCGAAACAGGCCGATGCGGCGCTGGCGCGGGGTGAGGATGGGCCGCTTCTCGGCGTTCCGGTCGCGGTGAAGGAATCGTTCAATATCGCCGGTCTGCCGACCACGTGGGGTCTGCCCGACGCGAAGGGGTGGGTGCCGGCGGAGGACGCGGTGCTGGTGTCGCGCGTCAAGGCAGCGGGCGGAGTTGTCGTCGGCAAGACGAATGTGCCGTTCTTTCTGCGTGATTGGCAGTCCTACAACGACATCTACGGCACGACCAACAATCCGTGGGATCCGACTCGTTCGCCCGGTGGTTCGTCCGGAGGGTCGGCCGCCGCGCTCGCGGCGGGGTACGTCTCGCTCGCGCTCGGCTCCGATATCGGCGGCTCTCTGCGGGTGCCGGCGCATTTCTGCGGCGTCTACTCGCACAAACCGTCCCGCACGCTGCTGCCGGGGCGCGGGCACATACCGCCGCGCACGCCCGCACTGGAGGCTCCCATGGACCTCCCCGTCGTCGGTCCGATGACCCGCAGCGCCGCCGACCTGACCTTGGCGACGCGGCTGCTTGCCGGGCCCGACGAGGTGGAGGCGGTCGCCTACAAGCTGGAGTTGCCACCGCCGCGCGGCGAGGAATTGGCGCAGTTCCGCGTGCTGATCATCGACAGTCATCCGTTGCTGCCGACATCCACCGTGATTCGCGACGGTTTCGACCGGATCGCGCGGGGGCTCGAGAAAGCCGGTGCCACGGTCGCGCGGCAGAGCTCTCTCCTGCCCGACCTGACGCTGACCGCGAAAACCTATTTCACATTGCTGATGTCGCAATTCGGCGCCGATGCCCCCGCCGACGCGATCCGGGCGATCCAAGCCGTCGTCGCCGAAATTCCGCCGGAGACCGACACCGTCGAGGCGGTCATCCAACGAGCCTTCGTCGCCGGCCACGGCGATTGGGTGAAGGCCGACCGCGTCCGCATCGGCCTGGCCGACGGGTGGCGTCACCTGTTCAAGGAATTCGACGTGGTGCTGTGCCCGATCACGCCGACACCCGCTTTCCCGCACGACCATTCGGGGATGGACACCCGCACGATCGATATCGACGGCACCGCCTACCCGTACAACTACAACCTGGTGTGGGCGAGTATCGCCACGCTGCTCGGGCTGCCCGCGACCGCGGCACCGATCGGACGCTCGCCGGAAGGGCTGCCCTTCGGCATGCAGATCGTCGGCCCCTATCTCGAAGACCCGACGACCTTGCGGTTCGCCGAATTGCTCGAGCAGGAGTTCGGCGGATTCACCCCGCCGCCCGGTTTCGAGTAGGGCGCTCGCTCGCTCGCCACGACGATTGGGCCCGACTGTCTTTCGCATCCCGTAGTCGGTTGGTCGGACAGCTTCGCGCCGCGCCGGCAGCACCGGCACAGGTCTTGCGGCCGGCCGGTCCGGCGGAATGCGATCAGGGCCGTTCGTAGCGCACGTACAGTGGCGACGCGAGCACGATCGGGAAAGGCACCTGGGGTGGGTGGACTACTCCGGATACACGAGCATGCCCGCCCAAATAGGGTGCGAATTCGCGGAATTTCGGGCTGCAGGCGACTTCGCGGAAATAAGTACCCAGGTTGTGTTCCAGGTCGGTCGGCTCCTTGGTGGAAGGTTTGAACAGGTTCCGGAGGCCGTGCGTCTTGTCCGAACCATGGGCGTCGACCAGTGCTTTCACCACCTGCTCGGTGGCGCCGACGGACACGGAATACTTTCCGGGCCGATCGTGCGACTGGGACGATGCCGCCGGGTTCGTGGCGACGTTGCGGGCCGAGCCGTGGAGCATGATGCGGGGAGCGGTGACGGAGAGTGGTTCGGCCTGGCAGAAGAGCACCGCGCCCGCGGGGTCGTCGTCGAGGTGCGCTATGCCGATGCGGCCCTCGAACATGACCCATTCGCCGTTCTCGATATCCGGATCGGTGTAGTCCACGCACCCGTGTTCGAAATCCGCGATCAGGTTCCGAAGCCGCTGCTCGTTGCCGGCGATATCCGCCAGTTCGAATTCGGCCCCGGCCTCCACCGGCGTGACCTTCGCCTTCGCCGATATCTTCCGCAGTCGAAGGTTTCGCCACCACGATGCCGCCGCGGGTACGAAGTTGTCGATTTTCGAACCTGAGATGTAGAGGAACTCGTGATACATGTCGGCTTCCTTTCAACGGGTCAGCGCCCTGGCCGACCATCGACCGGAGAAATCCTCGGTAGCCACCAGCACCTGTCCATCGGTGAGGGCGGCCAGTTGGAGGCGCCACGCAGCGCCGACGACCAATGCCGCTCGGTGGCAGGGGGATTCGGTGAGGCGTTGCCAATCGGGCCGGGCGCCGTCGAGCCGGGGGGTGACCCACAGTCCGTCCGCGCCCGCCGCGGCGATCGTGACGCCGTCGCGCTGACCGACGCATGCCACGTCGATCACATCACCGGGAACCTCGATCGGGCCGGTCGGCACCCACTCTCCGTAACGTTGCTCGAATGACAGGAGTTCGCGGGCCGGGGCCGCGACGAAGCAGACCGGTTCGCCCAGAAGATTCAGGCCGACCGCGGACGATCGAATATCGGTGAGGCCGAAGCGCTTCGCGGATCCTCCGGCGATGATGACGAAATCGCCGTTCGCGGCATTCGCGGTGACGACGGCGGCCCCCTCGTGATCGGTCGCGGCGGCCAGAACACGCCGTACATACGGGCCGCCGCTGTCCCGGCGGATCATCCCGTCGAGAGTCAATTCCACCGTCGTCAGCCGTTCGCTGACCGCGTCGACCAGGTACGCCGTGGCGGACCCGGTAGCGGTGCGGACGACCGCGAGGCCGCCGCCCACCGCGGCGCGCCCGCCGTCCTGCCAGATACCGGCGCGGCCCACCATGAGCCGTTCCGCCTTGTCGATCACGAAATCGACAGGGTTGCCGGTGCCGTCTGCGACCGAACGGACCACGACCGGTGCGGCCGGGGCCTGCTCATCGGCCACCAGCGCCCACAGCGCCCCGGGGCCCAACCGGGCCCGTGCCACCACCGCGTTTGCCGATGCCGTCACCGTAGTGGTCCGGAAACCGTCGACGGTGACATCGAGGTCGGTATAGCGCAACTCCGTGGACGTCGGAGCGCCCAGCTCGGACAGCTCACGCGCCCAGCGCACCAAGGATGTGGGCCGCTGGTCCGGGTCGGGCGCAAGTAGTGCCGTCACATGGGCGGCGACCTCGACGGGAAAACTGCGGCGGACCAGGTAGTCGAAGCAGTCCTGCTGCGCACTGTCCGGCGGAGGATTGCTACCCGTAAGCAGGTAGTAGATCACCGCGCCGAAGGAATAGCGATCGGCCTCCGGGCTGCCGTTGCCGGTTCTCGACGCCTCCGGAGCGGTGTAGCCGTCCTTTCTGACGACTGTGACCGGCCCGCTGTGGGTCGGCACGGCGAAGCTGAAGTCGATCAGTGAGACCGCGTCGGTGTGCGGGGCGAGTATCACGTTGCCCGGGGAGATGTCGCGGTGCACCAAGGCCACACTGCTGGAAGCGATTCCGTCGACGATCGCGGCGAGCTCGGCGGCTACCGCGCACACCTGCTCGAAGGGCGGGTTGTGTTTGAGCCATTTGGTCAGATCCTGGCCCTCGACCCACGTCGAGATCACGTACAGCGTGCGCACATCCCCGGATTCGCCGGGCGGATGCGGTGGCGGACCAGGGAAGACGTCGGTGGCGCCGACCACGCCGGTGACTTCCCGTTGTAGTTGCTGCGTTTCCTGCCGCGCGTTCTGGGCGCGCAGGTACGACCGTTCGAGGGCATCGGCCGGGGACTCGTTGTGCCCGACATCCAAGTTCCCCGCGTGTAGTATTTTCACGGCCCAGCGGTGCTTGCCGCCATTGCGCCGAGGCGTGCTGGCCAGCCACACCTGCCCTTCGCCGCCGGCGTCGATCTCTTCTTCCAAGAGGTACTGATCCGGATCCTCTGCGGGGCCCACCCGGTAGCCCGATCGGATCTCGGGCATGCTCACTCGATCAATCACGGTAGGTGAATCTGCCTGTCGGACCGGAGGACTCAGGCTTCGGCGCCGACTCGGCCTCCGGCTGCATGATGATCAGACGATCGAGCAGCTCGCTTGTCGTATCGTGCACCCGCTGCATGAGCAGTACCTGGGCGCTGGTCGGTGAGTCGACCGCCGTTCCGAAGACCGCGCCGAGGGTTTCGCAGCCGACGTCGGCGCCGTTCAACTGGTCGAGCAGTGCGCGCAACGGTGTGAACGGGGCCTCGGTCTGTGTCACCGTCAAGACACGCGACACACTGGAGACGAAGCTTGCAATGTCGGCGGCAGGCGAGCCGAGTTCGCGGCTGAGCAACTGTTGTAGCCACTTGTAATTCCAGATCTGCCGGCCGTAGACACGGGCCGCTTCGTCATTGCAGCGTACGAGCAGCTCGGAGAGTTGGTCTCGCAGATTCTCGCGGCGCTGATCCCACTGGCTGGTGCCGGCCGAGCGCAGCCGGTCGAGTGCCGCCTTGGTGCGGCCGGAGAGCGGGCCGGGGCGGCTCGCCTCGGTGAGCCGCTCGCCCACCCGGTGACTGATACCGCCGCCCAGTCCGGTGAAATAGTCGGCCAGCACCTCCATGCCGCCCACCTGGGCCGGGTCGCCGCCGCCTACCTTGACCAGCTCCTCCAGCAGCGCGTGATTGGGAATGATCCTTTCGTCCGGCGGCAGACCACGTCGCTGGAACAGCTCCGCGGTGCTGATTCCGATGGCATGCAAGCGTATCTTGGCTTCGTTGTGCAGATGCGCGACCAGGCTCACCGGTTCCTGCACCGTACGCACCACTTCTCCGGTGCCGCCCTCGCCGGCCGGCGCCCAATTCGCCCCATCGCTCACCAAGACGATGAGCTTTTCGTTGCTCGGATGGCCCTCGCGGTAGAGCAGGTTGGCGGCCTCGTGCAGCGCGTTGCCGATATCGGTCCCGCCGTCCGGGCGCAGCAGCGCGATGGCGTGCCGAAACTCTGTGACCAGAGACTCCGGTGAGCTGCCGTCCAGCTGTGTCATCCCACCGTCGCGCGGAAACTTGTGCCGCGCCTGATGATTGAATTCGAGAAGGGCGAAACGAGACACCCGGCCGGAGATCTGCAGGCGGATGTCGAGCATGTCCAGTAGCGCGCGTTTGAGTGCTTCGATCCGGGTGATCCACTGTCCGCCGTGGGCGCGAAAAGCCGACCGCTCGAGGCCTGCCGGAATATCATCCCAGCTCATCGAACCGCTGATGTCGGCGAGGACGACGATATCGACACCCGCGCGCACCGAGGAGGCATACAGCTCGACAGCCGAATCCCGGGTAAGACAGGCCAATCCGCTGTTGCGGCCACCGAGGTCGATCTCACGGACCCTGTGCGGCACCCCGTCGACCGGCAGGAAGACGTCATCACCGGTATCGGGTAGCCATAGCAGGGCCCCTGCCAGCCCGGCGCGCACGATCTGGCGGGCGGCGTCCGCGGGATCCAACTCCGTGGGCAGTTCGAGCACGATTCGGCGCACCGGTTGCGGCTCGAGCGGATCGAAGCGCCAGGGCTGCCCGGACGGCTCGATATCCCAGTGCGCGGCGAGTTCGTCGGCGAGCGCCACATGTCCGGCCGGCAGTTCCGGAACCTCGGTGGCTGACACCGCGACCTGTATCAGGTCTGGCTGGGCACCGACCTGGAGCAATCCCGCCCCACCCCGCACACCCGACGGAATACCGATGTGGTGCCCTGTGATCGGGCCGCCGGCCGGAACCACGACCATCCGATGCGAGGAGGAGTCGACCGTGGCGGTCATCGGCGCCCCCCTTCGATCTGAACCTTCATACCGAGTTGTGCTGTGTAGAAGCGGATTCCCTGGCCGCGGGATCCGATGAACCGCCCGCGGAGATGCTCCGGAACCTTGACGAAGAGCATCGCGGGCCTGGTGTTCCGGCTCGGTTTGTATTCGGCCAGCTCGATTGCCGCGGCGACCTCGCTGCCGGATCGGGGATTGGCCGCTATCACCAGCTCCCGCAGCTTCTCCATCAGTCGCTCACCCTCGTGCGCCGTAGTCGCCACGGCGGCAGCGGCTGCAGCCCAGCCCGCCTTGCTTCGGTCGAAAGCCTGTGCTGCTGCTCGGTTTCCGCGTACCACTGGTTCCGTCGCCTGCAGCAACCGGTGAATCCCGGCATAGTCGATCGCCAGGTCCCGGTGCCCGCAGTTGCGCAATGTGTGGGCGAAACCTTGCAGGCTGGGTAGCCGCTCAGGCCGACGCCTGCCGGCAGCGCCTGTGATGATCTCGAATACGAGATCTGCGGGGGCCCCTCCACGCACCCGGGAATGGTTGGCGCACAGCCCCAAACCCACTCGCTCGCTGCCGAATACCTGCCACCGGGTCGCGTGCCGGGTGCACATCCGCTGGGGACAGTGCTGAAAGGACTGCGACACATGCTCACAACGGACGGTGCCGATGTCCTGGCAGCCCGGCGTCTCGCAGTGGGGGAACGCCGCGTCGTAACAGGACGGGCAGTAATCGATGTCGGGATCGCGCGGGTGCGGCCGCCGATGCCGCGCGCACCATCCCTTCTCACGCCGGCAGGCTCGACCGGCACAGCGGAATTCTGCCGGGTCGTCGCACTGCTCGCAGGCCGGACGGTGCTCGCGGCAGACCGGGGTCAGCGCGCCGTCGAGGATGACGACGTGCCGATCACAGACCCGGTTGTTCTTCGCCTCGGCGGGACAGGCTGAACAGGTGAACGGCGCATATGCCCCGCAGTGCTTGCATCGGTACTGCACGCGGGGTCGTTCGCGGACCGCGACGACAGAGATGGGGGTGCTTTCGTCGACACGCTCGACATCGGCGGGGATCCACACCACTTCCAGCCGGATTTCGCCATCGGGGCTGTCGAGTTGGTGAGTGGGACCCTCCCGCAGATCGCGGCCGTGCAGCGCCGGCTCCAACTCCGCCCACAGCGCCTGAAATTCCTCGGGGGTGCTGGGCGCATCGCGCAACTGACGCAGATCCAGCACCAGTTCGATGGCTTGGTTCATCCGCCCGATCCCCTGTCGTCCCGGCGCCGCTGCGCCCCGCGGCCTCGTGCGCTGCCGTCGGTGCCGCGGGCCTGATTGCCGCCGCGCTGCCCGGCGCTGCGGTTCCCGCCATGCCGGTTGCGACGGTCCGGCTGAGATCGCTTGCCCGCGAAGGCTGTTCGGCTCTGCTGACCTGGCCGGCCGGCAGTCGGCGGTTGTGCCTCGGCGATCCGTGTGCGCCAGGAGCCCAGCACGATCGAGGTCCGGCCGGGCACATCCGCGCTCAGCCACTGCAGCAGCGGACCTCCGGGGGCGGCATCGGTCAGCGCGAGCAGGCATCGGCTCAGCAATTCGCTCTCGCCGGCGCCGGCCCACCGCGTCATCAGGTCGGTCTCCGTCGTTCCGTGTGTCACGCCCAGGGCCGGCAGCTCGAGCGGTAGCAGCGCGGGGGCAAGCTCGGCGGCGTCGGCATCGAGATTGCGCAGCTCCACGGCGATCGAGTGAAAGAGTGAGCGCCCGACCGCCCGCGCCGGGCGCGGCGCGGGCTCGGAATTATGTCGCCGGTTGGCGGTCTTTTGGTCTTTCGGCGCGGCGCCCGGACGCTGCCGCGGCTCGTCGGCAGCCATCTGCGCGCGCAGACCCTCGGCCACCGCGCGGGCCCGGTTGTCCTCCAGCATGCGCTGTGGCACATTGCCGACCCGACGGCCGTCGCGAACCATGCGCCTGGCCTGCATCCCGACCGCAGCCAATAACAATGCCTGCGTGCGGATCCCGGCGAGAGTGGGCGCGCCGTCGAGACAGCGCACGGCGACGGTCAGTGTGCCATCCGGCTCGGCGGACGGATAGACGTCCATGCGTTCGAGCAGCGCCACGCCGTCCCGACGGCGCAATTCCGCCTTCACTCGGTCGAGGTGTTCGGGCGCGGTCGAGGCTAGAAATCTCGTCGCCAGATGCGAGCGTGACCCGGCCAGCCAACGTGAGCCGATCCGATCACGTGGCGCACCCGCCCGGGTGATCCCGCGGCCGAACAGGGCGATCAGCGCGGGCACGTGGGTGCGCAGCAGGTTGCACAGCACCTCCTGCTCCACCGAGGAGAGCACCTCCAGAGTGTGGATGTCACCACCCAGAACCGCTGCGTGCCTTGTGGTTCCCAGCGCCGGCGGCACCAGCACGCCGCCGTGCGAATGGACGAGCTCGGCCAAACGCCGGAACGTGGCCGACATCCCCGCATAGTGCTCGTTGCGGGCCGTGCGCGTCCCGAGCCACCCCATCGGTTCAGCTACGGCGAAGAGCCCGTGCTGCCCGGGAACGGGAACAATGCGCGCATTCCGCACGGTTGTGAAGGCTCGAGCCATCTGCTCCGGCTCGACCCCCTGCACCGCGAAAGCCTTCTCGAATCGCTGGCGGGTGGCCCCGATTCGCGTCAAGCTCACCATCACACCACTATGTTCGCTCAGCTCGGGCGTGGACGTTACCGATTCGGTAATCGTGCGCAGGTCGCGCAAAGCTGCGCCACCACAGTACTTTTCGCAGCGGCCCGCATGTCAAGACATAGGTCGGTAACCGACCGTTCCGTATTGATGTCTGGGACGAGTCGGTCTGGGGGACAAGCGTTTGAGACCGTGGCGTATTCGGTGGTGACGTGGTTCTACATCAGCAGCCTGCTTGGAACGGATAGCAGGTTGCCCCCTCCGTGGGTGTAGCCGAATATTGCTGTGTGCTTGGGGTTTCGGTGGGCGGCGGGGCGGGCGTCGTTGTCCTCTCGGGCGGGCGGACTTGGGATGGTGCCGGCCGGGAGTCGGATTGTGCGCGGGGGTGGTCTTTGCCGGCCATGTAGCCGATGCCGCAGATGAGGATGAGCACGGCGGCGATGCCGAGCAGTGCGGTGCGGAGGCGGTGGCGTGCTGGGGGTTGGGTTCGGAAGTTGGAGTCTGTGCCTGGCTCCCCGGGTGCGGGTGCGGGTGCCGGTGCGGGACTGGCGTCGGTCTGCAGAGCCTGTGTGGACGCAGGCTTCGGGACCGCTCGCGAAGTCTGTACAGCTGAGAATGTCGGGTCGGCGTGCGAAGCCGGTGGGGTCTCGGGGTGGGCCCGGGCGTAGGAAACGGGTGAGGTCGACGGGGCTGGGGCGGGCGACGAGGTGGGTGGGGCCGCGTTGTCTTGGGCGTTCCGCGAAAGCGGGAGGTGTGAATCTGTGGGGACCGCTTGCGAATTCGGGCGGGCTTGGTCTGCCTGTTCCGGCTGGGCCGGTGCGTTCGCAGAGGTGGCGAGGGGCGTCGAGGTAGTCGGGCTTCCGTCTCCTTCTCTCGGGACCGCCGACACCTCGGTCGGGAATCCCTCCGCCAGCAGTTTCGCGTAGAGCCGGCGGCGGCTTTCGGCGTCGCGGGTGCGGTCGACTCGCAGGGCTGTCAGCACGGTGACGACCAGCTCCGCGGTCCACGGTGTTCGGTCGCGGTGCTGGGCGGTTCGGCCGAACCACGAGTAGAGCTGGGAGGCGCTGTCGCCGAGCAGGACGGTGAACCCGGCGGGCATCGGGCCCTTGTCGAGGGTGACCGTGTTGCCCGACTTGGGTATGAGCAGGGTCAGGCCGTCCACGAACGGTTCCGGGCCGCGTGTCAGTTCGGCGACGAAGGTTCTCAGGGCGGAGACGGGCCTGCGCACTTGGTGCAGCGGGTTGAGGTCGTCGCCGCGGAGTTGGACCGGGTCGCCGTGGATGCCGGGTGCGGACCACCGCTCGTTCATCGAATACGACAGCGATCCGCGGGTCTTCTTGCGCAGAGCGTCGACCTCGATGACGGCCGCCGCGTGTGGAGTGAAAACCAGAAGATCGGCTTCGGTGCTCCCGCCGTCCAGCCTGGGGATGTAGACGCCGGAGACGGCGATTCCTGGTTGGGTGACGTAGTTCGCGAGCCATTCGACGACCTGCTGTTGGGTCTTCGGTTTGGTGATGTCGCCGTTGATTATCAGCATGGCCGGTTCGACCTCCAGAAGCGTTGTAACACATCAACGTTAACCGAGTGCTTCCACCGAAAGTCGCGTGATAACGCTGCGCTACAACGGCTTTCGGACGGTAATGGCTGGTGGGCTGCTCGGCGGCCCATGGACGGTCGAAAAGTGAGATAAGACAACAAATTCCGACCGGACGGAATGTCGACCCGGAGTCGCTGAGGGTGTACGCGGAGCAGTCGGCTCGACGTTCCGCGTCGTCGGCGTTGCCTGTCGGGGAGCGGGCGGGGGCACTGCCCCGTCGGGCGCGCGGCGGCCCAGTGGCGACCGCTCGCGGCAACCACGCAGGATATTGATATTCTCCGCTATGGAATTCTGATTCTCATTGAGAGAGAATGATCCGTATGCCTGACACGCCTCGCCCTGCCACAGCACTCGACGACGCCCCCGCGCCCGATAGCGCCGACGCGGTCTACTGGGACCCGTTCGACCGCGAGATCGCGAAGGACCCCTACCCGATCTATCGGCGGATGCGGGCGGAAGCGCCGCTCTACTACAACGACAAGCACGACTTCTATGCCCTCACCCGCGCGTCGGATATCGATCCCGCACTGCTGGACTGGGAGACGTACTCGTCGTCGCGGGGGCCGATTCTGGAGATCATCAAGGCGGGGATCGAGATTCCGCCGGGCACGTTGTTGATGGAGGATCCGCCGGCGCACGACATCCACCGCGCGCTGCTCAAGCGGGTGTTCACGCCCCGGCGGGTGATGTCGCTGGAGCCGCAGATCCGCGACCTGTGCCGGCGGTCGCTGGACCGGCTCGCCGGGAAAGACCGGTTCGATCTGATGACCGCGTTCGCGAACGAGGTGCCCATGCGCGTGATCGGCATGTTGCTCGGCATCCCGGAGGCCGATCAGCAGACCGTGCGCGACAAGGCCGACAGCGCGTTGCGCACCGAGCCCGGGCAGGGAATGCAGATCTCCGACAAGGCGATTCCGGATGCCGAACAGTTCGCCCAATACATCGACTGGCGCGCCGACAATCCCTCCGACGATCTGATGACCGAGTTGATGCGCGCCGAATTCGTCGACACCGAGGGCGTGACGCGGACGCTGACGCGCGACGAGATCCTGACCTATGTCTCCGTCGTCGCGGGGGCCGGTAACGAGACCACCGCCAGGCTGATCGGCTGGCTGGGTGCGCTGCTCGCCCGCCACCCCGAACAGCGCGCCGAACTCGTCGCCGATCCGAGCCTGATCCCGAACGCGATCGAGGAGACGCTGCGATTCGAGCCCACCGGCCACGCCATCGCCCGCTACGTCACCAAAGATGTGCAGCTCTACGGGATCACCGTGCCCGCCGGCAGCGCGATGATGCTGCTCATCGCGTCGGCGAACCGCGACGAGGAGCGATGGGACGACCCGGAGCGGTTCGATATCCACCGCAAGATCAGCAATCTCCGCACCTTCGGCCTCGGTACCCACTTCTGCCTGGGCGCGGCGCTGGCCCGGCTCGAGGGCAGGGTGGCGCTGGAGGAGCTGCTGCGCCGCTTCCCGACGTGGGATGTCGACTGGGACAACATCACCTTGTCGTCGACCTCGACCGTGCGCGGCTGGGAGACATTGCCGATCACCGTGGGCTGACGCGCCGAGCAGCCGTCTCGGGTCGGCGATGGCGCAGGGCGACAGCAGAGTTCACCGAACCGTCGTTTCGGGGACGTTCCCGTATGTCAGAGTCTGACGGTATGGGTGTTCTGCGGCGCATGGCGGCCGGTGGTGCCGTCGCGATGAGTCTGGTCGCGCTGTCCGGATGCGGCGGAAGCGGCGAAACCACACATCGGGGCGCGATACCGCTGGTCTCCACCAGCGACCTTCCGGCGGCGCAACCCGGCGAGGTGCACCTGTTCGGGATCAACGATCTGCACGGCAATCTGGAACCGCCGGAGGCGAGCAACGGGCAGGTGGGGGAGTACACCGCGGGCGGGGCGGCGTATCTGGCCACGCATCTGCAGCGGTTGCGGGCGGCGTATCCGGACAGCGCGGTGGTGTCGGCGGGGGACAACATCGGGGCCAGTCCACTGGTGTCGTCGTTGTTCCATGACGAGCCGACGATCGGTTATCTCAACCAGATCGGCGTGGCGGCGTCGGCGGTGGGCAATCACGAACTGGACCACGGGGTCGTGGAACTGGGACGGTTGCGCGCGGGCGGCTGTGCGCTCGACGGGTGCTCACCGGGGGAGCCGTTCACGGGAGCACACTTCGATTTCCTCGCCGCCAATCTCACCGACTCCCGCGGTGAGACTCCGGCCGGAGTGCGGCCGTGGACGATGCTGACGATCGGCGGGCACAAGATCGGTGTCGTCGGGGTGGTGACGCCCGATACGGTGAATCTCGTTTTCCCGGAAGGAATTCGCGGTTACACCTTCGGCGAGGAAGCCGAGGCGATCAACAAGTACGTGCCCGCCATGAAACAGGCCGGTGCCGAAACCGTTGTCGCCCTGGTGCACGACGGCGGCGCCCAGGGAACACCGGCGAAGACCACCGACTACAACGGTTGCGCCGACATCAGTCCGGATGTGCCGGCGCTCGCGGCGCATACGGATCCCGCCGTTCGAGTGCTGCTCACCGGGCACAGCCATCAGGCCTACAACTGCGAATTCGACGGCAAGGTGGTCACGCAGGCGGCGTCCTACGGGCGCCTGATCACCGACGTCACGCTGCGGTTCGACCACGGGAAGGTGTCCGCGCACGCCGTCAACCGGGTAGTGACCCGCGATGTCGCTCCCGATCCGGCGGTGGACAAGTCGATCGCATTCTTCTCCGGCCAGGCGGCGCCGCGCGCACAACGGGTCGTGGGCACCGCGACGGCCCCGCTGACGCGCAGCGATCGCGGTGGCGGCGAATCCCCGCTCGGTGCGGTGATCGCCGATGCGATGCTCGATGTCACCCACGATTCGGCGCAGGCCGTGGCGGCGTTCATGAATCCGGGCGGCGTGCGCGCCGACATCGGCCCCGGGCCGATCACCTACGGCAGCATCTACGAGACGCAGCCGTTCGGCAATCAGGTCGTCACCGTCACCCTCACCGGCCGCCAGATACTGGACCTGCTGGAACAGCAATGGGACAACAAGAGCAAACCCGCCGTGCTCTCCGTCGCGGGGATCTCCTACTCCTACGAGGACAAGGCCGCCCCGGGACACAAGGTGATCGCCGATTCCGTCCGGATCGGAGACCGGCCTGTGAATCCGGTCGCGACCTACCGGGTGACCACCAACAACTTCCTCGCCTCCGGCGGCGACGGCTTCGCGGTGTTCACGCGGGGCACGGATACGGCGGTCGGCCCGACCGATCTGGACGCCCTGGAGACCTACCTGCGTGACCGGGGAGCGGTCGGTCCGCCCGAGGAGCGCGTCCAACGCCGGTGAGTGCGGCGTAGCACGCCGTGGCACCACGTGCTATCGCGCTGTATGATGTTGTCATGAGCGCCCAGCCCGAGATCACACAGCGCGACCTGCGCAATCGGTCGAAAGAAATTATGGACGCTGTTCAAGACGGGCAGTCGTTCACCGTTACACGTGACGGTCACCAGATCGGGCAACTTGTTCCGTTGCGCCGGCGTCGCAGATTCGTTTCGCGTGTCGAGTTTGCCGCGATGTCGCATACAGCTCCGGCCCTCGATGTGGGCAGCTTCCGTGCGGACCAAGATCGTACGGCGGAGCAGCGACCGGACGACCCCTATGAGCGCTGATCACACCGGCCGGACTCGCGGGATCATCGACACGAACATCATGATCCTGCGTCGGTGGTTGGACCCGATGGAGCTTCCGGACGAGATGGCCATCACGGCAGTCACTCTGGCCGAGCTCTCCGCCGGGCCACATGAAGTTCGCGGAAACGATGAGCAGGACCTGTACGACGAACACATCGAGCGGGCGCGCCGACTCGACGTTCTGCAGCGAGCCGAGAACGAGTTCGATCCCATACCGTTCGACGTGGAAGCTGCCCGGGCATACGGCCGAGTCTGTGCTGCCGTGATCGCGGTCGGCCGTAAGCCGCGCCGCCGTCTCGCCGATTTGATGATCGCCTCTGTGGCTGTCGCCGAACAGTTGCCGCTCTACACGACCAACCCATCGGACTTCGAGGGGCTGGATGAACTACTCACTGTTGTCACGGTTACGCGCCCTGAGGTGCCGCACGCGGGCAGGGGCTGACCTTCGGGCGCGCGATACGTCGAGTTCGCCCACATTTGTGCTCGCAGCAGGCACAATGCGGACATGCGCGGCGGGCGGGAGCAGCCAGCAGCAGACCGCCGGGCGGGACGGGAGCCGGGCGGGGGTGGGGCGCGGAAACGGCACGGTCGGCATTACACGCCGCCGCGGTTGGCGGAGTTTCTCGCGGAGCGGATGCTCGCGCATGTGCGACCGGAACGCGAGTTGTCGGTGCTGGACCCCGCCTGCGGCGACGGTGAGTTGCTGTCGGCGGTGGCATATGTTGCGGCACAACGCTTTCCGGATACCTCCCTGCATCTGGTGGGGTACGACCTGAATGCCGCGGCGGTCCGGGAAGCTCAGACTAGGGGGAGGTCGTGGAACAGCCGATTCGGGGGCAGGTCCCAAATCTGGCCGGAGGAGGGCACCGCCGAGTCGTGGGCGGGATCGCGGGTGGCGGACGCGGTCGGCGCATACCTCGGCGCGGTGCCTGGGGTGGATACCGCGCCACCGTCGAATCGGGTCGTCATCGATTGGCGGGTGGGCGATTTCCTCTGCGCGGCAACCGAATTGACCGACTCGCACTTCGACGCCGTGATCACGAACCCGCCGTATGTGCGGACTCAGCAGCTGGGTGGCACGACCGCGCAGATGCTGAGCAAGCAGTTCGGGCTGTCGGGACGTATCGATTTGACCCATCCGTTCGTCGCGACGATTCCGCGGTTGTTACGACCCGGTGGAGTGCTGGGTCTGCTGTGCGCCAACCGATTCCTCAGCACCAAGGCGGGGGCGAATCTGCGGGCGCTGCTGTATGCGGAACTGACGCCGGTGGAGCTCTACGACCTTGGGGACACTCGGCTGTTCGAGGCGGCGGTCCTGCCCGCGGTGACAATCGCCGTGCGCGGGCACGAGCAGCGGACCTGCAGGTTCGTCACGGCCTACGAGTCCGAGCGGGAGCCGACGGCCGCTGCCGACCTGTTCGACGCTGTGGTCGCTCCGGCCGACTCCGTCGTCGACCACGGCGGTCGCCGCATCGCGGTGGAGACCGGAACGCTGTGGACCGGTGCGCACGGCGAACCGTGCGGATCGGGGAACCCGGGGCGCGGTTCGGCCGGCGGGCCCGCGCGAATTCTCGCCGATGGTGGCGACGCATGGGCCGATGCGGAGTGCGAAGACGAATCACTCACCAGCACTTTCGATCCCACAACTCCGTGGCGCATGTCGCGACCCGATACCGACGCCTGGTTGGGGCGAATCGCCGCCGGCACGTGGCGCACGTTCGGCGAGGTGGCACGAATCAGGGTGGGCATCAAGACGAATGCCGATCGAGTCTTCATCTCGGACCGGTGGGAGGATCGGCCCTGCTGTCCGGAGCTCGAACTGCTCCGGCAGCTGCTGACTCATCACGACCTCGCTCCGTGGCGGATCGCACGCGCCCGCGACACCCGGGTGCTGTACCCCTACGAGACTTCGTGCTCGTGCCGCACACCGGTCGATCTGGCCGAATATCCGGACGCCGCGGCCTATCTCGCTCAGCACAAGGACACCCTGTCCGCTCGGGACTACCTCACCGGCACCGGGCGGGAGTGGTTCGAGATCTGGGTGCCGCAGCGGCCGCATCTGTGGTGCCGTCCGAAGGTGGTGTTCCCGGATATCAGCGTGGCGCCGCGGTTCGCGCTCGATCGCAGCGGTGCGGTGGTGAACGGGGACTGTTACTGGATGTCGCTGGCCGATATCGGCGACGAGCGGATCGCGTATCTGCTGATGGGCGTGGCCAATTCGACGCTCGGGCTGCAGTTCTACGATGCCGTGTGCGGAAATCGGCTCTATGCCGGGCGGCGCCGGTGGATCACGCAGTATGTCACCCGGCTTCCGCTCCCCGATCCGAATACCGATGCGGGACAGCGGCTCACCGACCTGGCACGCGAATTGGCCAACGGCGGAGCCGAACCCGATGTCGCGCTGCTCGATCGGCGCGTGGCCGCGGCGTTCGGGCTGGGCGAGACCGGTGTCGGACCGCCCGGCAGCGTCGCGTCGGAGTCTTCCTGGTAGCCGGCGACAGCCGCACTGTGCATCGCAGGCCCGGCCGTCAGGCGGTATGGCCGCCGACCATCGGCAGCAACGTCCGCCGGGCGAAGGCGCGGGCGGCCTCCGCGTCCGAGAGCGGAATCAGCCCGTCGGGAGTCAACGCCAGGGACTGCGCCAGCCGGGCCATGATCTCGGCGACGAGGTCGGCATCGAAATCCAGTTCGGCGTTGGCCTTCTGCAAACCGCGCAGCTTGTCGGCCAGGTAGGCGCGGCCAACCGCGAGGATCGGGCCGGCGTCGGTGGTCAAGCGCGGCAGGATCAGCTCGGGTTCGGTGCGCAGCAGTCGTTGCAGCAGCTCGTTGTGCGCCAGCGCGGTGATGAAGACGACGAAGATCTCCACCAGCTGATCCTCGTTGTCGGTGATGCTGCCGACCCGCTGTTCGATATCGGCGACGAAGCGTTGCGCCTCGCGCACGCTCACCGCCTCGACGAGATCGTTCTTCGATTCGAAGCGGCGATACAGCGTCGCGGGGCTGATGCCGGCGCGGCGCGCGATCTCACCCATGCTGGTCCGCTTGATCCCGAAGTCCAGGAAGGCCGACAGGGCACTCTCGAGCAGCTGCTCACCGTCGGAGCGGGGCTTCTCGAGGATGCGGGCCAGGATGGACGGAACAGGGGGCATGGGGTCTCCAGTCGAGTCGGCGAATGACCGCGTCGATGCGGAAGGCTGACGATCATTATCTCATCGCGCCGGACCGTCACCGACGTCCCCGACCGGGCTCACGCCGTCCGCGCTCAGCGCAGATTGAATGCGGCCATTTCCTGCTCGATCGCGTTCGCGGCGAAATCACTTCCGTTGCAACGTAATTCGTGGACTCGACGCTGTAGCGCCTCGATGCCACCGGGTTGGGCCGCGATATCGGCCACACTGATCCGCCCCTGGGGTCGGTGCATACCGGACTGCTCGTACGACACCGTCTAACCTCCTGCATACCCACGTCGCAGTACGCCGCCCGGGGCGATGATTCACTGCCGCGGACCGCGAACATGCTGCGACGATGCTACCAAGAGATCAACCTGGACGCTTGACCAGTGTGGCCCGTCTCACAGCTGGGTGCCGGCGTCGCGGTGAGTGCTCATATTGTGCAGATAGACCGCGGCGTTGAGCTTGATGCGATCGCGTTCGGCATCGCCGAGTTCGCGCCGCACCTTGCCCGGTACGCCCGCGACCAGGGAGCCGGGCGGAATCTTCATGCCCTCGGGAATCAGGGCGTTGGCGGCGATGAGGCTGCCCTCGCCGATCACCGCGCCGTTGAGCACGGTCGCGCCCATGCCGACCAGCACGTCGTCGCCGACCGTGCAACCGTGCAGAATCGCGTTGTGGCCCACCGACACTCCGCTGCCGACCTGCAGTTCGTATCCCGGATCGGCGTGCAGTACGCAGCCGTCCTGGATGTTGGTGCCGGCGCCGATGCCGATGTCCTCCAGATCGCCGCGGATCACCGCGCCGTACCAGATGCTGACCTGTTCACCCAGCCGCACCCGGCCGATCACCGTGGCCGTCGGCGCCACCCACGCGGTGTCGTCGATCTGCGGCTCGTGCTCACCCAGCTTGATCATCATGCAGGTCAACATAGCTGGCCCGGAACTGGGCGCGATGTGCGGCCGGTGGCAGCCCGAGCGTGCGATGGAAATGGTGGCGCAGATTCATCGCCGTGCCCAGACCGGTCTCGGCGGCGATGCGGTCCATCGTGTCGTCGGTGGATTCCAGCAGTAGCCGGGCGCGGTCGATACGCTGATCGAGCAGCCAGCGCTGCGGGCTGGATCCGGTGCGTTCGCGGAAGCGGCGGGTGAAGGTGCGCCGCGACATCAGCGCCGTGCGGGCCCAGCTGTCCAGGTCGATGGGCTGGTCCACATGTGTTCGCGCCCAGACCATCGCGTGCTCGATGGGGTCGTCGTCGCTGGCGTCCGGTACCGCGAGCGGGATGTACTGCGCCTGCGACCCGGCGCGGTAGGGGGCCAGCACCAGCGTGCGCGCGAGTTCCGTCGCGGCGCGGGCGCCGTGATCGGCGCGCACCAGGTGCAGGCAACAGTCCAGTGCCGCAGCCACTCCCGCGGAGGTCACCACATCGCCGAGGTCGGTCCACAGCCGATCCGCGCGCACGGTCACCGCGGGAAACGCGCGGGCCAGAGCCGGGGCCAGACCCCAGTGCGTGGTGACTTCGCGCCCGTCCGCCAAGCCGGTGGCGGCGACCACCCAGGAGCCGCGGCACAGTCCGACGATGCGGGCGCCGCGTTCGTGCGCGCGCCACAGGGCCGACGAAATGACTTCGGGCACGGGAAGTTCCGGGTTCCAGCTGGGAATCACCACGGTCTCCGCGCGGTCGATCGCCTCGGGGCCGTGGCGTACGACGAGGTCGAAATCGCCGGGGGTGCCGAGGATTCCGGGAACTTCCGCGCAGGTGAGCACCCGGTAGGGCGCGCTGTCCTGCACGCTGGTGCCGATGCGGCCGAACACCATCCCGGGGACGGACAGGTGAAAAGGGCTGATTCCGTCGAAGGCGACCACCGCGACCACATGCATGGCCCGATCTTATCGAAGCATGGCCTGCGGGCCACTGTTCGAGCGTGCCGGATCGGGACAAGCTGTTGCTCATGACGAACACGCTCTCCAGCACGGTCGAACTCCTGCACATCGGCGGCCCCACCGTCCGGCTGAACTACGGCGGGCTGGTCTGGCTGACCGATCCGACCTTCGACGAACCCGGCGACTACTCCGCCGGCGCGCTCACCCTGCACAAATTGACCGGACCGGCGGTCGCCGCGGATCGCGTGGGCCCGGTGGACGTGGTGCTGCTGTCGCACGATCAGCATCCCGACAACCTCGATCCGGCGGGCCGCGACGTGATGGCCGGCGTCGAGACGGTGTTGTCCACGCCGGAAGCGGCCGGGCGCCTGGAAGGCGTTCGGGGACTGACGGTGTGGGAGTCGGTGCGCATCGGCGCCGTCACCGTCACCGCGGTACCGGCGCTGCACGGGCCGGAGGGCGCGGAGGCGCTGAGCGGCACGGTCACCGGCTTCGTCCTGCAGGCCGAGGACCTGCCGACGGTCTACATCTCCGGTGACAACGCCTCCGTCGACTACGTCGAGCGCATCGTGGCGAAATTCGGCCGCATCGACATAGCCCTGCTCAACGTCGGCGCCGCCAACGTGGGCCGGTTCGAGGACAGCGACGTCACGCTCAACGCGCGCACGGCGCTGGCCGCGGCGCAGGTACTCGGCGAGGCGGTCGTGGTTCCGGTACACGCCGAGGGCTGGGCGCACTTCACCGAGACACTCGATCACCTGCGGCGCACCTTCGGCTACGGCGGGCGCGAGAAGCAACTGCGGATCCCGCCGCTGGGCGAGTCGATCACCGTGTGACGCCGATGCGGGGCTGCCGGGCGCGGATCGATTGCCGATTGGTTGCGGTTCTGTGAATCGCCGCGACTTGATCATGGCACCGCGCCCGGATCAGGGCCACGATGGCGGTATGAGAATCGGGGTTCCGCGCGAGATCAAACCGCAGGAGAGCCGGGTCGCCCTCGCCCCGGCCGGCGCCGTCGAACTCACCCGGCACGGTCATCGGGTGCTGATCGAATCCGGCGCAGGACTCGGGTCCGGATTCACCGACGCCGATTACGTGGCCGCCGGCGCGCACATCGCCGCGAGCGCCGACGCGGTGTGGGACGAGGCGGAACTGGTGCTGAAGGTGAAAGAGCCGATCGCACCCGAATATTCGTGCATGCATGCCGGGCAGGTGCTGTTCACCTTCCTGCACCTGGCGGCCTCCCGGGAGTGCACCGACGCCGTGCTGGCTTCCGGCATCACCGCGATCGCCTACGAAACCGTGCGTGGACCCGACGGATCACTGCCGCTGCTGACGCCGATGAGCGAGATCGCCGGCAAACTCGCACCCCAGGTCGGCGCCTACCACCTGATGGCGCCCGAAGGTGGCGCCGGAGTGTTGCTGGGCGGCGTGCCGGGGGTGCGGCCGGCGGAAGTGGTGGTGATCGGCGGCGGGGTGGCCGGAACGAGTGCGGCGACGGTCGCGGTCGGGATGGGTGCGCGGGTGATCGTGCTCGACACCAATCCGGTGCGATTGCGTGAACTCGACATCCGATTCGCCGGCCGGGTCACTCCTCTCGCCTCGAACGCGGCCGACATCGACCGGACGGTCGTCGCCGCGGATCTGGTGATCGGCTCGGTGCTGGTGCCGGGAGCGCGAGCGCCGCAACTGGTCCCGGACACCCTGGTGGAGCGGATGCGGCCGGGGACGGTGCTGGTCGATATCGCCATCGATCAGGGCGGTTGTTTCCAGAGCTCCCATCCCACCACGCACGCCGAACCGACCTTCCCCGTGGCGAATTCGCTGTTCTACTGTGTCGCGAATATGCCCGGCGCGGTCCCGCACACCGCCACCGTCGCGTTGACCAACGCCACCCTGCCGTATGTGCGAACCATCGCCGATCTCGGCTGGCGGGCGGCCTGCCGTGCCGACCCGGGCCTCGAGGCCGGGCTCAATGCCGATGCGGGACAGCTGTACTCACCGGAGGTGGCCCGGGCGCACGGCCTGCTCGGGGTCGGTCACGGGGCGGGGTGGCAGGCGTGCCGGTGACGGGCCGCGCCGAGCGAACTCTCACATCGTCCAATCCGGTTCGCCCTCGGGCAGATCGTGCAGCTTCTCCGGATTGCGGACGATCGCGATCGAGGTGATGCGGTCCTGTTCGACGGTGAAGGCCATGATCCCCAGATGGTTGCCGTCGAAGACCATGAGGCCCGGCAGACCGTTGACCTGAACCATGCGCGCCCACGCCCCGGTTCCGGCGCGGTACCAGCCGAAGTACAGCTTGGCCACCAGTTCGGCGCCCTGCACCGGCTGCCGGATCGCGGGCACCCGGCCGCCACCGTCGGCGGTCAGGGTGACGTTCTCGTCGAGCACACCGAGCAGGCCGCTCAGATCGCCCGACCGCCAGGCCGCGGAGAAGGCCGAAACCACCTTCTCGTGTTCGTCGCGGGAGGCCGGGAAGCGCGGGGTGCCGTCCTCGACGTGCTTGCGGGCGCGGGAGGCGAGCTGGCGGACGGCGGCGGGGGTGCGGCCCACCACGTCGGCGACCTCGGGACCGGTCATGCCGAAGATGTCCTGCAGCACGAAGGCGGTGCGTTCGGCGGGCGAGAGCGATTCGAGGACCACCAGCAGGGCGGTGGTGACGCGCTCGTCCTGCGAAACGCGGTCGGCCGGGTCGTCCCAGCTGGTGACCTCCGGCTCCGGCAGCCACTCGCCGACGTACTGTTCGCGGCGCGCCCGGGCCGAACCCAGCTGATCCAGCGCGAGGCGGCCGGTGACGGTGGTCAGCCAGGCGCGCAGATTGTCGATTCGCTCACCGGGAGAACGGGTTTCGTACCAGCGTTGCAGCCGCAACCACGCCTCCTGCACGACGTCGTCGGCATCGCTGAGGCTGCCCAGCGTGCTGTAGGCCACGCGGCGCAGATACTGGCGATCCTCCTCGAACCGGCGTGCCAGTTCGGTCTGATCGATATCGTCGTGTCCGGTCGTCACAGCTGCCATCCTCGTCTCGCCGCGCGCGCCCGCCGCGCGGGTGCCTCCTCATGGTGACGATGCCGCCGGGCCGAGTGTGACATCGGGGTGCCCGAGGGGGCCGATAGTCTCGCCCGGTGCGATATGGAACGGCGCGGGCCGCGGGACTGCTGATCGGATTCGCGGCGGATCGGATTTTCGGTGATCCGCGGCGAGGACATCCGGTGGCGCTGTTCGGGACGGCGGCCGCCGCGGTGGAATCGGCGGGATATCGTGATGCGCGTGCCGCCGGGGTCGTGCACGAGATCGTGTTGGTGGGTGGTGTCGTCGCGCTGAGCGCGGGCGCGGAGATCGCTGCCCGGCCATCGGGAATCACCCGTGGGAGCGGCGTGGTGTCGGCATGGCGGAATCGGCGCGGCGGCGTGGCCGGGGGCAGGCGAGGCGGGTGCGCCGGCGTCCGGACGGCGGTGGTGCAGGGGCGCCCCGGTCGTCACGCGGGGCTCGGCACCATCATGATCACTGCGGTCGGCACGTGGATCGCGCTCGGCGGCACCACGCTCGCCCGGACCGGGCGCGAGATGGCGGATCGACTGGAGGCGGGGGAGTCGACCGGTGCGCGGGAGGTGCTGCCCTCGCTGTGCGGACGCGATCCCGAAGCGCTCGACGCCGACGGATTGGCCCGTGCCGCAGTCGAATCCATTGCCGAGAACACCTCCGACGCCACCGTCGCGCCGCTGGTGTGGGGTGCGGTCGCGGGAGTGCCGGGGCTGCTCGGCTACCGCGCGATCAACACGCTCGACGCGATGGTCGGCTATCGCAACGAGCGCTACACCAACTTCGGCTGGGCCGCCGCGCGCGTCGACGATCTGGCGAATCTGCTGCCCGCGCGGGTGAGCGGGGTCCTCACCGTGATGCTCGCGCCGCTGGTGGGCGGGTGGCCCGGCGATGCGTGGCGCGCGTGGTGCCGCGACGCCGGGGCGCACCCGAGCCCCAACGCGGGTGTCGCCGAGGCCACGATGGCCGGAGCGCTGGGCGTGGCGCTGGGTGGGCGGACCGAGTACCGCCACGGGACCGAGATGCGTCCGGTGCTGGGCGACGGGCGGACCCCGCGGGTACCCGATCTGCGCCGGGCGGTGCGATTGTCGAACGGTGTGCAGCTGACGGCCGCGGTGGTGGCGGCCGTGACCGCGTACGCGCTCGGGCGCCGCCGATCAGCTCGCGCCGAGTTGCCGGAGTAGAACGGCGGTGTCCAGGTATTGCCGGTCCTCGACCACCTTGAAGTCGGTGTCGAAGACCAGAACCTTGGCGTAGGCGATCTCGAACCGCCGGCCGGTCGCCGGGAGCAATGTCGCACCGGCGACGACGAAGTCGTCCACCGAGGTTGCGCGGCCGACCAATTCGGCGACCGCCGAGTTCGGTGCCGGATGCACCGCACGAATGTCCTCGGCGTAATCCGGGAAGGCCCTGAACCAGGCGCGGCTCCAGTCCAGGGTCCCCACGAGATCCAGTCGCAGGCCGGTACCGGTGTCGAATGCGTAATCGGGGGCGCAGGTCGCCGCCCAGGCATCCCACTGCTGCCCGGTCCACGATCGCTGCACGGTGTCGTAGGCCTGCCGGATGGCGTTCATCCCGTTCTCCGCTCGTATCGAGAGATCTAGCTATACCAATCTATAGCCAAATAGGTCGATCGGGCCAGTCGTGAAGTGGGCCGATTCTGCGGGATCCGGTCAGCTGCGGGCGTTGCCGTAGCGGTCGGCCAGGCGGTCCGCGGTGGTGCGTGGTTTCGGCGCGGCCGATGGCTCGTCCGGTGCGGAGGCGGTCTCGGGCTGGGCCTTCGGAGCCGGCTCCGAAGGGGCGGAAGCCGCAGCGGTGCTCGTGCCTTCGGCTGATTCGGCAGCCGGTGATCCGGCGGTGCTCATGGCCGGGACCTGCTCACTCGGGGTGGCTGCCCCCGCAGCGGCACGGTCGCGGCGGCGTTCGCGGATTTCGGCATAGACGAAGTAGCCGAGGCCGAGCGGGGCCATCACACCGAACGCGATCCACTGCAGCCCGTACGAGAGATACGGGCCCGCGTCGAGCTGGGGGAGTGACTCGGGGGTGAAGGCGCCGGGCTGGCCGGCGTCCAATTGCAGATAGCCGCCGTGCTCACCGGTCGCGAAGCCGGTCAGCGGCGTGCCCAGAACCGTGGCGAGCTGAGCGGTGTCGACCGAGTACACCTGGCGGAGGCCGTCACGGACCATCGGATCCTTGCCGGGGACGGCGCCCTCGGATTTCCGGACCCGTCCCTCGATGTGCTGCTGACCCGACGGCGGCTCCGCGATCACCGGCAGATCCGAGCCGTTCACCGCCGCGATCAGGCCGCGATCGACGAGCACGACCCGGCCGTCGTCGAGCCGGAAGGCGGCCAGCACCCCGTAGGCGGGCTGATCGTTGAGCCGCTGCAATCGCTCGACCACCATCGAATTCGGCACGTAACTACCGGTCGCGACCACCCGCCGCCATTCGGTGTCGGCCGGATTCGTCCCGGCCGGTGGCGTGCCCTCGCCCGTGTTCAGCAGGTTCTTCGCCGGGACCGGGTCGGCGTTGACCGAGGCCGCGATCAGGTTGTTGCGATGAGACGTCGAGGTGTTCTTGCCCAGCTGCCAGGGCGCGAGCACGGTGAAACACAGGTAGGCGAACGCGACCACGACGACCGCCAGGATCGCCCAGCTGGGCCGCAGGAGGAAGGTGAGCCGGCGCAGGATGTTCATTGCCGCGGTCCGGTCGTCGCGGGTTCGCCGAGTTGTTCGCGCACCCAGGCCAGCAGCGCGGGAACGGCCGCCTCGATCTGCTCGCGCACGAGTTCGAAATCGGTGTCGTCGCCGTAGTAGGGGTCGGGGACGTCGTGATCGTCGGCGTCCGGATCGAAGCTGCGCAGCAGTCGCCGGCGCGCTTCGGGGATCCGCAACCGGGTCAGTTCGCGATCGTGGTTGGAATCCAGGGCGACCAGCAGATCGGCGTCGAGATGATCGGGGCCGATCATGGCCGCGACGTGCCCGATCGGATATCCGTGGCGGGTGAGCAGGGCGGTGGTGCGCGGGTCGGCGTCCGAGCCGACGTGCCAGGCGGTGGTGCCGGCGCTGCTCACGCGCACCCGATCGGCCAGTCCGGCGCGTTCCAGATGCGCGGCGAAGATCTTCTCGGCCATCGGCGACCGGCAGATATTGCCGGTGCAGATGAAGGTCACGTGCAGCTCGCCCACGCACCCATTGTGGCCGGTCGGTGCGGGCGGCGGCCACGTAGGGTAGATGGCTGTGCCCGAGGACACCCCCACGACCGCCGGCACGCGGTCGCACGCAGGCTCGAGCCGCCCGAGCGATACGCGTCCGGGCGGAGCAGCCGAGGCGGATGCGACGCGTGCGGGTTTCGCCGTGGGCGCCGCCGGGGGCATCGGCGGCGTGCGGGCGTCCGGGGGTCCCGAAGTCGGCGGTTCCGGATCGACCGATGCGGAGTCCGGCGGTGCTGGATTCGGGGGTGCTGGGTTCGGTGGTGTGCAGGTCGACCGTTCGGCGTTGCGGCATCACGGGGACCGCGATGTGCTGCCGGGGATGCTCGACTTCGCGGTGAATGTGCGGGACGAGGCGCCACCGGAGTGGTTGCTGCGGCGGCTGGCCGCGCGACTGCCCGCGCTGGGGCGGTACCCGTCCGAGGACGAGGCCGACGCGGTGCGCGCGATCGTGGCGGCACGGCACGGCCGCGCGCCCGAGGAGGTGTTGCTGCTCGCCGGGGCCGCGGAGGGGTTCGCGCTGCTGCCGCGGCTGGCATCGCGGCTGGCGGCCGTCATCCATCCGTCGTTCACCGAACCGGAACTCGCTCTGCGCGAGGCCGATGTTCCGGTCGCCCGGGTGGTGCTGGCACCGCCCTACGAGCTGGCCGGGGCGCGGGTCCCCGAGGATGCCGATCTGGTGGTCCTCGGCAATCCGACCAATCCGACCTCGGTGCTGCATCCTCGCGCGGTGATCGAATCGCTGCGCCGGCCCGGCCGCCTCGTGGTGGTCGACGAGGCCTTCGCCGATGCGGTGCCCGGTGAGCCGGAAACACTTGCGGGACAGTCCTATCCGGACGTTCTGGTATTGCGCAGCCTCACCAAGACGTGGGCGCTGGCCGGATTGCGGTGCGGATATCTGCTGGGTCCGCCCGAACTACTGACCCGGTTGAACCACGGTCGCCCGCATTGGCCGCTCGGCACGCTGCAACTCGAGGCGATCGCGGCGACCTGCGAAGCGCACGCGATCGCCGAAGCCGAGGCGAGCGCGATCCGGATCGTGACCGAGCGAGAGGCGATGATTCCCCGCCTGCGCGCCCTCGGCATCGACGTGCACGAACCGGCCGCAGGTCCTTTCCTGCTGATCCGCGTGCCCGACGGTGAGCTGCTGCGGAAACATCTGGCGGACAGAGATATCGGTGTCCGGCGGGGTGACACCTTCCCGGGGCTCGACGGTGAATTCTTACGCCTGGCGGTCCGCGACAGCGACGCTGTCGATCGTTTGGTCGCCGCGATCGAAGCCGTCGGCCTGTGAGGATTCGCGCTCGGGGGCACGCGGCGCGGTCCGTCCCGGCAGGCGGCATCGGAGTGGATAATGACCGGAACGGCGAAACGGTGGAGGTGCGGTGGTGACAGCGACGAATTCTGTTGTGACGCTGGAGGACTTGATCCGAGTACTCGACGACGCGTATCCGCCCCGGCTGGCGGAGTCCTGGGATTCGGTGGGGCTGGTGTGCGGTGATCCCGCTGCCTCGGTATCTCGGGTGCTGTTCGCGGTGGACGCCACCGCTGCCGTCGTCGACGAGGCGATCGATTGGGGCGCACAGGCTTTGGTCGTGCACCATCCGCTGCTGCTGCGCGGCGTCGACACCGTGGCCGCGAGTACGCCGAAGGGCGCGCTGCTGCATCGGCTGATCCGCAACGACTGTGCGCTGTTCACCGCGCACACCAATGCCGATTCGGCCGATCCCGGAGTGTCCGATGCCCTCGCCCACATGCTCGGGTTGACGGTGACCGGGCCGGTGGAGCAGAAGTCGGCGGCGCCGGTGGACACCTGGGTGGTGTTCATTCCGCGCGACCACACCGATGCGGTGCTGGCGGCGATCTTCGAGGCCGGCGCGGGGGGCGCCGGGTTCTATCGCGAATGCGGCTGGCGGGTACCGGGGACCGGGCAGTTCCGGCCGATGGCGGGGGCGAATCCGGCGATCGGTCAGGTCGGCGACCTGGAGTTCGTCGAGGAGGACCGCGTCGAGGTGGTGGCGCCGCCGTCGGCCCGCCCCGCGGTACTGGCCGCGTTGCGGGCCGCCCACCCCTACGAGGAACCGGCCTTCGACGTCACCGAACGCGCGGCGCTGCCGTCGGGACGAGGTCTGGGACGCATCGGCACCCTGCCGGAACCGGAAACGTTGCGCGCCTTCACCGCTCGCGTGCGCGCCGCCCTGCCCGGTACCGCCTGGGGTGTGCGGGCCGCCGGTGATCCCGACCGGGAGATTCGCACCGTCGCGGTCTGTGGTGGCGCGGGCGATTCCTTCCTCGGCACGGTCGCGAAGCTCGGCGTCGACGCCTACGTCACCGCCGACCTGCGCCACCATCCCGCCGATGAACATCTGCGCGCGGGCGGTCCCGCACTCGTCGACGTCGCCCATTGGGCCAGCGAATTCCCCTGGTGCGCCCAAGCGGAAGGTATTGTGCGGGAAGCGCTTCCGGGCGTGCAAACCCGGGTCAGTACCCTCCGCACCGACCCGTGGACCCTCGGCGCCGCCGACGACTGACATGAGCGGCGGTCGCACAGGTTCGGTTCGGTGGCGAGCCGGCCGGCTGTGTCGGTTTCGGGCGGCACAGGGACGAGCGGCGCGAGGCCGGCCCGGGCGTTCTCCCGCGACCGTGGACGGGCGCGAATTCACTCCGTCCGGATGTCCGGCTCGTGGTCGACGGGGAAATTGACCGAGTTGGCGATGAAGCAGCGCTTGTGCGCCTCCGTGTGGAGTGCGCGCGCCTGCTCGACCCGAGCGGCATCGGTGATGGTGACGCGGGGGCGCAGGGTGACATGTTCGAAGCGCTGGTCGTTCATCACGCCTTCGGCCTCGTCGAGATAGTCGATCACGACGATTCCGGCCTCGACGCACAGATGCAGGTACCAGAGCATGTGACATTCCGAGAGCGAGGCGACCAGGAGCTGCTCGGGATTCCAGCGCGTCGCGTCGCCCCGTCCGACGACCGGGTCCGCCGAGCCCGGCAGGGGCGGCCGCCCTTCGGCGAGCACCTCGTGATTGCGCGAATACGAGCGGTAGTCGGTGGTGGCGCCGGTCCACACCACATCCACGCGATAGCGATGTTCGGCCATCCGGTCAGAGTGTCACAGTCGGGGCGGCGCCGCACTCGAGTTGTTGTGCCGGCGCCCGGGGCACAGGGCATCAGGTCTCGACCGCGTATCCGGTGGTCGCGGGCGGGCCGTGCGGGGTTGGGGCGAAACCGGCCGCGGGCAGAGTACGGTTGAGCACCGGCGTCGCGCACCCGCTGCCCGTCGCCCCGCAACCGTCCATAGTGTCGAGGAGTACGTCCCGCGTTGAATGTCGAACCACCGATCCAGGCCAAACTGCTCGACCTCGCGGCCGTCGACGCCGAGTTGACGCGGATCGCGCATCGCCGCAAGGTGCTGCCCGAACAGCAGGAAGTGCAGCGGCTGGAAGCCGAACGCACCGATCGCAAGGATGCGGCGGTCAAGGTCGAGATCCAGCTCGACGATCTCGACCGCGACATTCGCAAACTCGAGGGCGAGATCGACGCCGTGCGCAAACGCGAGGCGCGCGACCGCGGAATGCTCGAGGGTGGCAACGTCGGCGCCAAGCAGCTCTCGGAGTTGCAGCACGAACTGGGCAGCCTGGAACGCCGGCGCGGGGTGCTGGAGGATGAACTGCTCGAGGTGATGGAGCGGCGCGAGGCCGCCGAGGCCGATCACCAGCACGCGGGCGCCAACCTCTCGCGCGCCGAGGAGGATCTGACCCTCGCGCAGAGCCGGCGCGACGACGCGGTCGCCGACCTGGATGTGGCCGCGCAGCGTTGCGACGCCGACCGTGAACAGCTGCTCGCCGGATTCCCGGACGAACTGCTCGCGATCTACGACAAGCAGCGCGCCCAGCACGGTGTCGGCGCGGCGCTGTTGCAGGCTCGCCGGTGCGGCGCCTGCCGCATCGAACTCGACCGCGGTGAGATCGCCCGGATCGCCAAGACCGATCCGCAGGTCGTGGTCCGCTGCCCCGAATGCGGTGCGATTCTGGTGCGCACGAAGCAATCCGGATTGTGACGGGCCGGCGATGACGGTACGCAGCGTGATCGTGGAGGCCGACGGCGGTTCGCGAGGCAATCCCGGCCCGGCCGGTTACGGCGCGGTGATCTGGGATTCCGACCACGCCACGATCCTCGCCGAACGCCGTGAATACCTCGGCGTCACCACGAACAACGTCGCCGAATACCGCGGTCTCATCGCGGGCTTGGCGGCCGCGGCGGAACTGGGCGCGCGCACCGTCGAGGTGCGGATGGATTCCAAGCTCGTCGTCGAGCAGATGTCGGGACGCTGGAAGGTCAAGCACGCGGCCATGATTCCGCTCGCGGAACGTGCGAGGCAGCTGGTCGCGGGCTTCGATCGGGTGGGCTTCCAATGGATTCCGCGCGAGCAGAATTCGCATGCCGATCGGCTCGCCAACGAGGCCATGGACGACGCGGTGGTGGTCGCGGAGGTGCGCGAAGCCGATACCGAGCGCCCGGTGATCGACAGCGTGGCCGAACCGGAATCGGCTGCGCAGGAATCGGTGTCGGCGCGCGGCGTCGAGGCGGAGCTGCCGGGCTGGATCGACGAAGCGGCCGACGCCCGTGCCGCGCACGAGGATCCGGTCGTGCAGGAGACGGCCCCGGCGACAACCGGTCCGGGCTGGACCGGCGCCCGCGGGCGGCCGACCCGGCTGTTGCTGCTGCGTCATGGCCAGACCGAATTGTCCGTGGAGCGACGGTATTCCGGCCGCGGCAATCCGGACCTCACCGCACTCGGCCGGGAACAGGCCGCCCGCGCCGCGAAATATCTCGCCGCGAAGGGGGATATCGCCGCGGTCGTCACCTCGCCGCTGGCCCGGGCCCGCGAAACCGCGCAGGCCGCGGCCCAGGCCCTCGACGTCCCGGTGCGGGTTCTGGACGCGCTGACCGAAACCGATTTCGGCGAATGGGAAGGCCTCACGTTCACCGAAGCGGCACAACGGGATCCGGAGTTGCATCAGCGCTGGCTCGGTGATCCGTCGCTGCCCGCCCCGGGCGGGGAGAGCTTCGCCCAGGTGCGCGAACGCGTCGAGGCGGCGCGTCGCGATCTGCTCGCGCTGTATCCGGGACAGAACGTCGTCGTGGTCAGCCACGTGACGCCGATCAAGACACTGCTGCAATTGGCCCTGGAAGTCGGCCCGTCGCTGCTGTATCGGCTGCATCTGGATCTGGCGTCGCTGTCGATCGCCGAGTTCTATCCCGACGGCGGATCGTCGGTGCGTCTGGTCAACGACACCTCGTATCTCTGAACGCCGGTCGGCGACGGTCAGGGACGCAGGACCGACACCAAAAATTCGGTCTGGTCGTAGACGGCCTTCTCGAACCAGTCGTCGAAGTAGATGTCGAAGTGCCCGATCGGGTATCGCTTCACGATGCCGTGTTTGGTGCGTTCAGCGGCCTTCAGCGTCGGACCCACCGGCGCGACCGAATCGTTGTCGCACACCGCATACAGCACCGGCACCTTGATGCCCTTGGTGCGCCGCCACGGTGAATCGAACAGTACCGACATCCCTACGCGGGCAGCGACTTTCGGCTGGTACTGCTCGCTCTCCTCGGCGAGGCGGCCGAAACCCTCGGGCACGTCGGAGGCGCTCATCAACGCCGCCGAACGCTTCCGCCCGGCCAGTCGCACGCCCACCGGCTTGCGGCGGATCGGGCCCACCAGGATGTCGATGAGCGCGAGGGTGCCGGTCTTGGCGAGGCTGATCGGCCCCTTCGCCATCGCCGAGGACCAGCCGCTGGTGAACGGGCACTGTGCCACGACAGCGGCCAGGTAGTCGTCCTCGTGTGCGATGGACAGCACGTGCCCGCCGCCGAAGGAGCTGCCCCACAACGCGATTCGGGTCGCGTCGAAGCCCTTGAGGGTGCGGGCGAAGGCGATCGCGGCGCGCCAGTCGTCGCGCTGGCGGGCGATGTTGATCAGCTGGCGCGGTTCACCACCGCTGGCCCCGAAATGCCGGTAATCGAAGACCAGCACGCCCATTCCGGCCGCGGCGAACCGGCGTGCGTAGCGATCCAGACCCATTTCCCGGTTCGCGCCCAGCCCGTGCCCCATGATGACCAGCGGACGCGGTTTGGGCGGGCCGTCCGGAAGATAGAGCCACGCTGCACACTGTTCGCTTCCCGAACCGAACCCCACCTCGACACGCTCCATGGGCGAATACCGTACTGGGTCGCGCGCCCGGCCGCAGACGTGGATCCCCGCTCAGGGCACGATTACGGGTGGACGGAACGCAAACATTCGCGAGTCAGATCCTTCCGCGCCGGATAGCCGTCGACCGCCATGATCAGGTCCGCTTCCGCCAGCAGAGTGCGCAGGACGTGCACGATTCCGTCCACCCCGCCGAGCGCCAGACCGTAGGCGTAGGGCCGGCCCACTCCGACCGCGGTGGCGCCGAGCGCGAGCGCCTTGACGACGTCTGCGCCGCTGCGGATTCCGGAATCGAACAGCACCGGCAGACCCTCGGCCGCGGCGACGACCTCGGGCAACATGTCGAGCGCGGGCAGTCCGCCATTGGCTTGGCGCCCACCGTGATTCGAGCAGTAGATGCCGTCCACGCCGCCGTCGCGGGCCCGGCGCACATCGTCGGGATGGCAGATTCCCTTGACGATCAAGGGCAGATCCGTGAGGGAGCGCAGCCAGGCCAGATCCTCCCAGCGCAGCGGGTTGCCGAACAGTTGCACCCACCGCAGCACCGCACTCATCGGATCCTCCTCCGGTGAGCGCTGCAGACCGGAGAGGAAGACCGGATCGGTGAAGTAGTTGGCGAGGCAGTGTCCGCGCAGCTGCGGGAAGTTACCGGTGGACAGGTCGCGCGGCCGCCAGCCGGTGATCCAGGTGTCGAGGGTGACGACGATGCCCTTGTACCCGGCCTGCTCCGCGCGGTGCACCAGGCTGGCCGCGAGATCGCGGTCGGTGGGGGTGTAGAGCTGGAAAAAGCCCGGGGTGTCACCGAATTCGGCGGCGACATCCTCGAGCGGATCGACGGTGAGGGTCGAGGCGACCATCGGCACACCGGTGCGGGCGGCGGCGCGGGCGGTCGCCAGATCGCCGTGGCCGTCCTGGGCGCAGAGGCCGATCACGCCGACCGGGGCCATGAAAAGTGGTGTGGGAAGCGTCATTCCGAACAGATCGACCGACAGGTCGCGCTCCTTCGCGCCGACGAACATGCGGGGGATGAGCCCCCAGCGGTCGAAGGCGGTGACGTTGGCGCGCTGGGTGCGCTCGTCGCCCGCGCCGCCGGCCACATACGACCAGATCGAGGGCGGCATAGCGGCCTGCGCGCGCTGTTCGAGTTCGGCGAACGCGACCGGGTACTCCGGTACGACACCGCGCAGCCCCTGGAAGTAGATCTCGTTCTGGAAGTCACCGAACCCCATGTGCGCTGCCCTTCTGTGCCGTCGGTTCGCTGTGGGGACGCGCTCCACGGCGAATGCGGCTTCACTGTATGCGTAACCTCCGGTACCGCGCCACGCCCGTCCGAGGGCGCGCCGCAGGACGGCCGCGGCCGATTCCCGGCCGCGCCCGGATGCCGGTCGCGGCCCGATGTGCGCTCGGCGCCGCTCGCACGGCACAATGGTTCGCGACGAGTCGGTCGGGCGACCGCGTCGACGGGAACGGGCACAGCTGTGCCGCCGCCCGTCGCCGAGGAAAGTCCGGACTCCACAGAGCAGGGCGGTTGTTAACGGCAACCCGGGGTGACCCGCGGGACAGTGCCACAGAAAACAGACCGCCGGCGGTCTCTCCGGAGGTCCGCCGGTAAGGGTGAAACGGTGCGGTAAGAGCGCACCAGCGCCCCGGGTGACCGGGGCGGCTCGGTAAACCCCGCCCGGAGCAAGGTCGAAGGCCGCATTCTCGCGAGTGCGGCTGCGCAGGTGCCCGAGGGCTGCTCGCCCGAGCCTGCGGGTTGACTGCTCGAGGTGCCCGGTGACGGTGCACCCAGATGGATGGTCGCCTCCCGGTGCGAATCGGGAACAGGATCCGGCTTACAGACCGACTCGTCCCCTTCGGGGTTCGCGGCATGAGACCCTGGCCGCATGGATGCCACGCCTCGGCAGATCATCGTCACCGGCTGCCTGCGGGTGGACCCGGCCGATCGGGATCGTTATCCGGCGACCTGCGTCGAGGTGGTGAGCGCGGCTCGGAAGACGCCCGGATGCCTCGATTTCGCGTTGTCGGCCGACCTGATCGATACCGGCCGCATCAACATTCTGGAACGGTGGAGCGACCGCGCGGCGCTGGATGCTTTCCGCGGCGCGGGCGTGTCCGACGAGCAGGGTGCGATGATCCGGGAAGCGCGGGTCACCGAGTTCACGGCCGGCGACGAAACCTCACTGCGCTGACCGACCGCGCCCGGCTAGCGCGCGCAGCCCTCGCCGTTGTCCGGATGGTCGGTCGGGTTCGGGTACGGCCCGTTGCGGAGGGTTTCGTGCAAGGCGTCCGAGATCGCCGCCAGATTGGCGCCCGCGCGGTGAAAGGCCTGGGCGACAGTGGAATTCGGGTCCTGCAGGCCGGCCAGGACGAGGTGTTCGGTGCCGACGGCGGTATGGCCCGCCCGGCGCGCGATCGCCGAGGCATCGTCCAGCATTCGTCGCAGGGCGGGGGTGTGCGGTAGCGGTTCCGCGTTCATGTCTCCATGATCGCCCTCGCCGGCAACTTCGGAGCAATATCGGCATGTTCCGTGATCAGCGGAAGGGCGCCGGATCAGGGGTGCAGCGGTTTGCGCCGCGGGCGCACGATGCGGTGGGTGATCTTCCAGCCGGCACCGATGCGCTGGATGGTGTCCTCGTAGGTGGCGCTGCCGACCGTACCGTCGGTCATGACGCCGAACCCCTTGGACAGGGCGCGGACGGTGCCGTCGGCGACCTCGTTGATGACGATGTTCGTGACGTGGTGGGCGACGGGGTTGTTGTCGCCCATCGCCAGCGCGGCGTCGCGGCAGGCGGGGATTCCGACCAGGACGCCGCCGCCCATGGCGCTGACGTCGTAGACGACGTCCTCGGCGAACAGGGCGGGCCAGCCGTCGAAATCGCCGTTGTCGGTCAGGTGGCCGTGCAGATTGATCAGATCGGTGATCGCGAAGTGGTCTTCCGCGGACAGCATGTCGGGTCCTCCGGCGGTCGAGGCGAGGGGAGTGGTCAGCGGAAGCCGGTGTCGGCGGCCCAGGGTTCGAGCTCGTTCAGATCGGCGAGGCGCTGAGTCAGGGTGGCGCGGATGCCGGCGAATGCCTCGGGGCCGAGCGGCAGCCGCAAGGGCGGCTCGTCCATGGCGACCGCGCGCAGCACGGCCGCGGCGGCGCGGGCCGGATCGCCGGGCTGGGCGCCGTCCTGGGCCTGGAAGCGCTCGCGCTCCTCCGCGAAGACCGGTGCGTATTCGGGCATCGATTCGGCCCACTGAATGGATCGCCCGGCGAAGTCGGTGCGGAACGGTCCCGGCTCCACGATGGTGACCTTGATGCCGAACGGCGCGACCTCGTACGACAATCCCTCCGAGAGTCCCTCGACCGCGAATTTGCTGAGTGCGTAAGGGGTTCCACCGAGACGGGCGCGCACGCCGCCGACCGAGGACAGCTGCACGATATGCCCGCTGCGCTGGGCCCGCATGAGCGGCAGTACCGCCTTCGTGACCGAGATCAGGCCCCAGACATTGGTTTCCATCAGTGCGCGCAGTTGCTCGTCGTCGCATTCCTCGAGCGCGCCGCGCAGTCCGTAGCCGGCGTTGTTGACCAGAACGTCGATGCGGCCGAACCGAACTCGCGCCTCCTCGACCGCCGCGGTGATCGACGCCGGGTCGGTGACGTCCAGCTGCGCGACGAGCACCCGCTCCGGAGCACGATCTCGAAGTTCGGCAAGGGATTCGGTTTTGCGCGCGGTGGCGACCACGCTGCCGCCGTCGGCCAGCACCGCCTCCGCGATCGCGCGGCCGAAGCCGCTGCTGGTGCCGGTGATGAACCAGACGTGATCGGTGGTCATGGTGGAGGCCTCCTGGGTCGGATCGTCGTCGAAGCCGGGCCTTGCGACCGCATGCGGTGCCCGCGGCGAGCCGCCGGCACCGGGTGCGGTCGCGCGGTGATCAGCCGGCGGGGTTGATCACCAGAATCTGGGCCCAGTAGGCCGCCTGCTCCGGACCGACGAGGGGCAGCAGGTAGTCGAAGACGATGGACGACATGCGGTGTGGAACTCCTTGTACTCGAGGAACTATTACTCGACGACTCTCGCCGCGCGGCGCACTCTCGTTACTGCACGGACCCCCGAATCCGTGGGTACGCCGTGGCCTGTCACCATCGGCAACAGTAACAGCGCGCTCGGACAGTCGCAGGCCCAGCGGAAAACGGACTCGACGGGGGGATTCGGCGTACGGTAGCGTGATCTGGACGTAGGTCCGACTCGTCGGAGTGATATCCGTTCGCTCTGAATGATGTGATATTTCTTTCCGGAATGATCCGGTTCGCGGGCTGTCGATGTTCGCGCTCGCAACGATCCGTCGACCCCCGTTGCACGCGCCGGAACCGTGTGGCCGCCGTCGTGGTGGCCGATCGCGAAATCGCAGGCACCGGAGCTTCGCGCGGTCCGCGCCCCGGTCGCCGCCCGGTCCGGCCGGCGGGCGCATTGTCGGCAAATGTGGGCGAATCGGCTGGTCCCGGCGTGTCCCGCGCGACGAACCGCCCCGGAGTGGCCGGAACCGTGACCGACGTCATACAGTGTTGGCCGTTGGAAGTGTCGTTGCCGGGGGTGGTAGCGGCTATGGGTGCTACGAGTGTCGGAAAGCAGGTTCTGTATATATGCGAGTAGTTCGCAAGTTGGCGGCCGGTGCATTGATCGCCGCAGCTGCGTCGGGTGTGGCGGTGTTGGGCGCGGGATCGGCGTCCGCGGTCGCGGTCACTCCGCTGCCGGGTGGCGTCCAGGTGGACCTCAGCCCCGGTGACACCCAGTGGGTCCACCAGACCCATTTCGGCCAGTCGATCGCGGTGCTGCCGCACCCGTCGGCCGCCTCGTTCGGCCAGGCTCTCGATGCCGCGGCGACCCTGTCGTCGCAGTACCCCGACGGCCGCGTCGTCTTCACCGTGTACGGCCCGTTCGATCAGCTGAACGGCACCATGCTGGCGCTCAAGTAAGGTTCAGCGCCCGCGTGGAACTGCATCCCAGGATCGTCTCGGCACCGGTGGATTTCGGTGTCGTGCGATCCGAATTCGGACTCGCCTCGGAATATCCGTCCGAGGCGGTCTCGGAGGCCCGCGACGCAGCCGATGCGTTCGCGGGCGTCCGGGCCGATCGCACCGACATCCCGTTCGTGACGATCGACCCACCCGGCGCCATGGATCTCGACCAGGCGCTGCATCTCGAACGCACCCCGACCGGATTCCTGCTGCACTACGCCATCGCCGATGTGGGCGCGGTGGTCGCGCCCGACGGGGCGCTCGCGCGGGAATCCCTCGCCCGGGGCCAAAGCTTCTATCTGCCCGACGGCACCGTGCCACTCCATCCGCCGGTGCTCTCGGAAGGGTCGGCGAGTCTGCTGCCCGGCGCCGTTCGTCCCGCCGCGCTCTGGACCATCGACTGCGACGACAAGGCCGAGCCGCGACGCTTCTCGGTGCGGCGCGCCCTGGTTCGCTCCCGCGCCCGCCTCGACTATCCCGGCGTCCAGGCCGACGCCGACGCCGGCCGCCTGCATCCCTCGATCGCGGCACTGCCGGAATTCGGCCGCCTGCGGATCGAGGCCGGGTTGGCGCGCGGCGCGATCGAACTGCGGCTGCCCGCGCAATCGGTGATTCCCGACGGACGCGACCACGACACCGAACACTGGCAGCTGGCGGTCGAGCCGCGCACCGCCGCCGACGACTGGAACGAACAGGTCTCGCTGCTCACCGGCATCTGCGCGGCCCGAATTATGTTGGCCGACACCGATTCCGACGCCCGCATCGGATTGCTGCGCACGATGCCTGCGCCACCGGCCTCGGCGATCGCGTCCATGCGCCGCACCGCCGCCGCGCTCGGGGTGCGCTGGCCGGCGGGTATGCCGGTGGGCCGGATGCTGGCCGGCCTCGACCCCAACACCCCCGCCGCGCTGGTGCTGAACTCGGAGGCGACCAGCCTCCTGCGCGGCGCGTCCTACACCGTGCTCGACGGGCAAGCGCCGGATGTGTTGCAGCACAGCGGGATCGGCGCCGCCTACGCACACGTGACGGCGCCGCTGCGCCGCCTCGCCGACCGCTACGCCACGGAGGTCTGCCTGGCTCGCTGCGCGGGCACCCCGGTGCCGCAGTGGGTTCGCGACGGACTCGGCGCCGCCGCCGACGCGATGCGGCGCAGCGACGCGGTCGGTGGCAAACTCGAACGCGCGTGCATCGACCTCACCGAATCCACCGTGCTCGCACCACGTCTGGGCGACATTTTCGAGGCGGTGGTCATCCGCGAGGGCAACGGCAACCGATCCGCCGAGATCTTCGTCGCCGATCCGCCGGTACTCGCCAAATGCGCCGGGGCACCGCCCGAAGGACGGCGGGTGCGAGTGCGCCTGGACATCGCGGACCCCGATAAACGCGTGGTCGGTTTCAGCTTCCCCGCGGACGCGCGCGAGGCGTCCGATCAGGACAGGTAGTCGTAGTTCAGGAATTCGATGAGGGACGGGTACTGGTCGAGGGCGGTGCGCGCGGCTTCGACCTCGGCGGCGCACAGCAACTCGTAGGGCGTCGTATCGTCGCCGCGGCCGCGCACGAGTTCGGCGCGGGCGGTGATGGTGGCCAGCGCCTCGATGGCGTCGCGGTGGTCGCCCAGGACGCTCTGCACCTTCTTCGCGCGCCGGGCCAGGTCCTCGGCGGGGCCGTCGAGGATATCGGTGGCGGCTTCGGCGCTGTAGCGTAAACGCTTGGCGGCCTTGCGGATATCGTGCAGCGCTTCGACCCGATCGGTGTCCTCGACGGCTCGTTCCGCGTCGACCCGGTCCTTCAGCCGGCGCAGGTCCGCGCGCACCGCGGCCGTGAACACGCGGTCGGCGTCGCGACGGGCGCGTTTACGGCGCAGCGGCGGATCGGTGCGCAGGCCGACCACTCGCGCCCGCAGCAGGTCGTAGCGCTCACCGTCGAGCTCCCGCAGCACGGTTCGGTGGGCGTCGGTGTAGGCCGCGCGCTCCGCGCTCACCAGCCGCCGCCCGAGATGCCGCTGCACGTCCGGATATTCGTCCAGCAGCGCGGCGAACCGGTCGGCGCGCACCTCGGCGTCGCGGGCGATGCCGAGCAGCCCCGCCAGCCACCGCAATTCGTCGCGGATGGCATCGATCTCGCCGCGGTGGAACATCTTCCGATACGACCGCAGCACCGATCGCAGCCGACGGGTGGCGACCCGCATCTGGTGCACCGAATCCGATTCGTCGGCACGAACCTTCGGCTCCGCCGACAGCAGCCGGTCCACGTCCTCACCGAGCGCGGCGACGACTGCGGGACCGGCTGCGCCGCTCATCGCCGATCCCGGAATTCGTCGGTGGCCTCGATCAGATGATGAGTGGTCCCCGGCTCGGCGGCGGCATGACCGGCATCGGCCACCAGATGCAGCCGCGAACCGGGCCAGGCCCGATGCAGATCCCAGGCGCTGACCGCCGGGCAGACGATATCGTGGCGGCCCTGCACGATCACCGCGGGAATATGCGCGATCCGGTCGATATCGCGCAGCAGCTGGTTCTCTTCCAGGAATCCGCCGTGCACGAAGTAGTGGTTCTCGATGCGGGCGAAGGCCAGGGCGAAGCGGGGTTCGGCGGATTCGGCGACCCGCTCCGGTTGTGGCAGCAGCGAACTCGTCGCTCCCTCCCAGCTGGACCACGCCACGGCGGCGGCGGTCGCCACGTCCTGATCGGGGGAGTGCAGCAGCCGGTGATAGGCCGCCACCAGATCCCCGTCACGCTCGCCGTCCGGGATCGGCGCCAGGTACTTCTCCCATTCGTCGGGATAGACGAATCCGGCGGCGCCGTTGTAGTACCAGTCGATTTCCTTGCGCCGCAACAGGAAAACGCCCCGCAGCACCATCTCCGTCACGCGCTCGGGGTGGGTCTGGGCGTAGGCCAGCGCCAGCGTCGAACCCCACGACCCGCCGAAGACCTGCCAGCGCTCGATCCCCAGATGGGTGCGCAGCCGCTCGATATCGGCCACCAGATGCCAGGTGGTGTTGACCTCCAGACTCGCCCCGTCGGCCACATGCGGCGTCGAACGCCCGCACCCACGCTGGTCGAACAGCACGATCCGGTAGGCGGCGGGATCGAAGAACTGCCGGTGCATCGGATCGGTGCCGCCACCCGGGCCGCCGTGCAGGAACACCACCGGCTTGCCCTCGGCGTTGCCCGACTCCTCCCAGTAGATGTGCTGCCCATCGCCCACGTCGAGCATGCCCTCACGGTAGGGCTCCAGCGGCGGGTAGAGGGTGCGCATCAGAAGGCGATTCCCGAGGCGAGATCGGGCAGTTCCAGCGCCTGCAGTGCCTGTGTGCGAACATCGGCGCAGGTCTTGGTGGTGATCCGGTCCACCACGGCCTTGTCGCCGAGCACCGCCAGGTTGATGCCGCCGTTCTCCGCGGCCCACTGGTGCACCGTGATGTTCAGCGCCACCTTGCCCAGGGTCGGGCCCTGCACCCGCCAGTCCGACAGCTGCGGCGAGATGGCGTCGCACAGCTTCTGCGCGACCGGGTCGGGAACCTGGACGGGACTGGTCTGTCCCGGCTTGGCGGTGACACCGGCCGAACCGCTGGGACGCGCGGCCGTCGAGGTCGCCGAGGCGCCGGATTTCTCGGGGCCGGCCGAACCCGTGCTTTGGCCACCACATCCGGCGACCAGCACGACGGCCAGCGCCGCACCGACGGCGAGCGCTCCGCGAGTCATCCAACGGCTCTGCGACATCTGTTCCCTTTGTTCGATTCCGGCGTGCATCCGGAGTTCCTGCTGTGGACCTACGAGTCTGCCACCTCACCGCGGGTGGCCGGGTGGCTCAGGCGAAGTTCGCGCGCAGCAGGTCCAGCATCTCGGTGACGAAGGGCGCGAACCGTTCGCCGGGGCGGCCCGGTGCCGTGTCGATGGTCAGCCACGAATACAGGGTGGTCAGCGGCGCGAGGCGTTCGGCCAGCTCGATCTCGCGGTCGGTGACGGTGGTCAGTTCCCGCCAGGCGTCGAAATACGCCGCGCGCTGCGGATCCCGGAAGGTGCGCACGGACAGGAAGGGATGGGTGATCAGCGCATCGCCCCAGTCGAACACCGCGGCGGTGGCGCGGAAGACGTGGCCCGGATACAGGTCGTTGTGTTCCACGCTCAGCCGGCCGTACCGCGCGAGTTCGGCAGCGGCCGATTCGATCGCGAACTCCAGCCCCGGGGCGCGGTCGGCGAAGTGGCGGTAGACCTCGATCAGACGCACCGGCGGCAGGTACGGAGTTCCGGTGTCGCGCAACGATTCCGCGTGCGTGCAGACGGTGTGCTGCAGGCCGGCGTAGGACCGCAGCACCGATTCCCATTCCGGGGGACGCGGCGGCGCGTCCGCACCGTCGAGTGCGAATTCGCCGTCGAGCGGTCCGGTTCGCATGGTCTCGCCGCCGTCGCCTCCGAGGAACCATCCGTTCTCACGATGTACCGCAAGGGGTTTCGGCACCGATCCCGGAACGAGCCGATCCAACGCCGCCAGCAGCGGGCCCTCGTGGGCGAACGCGCGTGCACTCGCCTTCGCCCAGACAGCTCCGCCGTTCGTCTCGATGCGGGCGAGCAGCGTCCAGTCCCGCCGCCGCATCTCCTGCGCGCCGGTCACGGTCAGGCCCCGCTGCGCGAGCTCCCGGGTGGCCCAATCGATCAGTGGTTGCAGTGGTTGATCGGCCACCGATACAGGGGCGTTCATCGGGACAACCTAATCAGCTCGGCGATCGTCGGTGCGGCCGGCCGGAGCCGGTCTCGCACAGGCGATCACAGCGTCAGGTACTCGCCCAGCTCCCACGGGGTGACCTGGGCGCGGTAGGTGGCCCACTCGTGGCGCTTGTTGCGCAGGAAGAAGTCGAACACGTGCTCGCCCAGCGTTTCGGCGACCAGCTCGGACCGCTCCATCGCCCGCAGCGCCTCGTCCAGGGTCGAGGGCAGCTCGCGGAAGCCCATCGCGCGGCGTTCGGCGGTGGTCAGTGACCACACGTCGTCCTCGGCCTCGGGGGGCAGCGTGTACCCCTTCTCGATACCGCGCAGGCCCGCGGCCAGCAGCACCGCGAAGGCCAGATACGGATTGCACGCGGAGTCTGGGCTGCGGATCTCGACTCGCCGCGAGGACTGCTTGTTCGGCGTGTACATCGGAACCCGGACCAGTGCAGAACGATTCGACCGGCCCCAGGAAGCGGCGGTCGGCGCTTCGCCGCCGTGGATCAGCCGTTTGTAGGAGTTCACCCACTGGTTGGTGACGGCGCTGATCTCGTTGGCGTGCTCGAGAATGCCCGCGATGAACGCACGCGCGGTCTCGGACAGGTTGTTCGGGTCGTCGGGATCGGCGAAGGCGTTGTGCTCACCCTCGAACAGGCTCATGTGGGTGTGCATGGCCGAACCCGGATGGTCGGAGAAGGGCTTGGGCATGAACGAGGCCCGCACGCCTTCGTCGATGGCCACCTCTTTGATGAGGTAGCGGAAGGTCATCACGTTGTCGGCCATCGACAGCGCGTCGGCGTAGCGCAGGTCGATCTCCTGCTGGCCGGGCGCACCCTCGTGATGGCTGAACTCCACCGAGATGCCCATCGATTCGAGCGCGTCGATGGCGTGGCGGCGGAAGTTCGGCGCCTCGTCGTGGACGGCCTGATCGAAGAAGCCGCCGTTGTCGGCGGGCACCGGACGGCCGTCCTTGAGCGCCGAGCGGATCAGGAAGAACTCGATCTCCGGATGCACATAGCAGCTGAACCCCAGGTCACCGGCCTTGTTCAGCTGCCGGCGCAGCACGTGCCGCGGATCGGCCCACGACGGCGAGCCGTCGGGCATCGCGATATCGCAGAACATGCGCGCGGAATGCTGATGGCCCTTGCTGGTGGACCAGGGCAGTACCTGGAACGTCGACGGATCGGGCTTGGCGACCATATCGGCCTCCGACACCCGGGCGAAGCCCTCGATCGCCGAGCCGTCGAATCCGATGCCCTCCTCGAAGGCGCCTTCCAGCTCCGCGGGGGCGATCGCCACCGACTTCAGATATCCCAGGACGTCGGTGAACCAGAGTCGCACGAAGCGGATGTCCCGCTCCTCGAGCGTCCGCAGCACGAATTCCTTCTGGCGATCCATACGCGCGAGCGTAGGCACCCGCGGTTAAATCCGTGTTACATCGTGCAACAACCGCCGGTCCGCAAGTGTGGCGTCAGCCGCAGGTGAGTCCTTCCGGCGGTGTCTTCAGGTCGATGAGGTAGGCGAAGACGGCGTCGTCCACGCACGGCACGCCCCCGGAGAGGAACGCGGTGTGGCGGGTTCCCTTGTTGGTGATCAGCGCCGCGCCCAGCTGATGGGCCAGATCGACACCGGCCTGATACGGGGTGGCCGGATCCGCGGTCGTGGAGATGACCACGGTCTTGGGCAGGCCCGGTGCGGAAATGTTGTGCGGGGAGCCGCTGTTGGGCACGGGCCAGAACGCGCACATCTCGAGCGGCGCCTGCCCGGTGGCGTGGCCGTCGTCGAGGAACGGGGCAACCTTGCGGTATTCCGCGTCCTGCTTATCGGTGTCGGCGCGGTCCTTGATGGCCGGATCGTCGACGCAGTGGATGGCCAGGAACGCGTCCTGCGAATTGTCGTAGGTGCCGTCCTTGCTGCGGCCGTCGTAGAGATCGGCGAGCTGCAGCAGGATGTCGCCCTTGCCCTTGGCCAGCTGAGCCAGGCCCGCGCTCAGCACATTCCAGCTGTCCTCGGCGTAGAGGGTGTTCTGCACACCGGTGACCGCGTCGCTGTAGGTGAGCCCGCGGCCGTCGCGGGTCTCGGCCGGATGGTTCCAGAGCGGGTTGACCAGATCGTGGAAGCGGGCCACCGTCTGACTCGCGTCCTGGCCCAGCGGGCAGTCCGGTTTGCTCGCGCAGTCGGCGGCGTAGGCGTCGAACGCCTTCTGGAATCCGGCGGCCTGCTGCACCGATTCTTTGTCCGGATCGGCGTCCGGATCGAGGGCGCCGTCGAGCACCATGGCCCGCACCTTGTCCGGGAACTTCTCGGCGTAGGTGTAGCCGAGCCGGGTGCCGTAGGAGTAGCCGACGTAGTTGAGCTTGTCGTCGCCGAGCACTCCCCGGATGATGTCCATGTCCTGCACCACCTCGCGAGTGCCGACGTGGGCGAGGAATTCGTTGCCGGTCTTCTCGGTGCAGTGGGCGGCGAAGTCCTTGTTCTCCTGCTCGGCGGCCGCGATGCCGGCGGGGGTGTAGTCCTTGGGCGGTTCGGCGCGTTGCTGATCCCACTGCTGCCCGGTCAGACATTCGATCAGCGGCGTGGAGGCGCCGACACCGCGCGGATCGAAACCGATGCGGTCGAATCGCTGCGCGAGCGGGGTGTCCTGTCCCTGCGCGGCCATCCACAGTCCGGCCTGGCCGGGCCCGCCCGGGTTGAAGAGCAGCGATCCGATGCGCTGCCCGGTCGCCTTGATCCGGGAGACCGCGATCTGCGCGGTCGCGCCCTCGGGCTTGTCGTAATCGATCGGCACCGAGATGTGCGTGCATTCGGTGCCCTGCGGGAATCGGGTCGAGGAATCGCCGAATCCGTCACAGCTGCCCCACGCCGGCACCTGGGTGTAGTACTTCTGCAGCGCGGCCGGACTCGGCGCGGACGGCTGGGCGACGGGGTGATTCTTCGACGTCGACGAGCAGGCGGCGGCCACACACATCAGGGCCACCGCGGCTGCGACGCGACCGGATCGCGACAAGGACATGCGCGCCATCCTTCCATCTCTGCCTGTGATCATTGCGGCGTCCGCGGCGGCCTTCGTGGTTGAGCGGGCTGCCTCCGCCGGCCGCGTCGTTCCCGCCGCGTGTGACGAATCCCATCCCGGGCACGCCTTAAACGCGGCACTGTCGCGGTGGCAGACTGGACGGGTCATAGCAACCCGGGGACCCGATCGGGCCTCGAGGACAGACGAAAGGGACGATGATGTCCGCTGCTCAGGATAATCCTGCTTCCGAAACCACAGCCTACGGTGCCGCACCGACAACTTCCCGGCGGAAGACGCGAGTACAGCACCTGCAGCAATGGAAATCCGCGGGCGAGAAGTGGGCGATGCTGACCGCCTACGACTACTCCACCGCGAAGCTGTTCGAAGAGGCCGGCATCCCCGTGCTGCTGGTCGGCGATTCGGCGGCCAACGTGGTCTACGGCTACGACACCACCGTGCCGATCACGATCGAGGAACTGCTGCCGCTGGTACGCGGCGTGGTCCGCGGGGCGCCGCATGCCCTGGTGGTGGCCGATCTGCCGTTCGGCAGCTACGAGGGCTCGCCCGAACAGGCGCTGGCCAGCGCCACCCGCTTCATGAAGGAGGGTGGTGCGCATGCGGTGAAACTCGAAGGCGGAGAACGGGTTTCCGAGCACATCGCCCGGCTCACCGCCTCCGGCATCCCGGTGGTGGCGCATATCGGCTTCACCCCGCAGAGCGTCAACACCCTCGGTGGTTACCGGGTGCAGGGCCGCGGCGACGGGGCCGAACAGCTGATCGCCGACGCCATCGCGGTGCAGGAGGCCGGGGCCGTCGCCGTGGTGATGGAGATGGTGCCCGCCGAACTGGCCGGGCAGGTCACCCACAAGCTGACCATCCCGACCGTCGGCATCGGCGCCGGCAGCGACTGCGACGCCCAGGTGCTCGTCTGGCAGGACATGGCCGGCTACACCAGCGGCAAGACGGCCAAGTTCGTCAAGCGCTTCGGCCGTGTGGGCGACGAATTGCGCAGCGCCGCAGCGGAATACGCACGAGAGGTAGCGCAGGGTACCTATCCGGGACCGGAACACAGCTTCTGAGGAACGGGTCGGCCGCGTGCTGCGCGCGCGGTCGACCCCATTTCGGCGCGGACGCCGATGCCGTCCGCGTCCGCACTGCGGTAGGGCGGCTCAGGGCGTTCGATCCGGGTCTGAGCGATGGGCGGCTCGGGGCCGAGCTTGCTGGGGCCTCCGACCCGATACAGTCCGTTCCCGGTAGGCCGGCGGGAGGCGGCGTTCCCGCGGCCCCTCCCGAAACGGAATCGGCTCCGTGACCGACGTCGGCCGAGCACTCCCTCCACCGCCTGCGAGCAGGCAACTTCCGCATGCTCGGCGGTGACGGTAATTTGAGAGAATGGTCCGGCCACCGACTGCACGTCCCGCAGTGCCCGGTGCCGGTCGGCTGGGATTGCTGGAGCCGACGGCAGCCGCGTCGTTACGAGAGCTCGCCTGGGACAATGTCGACAGCGTTGCACTGCTGTGGGCGTTGTCGCGGTCGCCGGATGCCGATCTGGCGCTGCTGACCCTGATCCGCCTGCGCGAGGCGCTCGGGTCCGATTGGGCCGCACTGGATTCCGCGCTGCGCACCGATCTGTCGTTGCGCGGCAGGCTGTTCGCGCTGATCGGCTCGTCGAGCGCGTTCGCCGACCATCTGGTCGCCGATCCGGCGAGCTGGCAGCTGTTGCGGCGGGAACTGCCGAGCACGCGCGAGATTCTCGACGATCTGCTCGACGTGGTCGGCGCCGAGCCCGAGACGGGGCCGAACGCCGCGCCGATGCTCTACCGCGCCACCCACGCCGGGCCCGACGCGATCGCGTTGCTGCGCAAGCGATATCGCGATCAACTGATGGTGCTGGCCGCCCACGATCTGGCCGCCACCGTCGAGAACGAACCGGTGCTGCCGTATCAGCAGGTCGGCAACCATCTCACCGACCTCGCCGATGCCGCACTCACCGCCGCGCTCTCGGTGGCGGTGGCGCGGATCTGCCCCGACGACCCGGTTCCGGTCCGGCTGGCGGTGGTCGCGATGGGCAAATGCGGTGCGCGCGAACTCAATTACGTCTCCGATGTCGACGTGGTGTTCGTCGCCGAACCCGCCGACACCACCGCCACCCGGCTGGCCGCGGAGATGATGGGCATCGCCGGCAGCGCGTTCTTCGACGTCGATGCGGCGCTGCGTCCGGAAGGCAAGGCCGGGGCGCTGGTGCGCACGCTGGATTCGCACATCACCTACTACAAGCGCTGGGCGCGCACCTGGGAATTCCAGGCGCTGCTGAAGAACCGCCCCGCCACCGGCGATCTGGAACTCGGCAGGCAGTACAGCGAGGCGCTGATGCCGATGGTGTGGAGCGCCTCGGAACGACCGGATTTCGTCGCCGACGTGCAGGCGATGCGGCGCCGGGTCGAAAGCCTGGTGCCCGAGGACATGCGCGAGCGGGAGCTGAAACTCGGCCACGGCAGCCTGCGCGACGTCGAATTCGCGGTGCAGCTGCTGCAGTTGGTGCACGGTAAGGCCGATGAATCGCTGCATGTGCCGGGGACGGTCGAGGCGTTGACCGCGCTGGCCGCGCGTGGCTATGTGGGCCGCGACGACGCCGCGAACCTCACCGCCTCCTACGAATTCCTGCGCCTGCTCGAGCACCGCCTGCAGTTGCAGCGGCTCAAGCGCACCCACACCTTGCCCGCAACCGACGACGAGGAGGGGATGCGCTGGCTCGCTCGCGCGGCGCATATGCGTCCCGACGGGCGCCAGGACGCGGTCGGGGTGCTGCGCAGCGAGATCAAGCGCAACACCCTGCGGGTGCGCCGGCTGCACGCGAAGCTGTTCTACCGCCCGCTGCTGGAATCGGTGGCCCGCCTCGACGCCGCCGCGTTGCGCCTGAGTCCACAGGCCGCGGTCCGCCAGCTCGCCGCCCTGGGCTACGCCGCCCCGGAGAACGCGCTCGGCCACCTCAAGGCGCTCACCGGGGAGGTGGGGCGCAAGGGCCGCATCCAGGCGCTGCTGTTGCCGACCCTGCTCGAATGGCTCGGTGACACACCGAATCCCGATGCCGGGTTGCTGGCCTACCGGCGGGTGTCCGAAGGCCTCGACGACCAGATCTGGTTCCTGCGCGAACTCCGCGACGAGGGCGCGATCGCGCAGCGGCTGATGATCGTGCTCGGCTCCTCGGCCTATCTGCCCGATCTGCTGATCAACGCGCCCGAAACCATCCGGATGTTCGCCGACGGACCGGACGGGCCGCTGCTGCTGACCCCGAAGGCCGAGGATGTGCGATCCAGCATCCTGGCCGGGGCCGCCCGCTACGACGATCCCAGACGGGCCGTGGCCACCGCCCGCTCGCTGCGCCGCCACGAGCTGGCCCGCATCGCCTCCGCCGACGTGCTCGGCATGCTGGAGGTGCCGCGGGTGTGCCGGGCGCTGTCGTGGGTCTGGGTCGCGGTGCTCGAGGCGTCGCTGCAGGCCGTGATCCGGGCCTGGGAGGCCGAACATCAGGCGCCCGCGCCCGCGGACTTGGCCGTGATCGGCATGGGCCGTCTCGGCGGGATGGAACTGGGCTACGGATCCGACGCCGATGTGCTGTTCGTCTGCGATCCGCGTCCCGGCGCGGACGAGACGGTCGCGGTGAAATGGGCGATCGGCGTCGCCGAACAGGTGCAGCGGCTCCTCGGCGCGCCCAGTACCGATCCGCCGCTGCAGGTCGATGCGGGGCTGCGGCCCGAGGGACGCAACGGCGCGCTGGTCCGCACCCTGGCCGCCTATCGCGCCTACTACCAGCAGTGGGCGCAGCCGTGGGAAGTGCAGGCGCTGCTGCGCGCACATCAGGTCGCCGGCAACGAGGAACTGGGTTTGCGGTTCCTGCATTCGATCGATCCGGTGCGCTATCCCAAGGGCGGGGTCTCCGAGGAGGCCGTGCGCGAGATCCGGCGGATCAAGGCGCGCGTCGACTCCGAACGCCTGCCGCGCGGCGCGAATCCGGCCACCCACACCAAACTCGGCCGCGGTGGTCTCGCCGATATCGAGTGGACCGTGCAACTGCTGCAACTCCAGCACGCGCACGAGGTGCCGGAGCTGCACAACACCTCCACGCTCGAATGCCTCGCGGTGATCGAACAGAACAAACTGCTCGACGCCCTCGATGTGGAGCTGCTGCGCGACGCCTGGCTCACCGCCACCAAGGCCCGCAACGCCCTGGTGCTGGTGCGCGGCAAACCCGCCGACCAGCTGCCCGGGCCCGGGCCGTTGCTCTCGGCCGTGGCGCGGGTCGCGGGCTGGCCGACCGACGACGGCAGCGAATTCCTCGACCACTACATGCGCGTGACGAGGCGGGCGAAGACGGTCGTCGAACGCGTCTTCGGCGGCGGGTGAGCGAGGCGTAGATCCGTCGCGGCGGGGTACGCGATCAGTGACACCGATGCGTGGGCGCGGCGGTTGTCGCGGTCACGTCGGTCACCGGGGGCGGTAGGCGGCGCTTTCGTGGACCGGCGATGAATTCTCGCGATACGGCCGGCTTTGTGGGCCGAAAACGTGTTGCGGGGAACAGACCGGACGCGATATCGGTTGGTACAGAGTGTGCTGTGCCGTCCTGACCGTGCGAGGGGCCCCGCAAAGCCGGAACGAGCGTTCCGCATACTGTATCGGTACGCGACCATTCGGGAGGACCGCCATGGTGAGGATGTTCGTGGACGTGCGCAGCGCCCACCAACTCGACGACACACGCGATGCGCTGCGTGATCGGAGACCGTGATGGCTCAACTCAATTCGGCCGTCACCGGTTACCGCACCTATCGGCACGCCGCCCTGAATCCGACCCGCGCCGTGCGAGTTCCGCTGATCGTGGTGCTGTTGCTGGTCGGTATGGTGCTGCTGTACGCGGCCGACCGCGCCTCCCGTGAAGGTGTCAATCGCGGCTGGTTCGTGGCGGTGTCGCTGTCGGGCCTGTTCGTGGCGCGCGGACTGCATCTGCGGCGGCCGATCACGCTGCCGCACTTCACGGTCGCGGTGATCGTGCTCGGGGTGTCCAATATCGCCTACCGCAGCGACCACGGCACCGTCGGCTTCGTCTGCCTCGCCTCCACGGGCCTGATCCTGATGCTGCCGCAGAGTTCGCGTCCGCAACCGGATCAGCAGCATCGCATCGCCGCATTGGTCGACCGCACCGTCGAGGATCCGCTGGCCCCGTTCGCCCTGCATTCGGCCAAATCCTATTTCTTCAGCGCCGATTCGAACGCCGCGATCGGCTACCGCGCGCGCTTCGGCATCGCGGTCGTCGCGGGCGACCCGGTCGGCAACTGCGCCGAATTCGGCCGGCTCATCGCCGAGTTCTCCGAATTCGCTTCCGCGCGCGGCTGGCGGATCGCGGTGCTGGGCGCCAGCCCCGCGGTCACCGAACTGTGGCGCACCCGCGCGACCGATCATCATGGCCTGCACGCCATTCCGATCGGCCGTGACGTGGTGGTCGAGGTCGACTCGTTCGATATGGTCGGCCGCAAATTCCGCAACCTGCGCCAGGCGGTGAGCCGCACCCGCAACTTCGGCGTCAAGACCGAGGTGATTCCCGAACGCGAACTCGACCGCGAGATGCGCGAGGCGCTGCTGGGCATCGTCGACGAGTGGGGGACCGGCCACCAGACCCGCGGCTTCTCGATGATCCTGGACCATCTGCTCGACGGCCGGAATCCGGGCATGCTCGTGGTGATCGCCCGCGACGGTGAGGGCCGGGTCGCCGGATTCCAGCGCTACGGATCCTCCAATCACGGCAGCGAACTCAGCCTCGATGTGCCGTGGCGGCGCAAGGATGCCCCGAACGGCTTGGACGAGCGGATGATCGTCGACCTCGTCGACTACGGCCGTGACCACGACGTGCACCGCATCTCGCTGGCGTTCGCGGCATTCCCCGAACTGTTCGCCGACAAGGAACGATCGCGCTCCAAGCAGGTCATCTATGTGCTGGCCCGCACGCTGGATCCGCTGATCCGGCTGGAATCGCTGTACCGGTTCCTGCGCAAGTTCAACTCCTTCGGCAATCAGCGGTTCGTCCTCATCCGCTGGCGTGAGATCGTCTTCACCGTGCTCGCGCTGCTGACGCTGGAATTCGTTCCGCACCGCAAACAGGGCTGACCGGCGATCACGCCATATTGCCCTCGTAGCACAGGCCGGTTCCGCGCCAGGTCGGCTGCGGCGCAACGCTTCCGCGATCGAAGCGCCATGCGCTGACGGGTTCGGCGGCCTTCCAGAACAAGCGGCCGTCGTGGCCGCGCACCACCTGGTAGACGTCGTCGGTGCCCTCGACCAGTTGATTGCCGACGCAGTAGTCGTTGTACGCGGTGCCGGGCTGGCGCGCGCCCAGACTGAAGTGCGCGGCCGGGTCGCCGGCCGAGCCCGGGTTGGCGACGGTATCGGGCCGGTCCGAGGCGGCGCCTGCCGACCACAGGGGAGTGCCGCGGCCGTCGGCGCCGCAGGTGTAGCCGCGACCGCCCGCGATGACGGTAGCGCCGGCAGGGTGGGAGGTTCCGGCCCACAGGCAGCCGGTGGCGGGTTGGGCGACCGATCGCCTCGATTCGGCCTCGGCGGGCGCCGCGGTGAAGCCGAGGCCCGCGGCGGTGAGCGCCGCCAGGGCGGGAATGGTGAGGGATGCGCGGGGGTGTCGGGGCATGGTCTCGGCCTCTCTGCTCGCCGTTGAGCATCTACTATCTACGTAGGTAAATAGTAGATGAACGCATGGTGTGCGCGCCATGTCGTGGTCGTCACCGTGCGGCATCCGTGCCGATATCGAGATATACGTTGCGCATTCGCGCGGGCGCCCGATTACGATGTGAGCGCTCGGGAGACGGGGGGGCCGCTGTGCGGAATCCGGATCGTCGTCGGTCCGGGCGTCGACAGTGGTATTCGGGGAGGACACGAGATGAGATACAACAGGCGGCTGCGGCTGGCCGCGGCGGCCGGGTTGCTGGTGCTCGGCGCGGTATCGGCCGGATGCGGCACCGATGCGAAAACGACTGTGGCGCACGATGTTGCCGCGACCAACGAGAATCCGTGGGCGCTCAGCGGCGCCGCGCCCAATGCCTCCGGCCCGAGCGGTCCGCGACCGGGCGTGCCCGACGCGCCGCTGCACGCCGACAACGGTGACGGCGGCGAGATGGACCGGCTGGCCCTCAACACCCTGTCGGATCTGCAGGACTACTGGGGCGCCGAATACGCCGAGAACTTTCCGGGCACCTTCAAGCCGGTGGGTCACTTCATTTCCTGGGATGCCAACGCGCCCAAGGAACAATCGGTCACCTTCTGCCGCTCCAGCACCTATCACGTGGTGAACGCGGCCTACTGCAAGATCGACAAGACCGTCGGGTGGGATCGCGGCAAACTGCTGCCGCTGATCTCGAACAAGTACGGGAAGATGGCCGTGGTCATGGTGCTCGCGCACGAGTACGGTCACTCGCTACAGGACCAGGCCCGGCTCAACGGATTCTTCACGCCCGGAATCGTGCTCGAACAGCAGGCCGACTGCTTCGCGGGTGTGTTTCTGCGGCATGTGGCCGAGGGCGGTTCGGCGCATTTCACCCTGAACACGACCGACGGGCTCAACGGTGTGCTCGGTGCGACGGTCGCCGTGCGCGACCGCGACCCCGACAACCCGAAGAATGTGCACGGCTCGGCGTTCGAGCGCGTGACGGCGGTGCAGATCGGCTGGTCCGACGGCGCGGCCGGGTGTAAGGGCATCACCAAGAAGGAGATTCAGCAGCGCCGCGGCGGCCTGCCGACCACCTTCGAACCCGGCGACGAGGAGAATCAGATGGGTGTCGACGTCGACGGGCTCAATGCCGTCGCCGCCGCGCTCGCCCGGATCTATCCACTGCCGCAGCCGCCGGTGCTCGACTATTCCGGAATCGCCGAGAATTGCCCGAAAGATACTGCGGTGGAGCCGGTTTCGTACTGCCCGGCGAGCAATACCGTGGGCACCGATGTGCCGGAACTGGCCAAGCGCGCCGGTCAGCAACCGGGCGACGGGGACCCGCTGTCCGCGGTGGTCGACGGCAACTACAACGCCTACGTCGTGTTCATCTCCCGCTATGTGCTCGCGGTGGAACGAGATCGGCACCTGTCGCTGCAAGGACCGGAATCCGCCGGGTTGCGCACCGCCTGCCTGTCCGGCGTCGTGACCACCAAGCTCAGCGATCCGGCCGGCGATCCCCGGCTCACCGCGGGTGACCTGGACGCCGCGGTGTCGGGTCTGCTGGCCGACGGCCTGGCCGCGAGCGATACCGACGGCAAGGTGGTGCCCAGCGGGTATCAGCGGCTCGACGCGTTCCGCGCCGGGGTGCTCGACGGTGAGACGGCCTGCCTGAACAACTACAAGTGACGAGCAGGGGCGACCGGATCGCCGGTCGCCCCTGCCGTGCTGTGTCGTCGGCCGGTCCCGGACCGCGTGCCCTCGGCGGACTCGGCCGTGTCCGGTCTCAGACCGCGCTGGTGGGGAGGGTGCGCAGGGAGCTGAGCGTGGTCGCGACCGCGCGGGCGGCCTCGGCGCCCTTGGTGTGGAAGTGCTTGGTGAAGTAGTCCACGTGCTCGCTGTGCTCGTGGAAGTGATGCGGGGTCAGCACCACGGAGAACACCGGGACGTCGGTCTCGAGCTGCACGCGCATGAGCCCGTCGACCACGGCCGAGGCGACGAAATCGTGCCGGTAGATGCCGCCGTCGACGACCAGCGCCGCGGCCACCACCGCCGCGTACCGGCCGGTGCGGGCCAGCCGCTGCGCGTGCAGCGGGATCTCGAACGCGCCGGGCACGTCGAACACCTCGACGGCATCCGCCGAATACCCCAGATCGCCGTACTCGGCCAGGAAACCCGCGTAGGCCTGGGTGACGATGGACTGGTGCCAGTTGGCCCGGATGAAGGCGATACGTCCCTGGTCGGTATTGCTCATTCTCGGATGTTACTGCGCGCCGGTGTGCTCCTCCAACCAGCGCACCAGGTCGCCGAGTACCTTCTCGCGCTCGGGTTCGTTGAAAACCTCGTGGTAGAGGCCCGGATACCGCAGCACCGTGAGATCGGTCGCGGTGGCGCCGGCCTCGATCCGATCGGCGCCCACCGGGGCCGCCAGGGCATCCTCGCCGCCGTGCAGCACCAGCGTCGGCACCCGCAGCGCGTCCAGATGAGCGAGCACGAATTCGGCGCCGCGCAGAATCTCGGTCGCCGTGCGGGCCGGTAGTTTGCCGCGGTAGACCAGCGGATCCTGATCGTAGGCGCGTACCACCTCCGGATCGCGGCTGATCTGCGCCGAATCCAGTTGCAGCACACCCAGATTCGGCGCCCAGCGGCTCAACGCGGGAGCGAGCAGTCGCTGCACGGGGTTGCCGGCCTCGATGACCACCGGCGGCGCCGACACCGCGATGCCCGCGACGTCCAGCGGCGCCCGCGTCGCCAGATACAGCGTGATCAGGCTGCCCATGCTGTGCCCGAGGACGAACCGGGACAGGCCCGGATGCTTCGCACTCGCGATATCCAGCATGGTGTTCACATTGTCGGCGGCCGCGTCGATCGATTCGATATTCGACTGGCCGCCGCCGGAGCGGCCGTGGCCGATGTGGTCGAAGGCGTAGACCGCGAAACCGCTGTCCGCCAGCCGTTTACCCACATGGTCGTAGCGCCCGGAGTGTTCGGCGACGCCGTGTACCAGCACCACGACCGCGCGCGCCTGTTCGGGCAGCCAGGCCCGCCAGAACACCTGCCCGCCGTGGGCGTCGAATTCGCCGGTATCGCCTGTCGTCATCGCTGCCTCCGTCTGCGCCGTCGCTGCGCCGCCATTGTCGCGCACGGCGGGCCGGAGCGTTGCACATCGGCCCGCCGCGCCGGGATCGATGGTCAGCCCAGGTCGTAGTCGAACCAGATCCGGTGGGTGCCGTCGGCGTCGACCGCCAGACCGCCGGTTCCGGTGATCTCGCTCAGCTCCCCGGTGCCGCTGCTGGGCACGATCGTGAAGAATTCGGCGCTGCGGTCCTCGCCCGCGGTGGTCGCCGAATGGGCGAAGTTGAACGTGCCGGCCAATCCGTTGAGCGAGCCCTCGAACGACTCCATCGCGACATAGGTGCCCCGGCCCGACAGCTGGTCGAACGCGGCGGTGAACAACGTGGCCGAACGTCCGACCGCCTCACCCTCGAAATGCTTTTCCAGCCGGGCGATTCCGACCGGCGTCGCGGTGGGGATATCCGGATCGGGCAGGACGTCCGTGGCGACGAAGGATTTGACGGTGAACGTTGCTGTAGCTCGCACCCGTTGAGGGTAGCGGCGAACACCGACATTCCCGGCATCAGCCGCCGGTGCCGGTGTAGTGCGCGAGGACGCGGCGGTTGAATTCGATCAGCCGCGCGTAATTGGCCCGGGAGAGCCGTTCGTCGGTGCCGTGGATCCGCTCCAGATCCGCCGCGTCGACCAGGATCGGCGCGAAGTTGCACCGGGTGGCGGCCAGCCCGTCGTAGTGGCGGGAATCGGTGGCGCCGGGCACGATGCCGGTGGTCACCACCGCGTCGGGCACCAGGGCGCGGGTGATGTCGGCGATCAGGTCGAAGGCCGGACCGGGGCCGGTGATCCGCGAGGGTTCGGAGGCCGTTCCGATCACCTCGATCGTGACGCGCGGGTCGGCGACAACGCGGCGGCAGTGGTCGAGCACGGCGGACACCGAATCACCGGGCAGGATACGGAAATTCACCAGCGCCTCGGCGCTTTGCGGCAGCACGTTCGCCTTCACCCCGCCGCGGATCACGGTGGGGGCGGTCGTGGTGCGGACCAGCGCCTCGGTCTGCGGCCGCGCCGCCATCATCCGGGTGATCACCGCGCCCGCGACCGGGGCCAGCCGCAGCGCGGAACGCCGCGGCTCGGCCATGGCGGGGCGCATCCGGACCAGCATGTCGGCGATCACCGGCGTCATGCGCAGCGGCATCGGATGGTCCTGGAGGCGCGCGACCGCCCGCGCGATCCGGCCCACGGCGGTTTCGCGGCCGGGCATCGAGGAATGCCCGCCGGTGTCGGTGGTGCGCAATTGCACCGTGGCCCACCCTTTTTCACCGAGCATGATGGAGGCGACGGGTGCGGTGGCCCCGTCGGCGACACCCTGGGTGATCACTCCGCCTTCGTCGAGCAGCAGATCGGCGCGCACGTCGAGCTCGCGCAGCCGGGCCGCCATCCGGGTGGCGCCGGCGCGGCCGAAGATCTCCTCGTCGTGGCCGAAGGCGAAGTAGATGGTCCGGCGCGGACGGCGGCCCTCGGCCAGCAGCGATTCGGCGGCCTCCAGAATGGCCAGCACCCGGCTCTTGTCGTCGATCGCGCCACGGCCCCAGACGAATTCGTCGTCGACCACACCGGCGAACGGGGGATGGGTCCAGCGGGCCTCGTCGTCGACCGGAACCACATCCTGGTGGGCGAGCAGAACGGCCGCCGTACCGGGTTCGGTGCCGGGCCAGCGATACAAGCGGCTGTGGCCGAACCGCTCCAGTTCGAGATGGGTGTGTACCAGCGGGAATTCGTGTTCGAGAAGGCTTGCGAGCCGGTCGAATTCGATTACGTCGGCATCGGTGTCGTCGCGGGAGACGGTGACGCAGCGCAGGGCGGCCGCGAGCCGCTGGGCGGTCGCGTCGTCGACGATGGTCGCGGTCGTACCGGTCGCTGTCATCGATCTCCTCGTCGTTGCGGGAAGTCCACGGTCACACCGGAATCGCGCAGCACCTCGGCCGGCAGGCCGGTCACCCAGCGCGCGCGCCATTTGCCGAGCGCTTCACTGGTGCCGCCGGTCAGATCGAAATTCCGGGTGCCGGTGAGCAGCGGCAACTCCACGGTGCCGGAACGCACGCTCACCCGCGCGTTCGCCGGAGTGTGCGACCAGACGGTGTCGACCACATCGGTGATACGCACCCCGATCCGATGCCCGGCCGGCACGGTCCAATCCTGTGCCAGCAGGCGGATGTTCGCGGTGTCGGCGACCTGCGCGATACCCCGAGTGATCACCGTGCCCGCGCCGTCGGGCGCCACATCGTAGAGTTCGGCGGCCACCGTGGCGTCCGGTGGGCCGCTCAACGCCAGTGTGGCCGTGGGGATTCCGGACAGATGCTGATCGGAGGGCAGCGGCTGCGAGAGCGACCAGTACTCGCGGTCCGGGCCGGGGAGCAGGCCCCGATCGGTGTATTCACCGGGCCGGATCGGCATCGTCACTCGTGCGGAATCGGCGGGCGGCCAGACTTTTTCGCTGCGCCACCGGCCGTCGAAACTGCCGACGGTGACCCGTGGGCCCGGAACCTGAACGTCGCGTTGGGCCACATACTTGTCGAAGAAGGCCAGCGCCTCGCTGTAGAACTGCGGTGTCCCGCATGCCTCGTGGCAGTTCTGGTGTCCCCACTGGCCGAACCAGCCCCGGTCCTCGGGGAGGTCGTGGTTCTTCCAGACGTCGAAGACTCGATAGGCGCGGGTGTTGTAATCGAGGAAACCCTGGCTCAAGAACAGCGGAACCTTGCTGCCGCGAACGCGATCGGTGAGGTCACGATCGCGCCAGAACCGGGTACCACCGTCGTGGTCGGTGGTACCCGCCAGATAGGACTGCGCGCATTCGATCGGTAGCCGCGCGGCGTTGGCCTTGTATTCCGGTGAGTCGGAGGGGTGCGCGGGGGTGGAGGAGATCAGCAGATGTTCGAATCCGGCCATATCGCCGGGGCGAATCCCGTCCTCGGTCACCGGTTTTCCGGAGAACTTCCACGAAATGCCCTGCATGTACAGGTAGCTGTACGGGTCGACGACGGGTTCGAACGACGCCACCGCCGCCAGCCCCTTCGGGTTGGTGGCCAGACCCATGATGCCGGTCCATGCCTCGTAGGAGGTACCGGTCAGGCCGACTCGCCCGGTCGACCACGGTTGTGCCGCAGCCCATTCGACCGCGGTACGTACATCGCTCTGCTCGCCGGGGCCACCGAAGTCGGGGCAGCCACTGGACCCCCCGAAACCTCGCAGATCCACGATCACATAGGTGTAGCCGGCGTCGAGGAACAGTTCCGAATACAGATCGCGCAGCGACGGCCCGCCCTGCGGATGAACTTCTGCTGTGAACGCCAGATGGTTGCGGTAGGGGCTCACCGTCATGACGACCGGGGTGCGCACGTCGTCGGCCATGCCGGCGGGCCGGAGGATGTCCGCGTGCAACCGCACACCGTCGGGGGTGGTCAGGAATTCCTGGCGCCACTGATACGCCGGGGCCGGTGCGGCGGTCGCGGTGACCGGCGCCGTCGCCGCGATCAGGAGGACCAGCCCGCACAGTACGCGTGTGAGCACGCGCCGGGCACGTGGCGATGAATTCTCGAGCACCATAGGACTATCGAGTCTGCACCGCCGCCCGTCCAGCCCTCAGAACCGGGGTCGGGAAACCGGCCCGTCACCCGGCGCCTCGACTACATCGGGCGCAGATCGAGAACCTTGCGCAGCCGGGCGCGGTCGCGTTCGAGTTTGCGCGCCTCGTAGGCGATGGGGAAGTAGCGGATCCGTTCCGGCAGCAGTGGCACGAGCCGCGCCAGCAGCCAGCCCAGGATGCGCAGGTTGCGCTCGTCCTGCGCGGTCCAGGTCAGTCCGAGTTTGCGGCGCGCCGGTTCGGGTGTGGTGCCGACCGTGCAGAAGTACTGCATGCGGCCCAGCGGTGCGGCGGCCAGCTTCCACAGCGGCACCAGCGGTGTGGGCAGCGACTTCGGCGGTGCCACGTGGCGGATCGTCTTCAGATAGTCGCGCGCGGTGTCGGTGGCGACCAGATGGTTCTCGACGGTGTCGGCGAAGAAGACCTCGAATTCGGCGTAGGTCGGCGGAATCTCCTTGGGCGCCACCGAGAACATGCGCAGCAGCTGCAGCACCTCCTGGTAGTACTGCTCCTTCTCCGCGTAGGTGAGCGGCGTGCGGCTGAAATATTTCGAGCCCTCGTTGAAGGCGTAGGTGCCGGTGTGCAGCACCCAGGCCCACGGACCGGAGGCGAGTGCGGAGTGGCGTTTGCCCTGCGCGTCGACGGTGTTGAGGGAGGCGTGCATACGTCGCAGGCGGTCGGCCTCGGCGACGGCCTCGTCACCGCCGTAGGTCCAGGTCATCACCGCCGCGAGACTGCGCATCGCGCGGCCCATCGGGTCGGTGCGAAAGGTCGAGTGCTCGTCGACGACCGCGGAGATCGTCGGTTCCATGGTCTGCAGCAGAAATGCCGATCCGGCGGTGAGGGAGAAGGTGATCAGTCCTACCTCGTCCCACATGCGGGTTCCGGGCTCGATCGGCGTGCGGGGGCCGAGTTCGTGTTCGGTGCGCTCGGCGCGGGCGACGGAGGCGGTCATCCGTGATCTCCTTTGACCACTAGACATGATGAGAAGATTACATGCGAATCATCTCACTCTCTTTCGATCTTGGCAACCGCGCGCTCACCGACGACGCGCCGCACGGCTCAAAAGTGAACACAACCTGAAATCTCGGTGAACTGATGGAAGAATGGGATCCTCGCCACATCGAAAGTTCAGGGAGGAGGGATCCAGCCATGATCCACACCCACGCCCACCCCTCGTTGCTGGGGACCTTGCGCACCTACGCCCGCCGCGCGCTGGCCCGCCATACCCTGACCGCCGAGGAACGCCGCAATCTCGCTGCCACCCAAGCTCATCCGGCCGTCTACAGCGCATCCCTGGGCAGCCACCCGCATCTGTAGCGAGTCCCGGAACGCACCGAAGCCCCAGCCGGATTCGGCTGGGGCTTCGTGAATTCGGTTGTGCCGTGACGACTTACACGTCGTAGTACAGCTCGAACTCGTAGGGGTGCGGACGCAGGTTCACCGGCGCGATCTCGTTGTCACGCTTGAGCTGGATCCAGGTCTCGATGAGGTCGTCGGTGAAGACGTTGCCCTCGGTGAGGTACTCGTGGTCCTGCTCGAGGCGGTCGATGACCGAGGCCAGCGAGGTGGGGGCCTGCGGGATGTTCTTGGCCTCCTCCGGCGGGAGCTCGTAGAGGTCCTTGTCGACCGGGGCCTGCGGCTCGATCTTCTTCTTGATGCCGTCCAGGCCGGCCATCAGCATGGCGGCGAAGGCCAGGTACGGGTTACCCGAGGAGTCGGGCGCGCGGAACTCGATGCGCTTGGCCTTCGGGTTGTTGCCGGTGACCGGGATGCGGACCGCGGCGGACCGGTTGCGCTGCGAGTACACCAGGTTGATCGGGGCCTCGTAGCCCGGCACCAGACGGTGGTAGGAGTTCACCGTCGGGTTGGTGAACGCCAGCAGCGACGGCGCGTGGTGCAGGATGCCGCCGATGTAGTGGCGGGCCAGGTCGGACAGGCCACCGTAGCCGGCCTCGTCGTGGAACAGCGGCTTGCCGTCCTTCCACAGCGACTGGTGCACGTGCATGCCCGAGCCGTTGTCACCGAACAGCGGCTTCGGCATGAAGGTGACCGACTTGCCTTCCTGCCACGCGGTGTTCTTCACGATGTACTTGAACAGCTGCAGGTCGTCCGCGGCCGACAGCAGGGTGTCGAAGCGGTAGTTGATCTCGGCCTGACCGGCGGTGCCGACCTCGTGGTGGCCGCGCTCGAGCTCGAAGCCCGCGTTCTGCAGGTTGGTCGAGATCGTGTCGCGCAGGTCGACGTAGTGGTCGTACGGGGCGACGGGGAAGTAGCCACCCTTGTTGCGGACCTTGTAGCCCAGGTTGCGGGTGCCGTCCGGGTTGAACTCCTCGCCGGTGTTCCACGAGCCGGAGACGGACTCGATCTCGTAGAACGCGCCGTTCATGCCGGAGTCGTAGCGGACGCCGTCGAAGATGTAGAACTCGGCCTCGGGGCCGAAGAACGCGGTGTCGGCGATACCGGTCGAACGCAGGTACTCCTCCGCCTTGCGCGCGATGTTGCGCGGGTCGCGGGAGTAGGCCTCACGGGTGAACGGGTCGTGCACGAAGAAGTTCATGTTCAGCGTCTTCGCGGCACGGAACGGGTCGATCCGGGCGGTGGAGAAGTCGGGCAGCAGCAGCATGTCCGACTCGTCGATCGACTGGAAACCGCGCACCGAGGAGCCGTCGAACGCCAGGCCCTCTTCGGCCAGGTCGGTGGTGAACGACTTCGCCGGGATGGAGAAGTGCTGCTGAACGCCAGGAAGGTCCGAGAAGCGTACGTCGACGTACTCGACGTCCTCCTCCTTGATGTACTTGATGACCTCGTCGGCCGTGCTGAACGCCACTTAGTACTCCTTACGGATCGGTTCCCAGCCTGTGCCGATTGCTGGGTTTCAGCGCTGAACGGTATGGATGCGGTGTTTCCCCGCAATCAAGGCTGTGTTTCGCCAGTGTTACACGTGCTGCTGGACGGGTCGGCGGCATCCCCGGGCAACACCGCGCGGTGGGTCGCTCACGATGCGGTGCCGGACCAGCACCGTTATCCTGCCACCACGGCATCCGGCGCTCGATTCGAGGACCGCGCATCGTCGCCGATCGGTGCGCGCGACCGCGAGAGTTTCCCGGCCGCAACCGCTTTGGGAAATCGCCCCAGCGGGGTGCCGTGCTGCCGTCGCCGCGGGCGGCCGGACGGGGTGACGCGGACCCGCCGGCGGGTAACCGGCGGCCGACGGCCGGTGTTACGTGGCTGCCGGGTGCGGGCGCGGGTGTGACGTAATCCTCACCGTCACCACGCCTAAGCTGGGAGCATGGCGCGAATTACCGGTTCCTGGCTGTCCGGCCCGAATGCGGCCCACCCCGGCGAGCCGCAGCCCGACGACTACCCCGGCAAGCTGCTCGGCCTGCCGCGGGAGGGTGTGGGGTCGCTGGCGCCCATGTCGCGCCGCATCGCCGCGCTGTTCGTCGACTACTTCATCGCCATGGGGATCGCCGCGCTGATCGTGCGCGGCGCCGGATCGCTCAACACCGTCACCTACCTGATCTGGTTCGTGATCGGCGTGGTGACGGTCATGCTGTTCGGGTTCACGCCGGGGCAGTACTTCCTGGGAATGCGCACGGTCCGGATCGATGCGTCGGCGCCGGTCGGATTGGTGCGGTCGGTGGCGCGTCAGGTACTGCTGACCTTCGTGGTGCCCGCGTTGTTCACCGACGGGGATCGCCGCGGTATGCACGACCGGGCGACCGGGACGGCACTGATCCGCGCTCGGTAACAATCGTTCGCGGCCCGGCAGGAGGGGCCTGTCGGCGCGCGACGACGGTGAGTGGTTACGTGGCCGTCGGCCGGCCCGCGCCGAGTCGCACACCGTCGAGCAACAGGTCGAGGAGACGGTCGATCTGCTCGCGGTCGATACCGGCCAGTGTCGCGCCCGCCATCGCCGCCGTGATGTCCTCGGGCCGGACGTCGTCGCGCAGCGTGCCGGCCGAGATTCCCGCATCGAGGACGGAACGAATTGCCGCACTGAGTCTTTCGCGGGTCTGCGCCGAGGTCACCGCCCCGGAGGCGATGACCTCGCGCAGCGCCTCGGCCATCCCGCGTTTGGTGGCCACGAAGTCGGCGTAGCGGCCGAGCCAGATGCGCAGTGCGTCCTCCGGGCTGTGGTCGGCGAGCAGGTGCGCCGCCTGATTGCACAGCTGTTCCAGTTCGCTGCGGTACACGGCCTCGATGAGCGCCTCCCGCGACGGGAAGTGCCGATACAGCGTGCCGATGCCCACTCCGGCGGATTTGGCGATCGCGTCCAGGCTGACCGTGCCTTCTTCGCCCGTGAACGCGGTGAGAGCGGCATCGAGGAGCAGTTGGCGGTTGCGCTGGGCATCGCGGCGTCCACGCGGCTGTCCGGACAAAGTGGAGGGTCCTCCGTTTCTGTACTACTCTGATTCTTAAGCGGAGGATCCTCCGTTTGATGCCAGGATAACAAGGGAGACCCGAATGACGGTCATGACGCAACCGCGTGACGGCGAACTGGCGGGACGTGCGGTCGGCCGGATCGGTTACGGAGCGATGCAGCTGGAGTCCGGCGCGGACGGGGTAGCGGTTGTGCGGCGAGCGGTGGAACTCGGCGTGAGCCACATCGACACGGCCGGTTTCTACGGCAACGGCTCGGTGAACGCGCTGCTCAGGGAGGCTCTGCATCCGTATCCGGACGATCTGCTGCTGGTCGACAAGGTCGGCGCCGTGCATACGGGCGATGGTCTCGTGCCGGCGCAGAAGCCCGAGCAGCTACGGGCCGCGGTCGAAGCGGATCTGCGGGCGCTGGGCGCCGAGCAGTTGGCGGTGGTGAACCTGCGCCGGGTCGACGGTCCGCCCGGAATCGTGGCGACCGGTGATCAGATCGTGGATCTCGACGACCAGCTGGCCGAGCTGATCTCGCTGCGGGACGAGGGCAAGATCGGGGCGATCGGACTGAGCAGTGTCACCGTCGAACAACTCGGGCGCGCCGCCCCCGCCGGGATCGCGTGCGTGCAGAATCTGTACAACCTGCTGGAACGCGACGAGGAGCCGCTGCTGGCCGAATGTTCTTCGCGGGGAATCGCTTTCGTGCCCTACTTTCCGCTCGGCTCGGGATTTCCGGATCGGCCCAAGGTGGCCGGCGACGACGTGGTGCGCGATATCGCGGGCCGACTCGGGGTGACGCCGAGCCAGGTGGGGCTGGCGTGGTTGCTGGCCCGCGATCCGCACATCCTGCTGATTCCGGGGACTCGCAGCATCGGTCATCTCGAACAGAATGTGGCGGCGCGAGATGTCCGGCTGGATTCCGGGATGCTCGCCGCGCTCGAAGAACGGGCCTGAGGGCGGGCGGCTCAGAACATCATCTGCACCGTCTTCTCCTCGGTATAGGCCTCGATGCCGGCGGGGCCGAGCTCGCGGCCGATGCCGCTGCCGGCCCGCCCACCCCACGGCGTGGTCATGTCGGGGATGCCGAAGGCGTTGATCCACACATTGCCGACGCGCAGATCACGCGCGGTGGTCTGCGCGGTGTGCAGGTCCTCGGTGTAGATGATCGCGTTGAGCCCGAAGTGGGTGTCGTTGGCCAGCGCCGGCACATCGGCGGTGTCGGAGAAGGGAATGATCGTGGCCACCGGGCCGAAGATCTCCTCGCGCGCGATGCGCTGGTCGTGGCGGCCGAGAAAGACGGTCGGCTCGACGAAATAGCCGGGCCGCTCGGCGAGTGAACCGCCGGTCACCAGTTCCGCGCCCTCGGCGACGCCCAGTCCGAGATAGCCGCCGATGCGCTCGTGCTGCTGCCGGTTCACCACCGGTCCCATGGAGACCTCGGCGTCGAACGGGTCGCCCAGGGTGAGCGATTCGGCGTGTTCGGCCAGCCGCCGCGTGACCTCGTCGACCAGGCTGTCGTGGACGTAGACGCGGGTGCCGGCCGCGCACACCTGGCCTTGGTGCAGGAAATTGCCGACCGCGACAAACGGCAGTGCGCGGTCGAGGTCGGCATCGGGAAAGACGATCTGCGGATTCTTCCCGCCCAGTTCGAGGGTGACCTTGCGGAACTGGCCGCCGGCGTGGGTGTTCATGAGGGCGCCCACCTCGGGGCTGCCGGTGAAGGTCAGCTTGGCCAGGCCGGGGTGGCGGGCGAGGGCGGCGCCGGCGGTCTCGCCGCGGCCGGGCACGACGTTGAACACCCCGTCCGGCACCCCGGCCTCGGCGAGGATTTCGGCCAGCCGCAGGATCGACAGCGCCGCATCCTCCGGCGGCTTGATCACCACGGTGTTGCCCGCCGCCAGTGCCGGGGCGATCTTCCATCCGGCGACCACGATGGGGTTGTTCCACGGTGTGATCGCCCCGACGACACCCAGGGGCTCGCGCAGGGTGTAGTTGAGCCGGTGCCGGCCGGCGTAATCGGGCAGCTGCACGGTCGAGCCGTGCAGTTTGTCGGCGTATCCCGCGTAGTAGCGGAACGTGGCCAGGGTGGCCGGAATGTCGCCGAAAACGCCGTCCTTGTACAGCTTTCCGACCTCGAGGGTCTCGAGCGCGGACAGGTACTGCGTGTCGGCCTCGATGAGATCCGCTGCGCGGAACAGGATTCGCCCGCGTTCGGCGCCGCCCATCTGCCTCCAGCCGCTGCTGTCGAAGGCCGATTGCGCCGCGCGGACCGCGTCGTCGACGTCCTCGGCCGACGCGTCGGCGATATCGCAGATGTGCTCGAGGGTGGTCGGATTCTCGGAGCGGTAGGTCGCGCCGCCGCTCGCGTCGCGCCAGCGGCCGCCGATCCAGAGGCGGCGGGGCGGGAACGTGGTCGGAGCCTGAGCGCCGTCGGCGCGGGCGGTGGAGGTGTAGTCGGACACGGCTGCTCCTGACGACTGATCGAAGTGTGAGCAGGCTAGCGCGGCGATCGTATGTTGTGAAGCAGTTTCCGATTATCGGACAAGCGTAGCCAAGTCGCGGGGACGCAAGGCGCTGGATGTCCGCTGCGACGTGCCGGGCGGAGCGGCTACCCCAGCGCCGAATGCAATCGCTGGGCGGCTCGGCGTACGGCATCGGCCATCGCCGGGGTTTCCTGCCCGACCAGGGTGACCACGCCGACCGCGGCCGGAGGACCGGGTAGTCCGGGCAGCGAGGCGACGACGCCGTGCGCGCCGGGCACCAGCTTGCCCTCGCTCTCGAAGATGCCGCTCTCACCGCGCCGCGACGCCTCGATCGCCTCACCGAGGGCGCCCTGTCCGCGCCCGGTGCGCGCGCCGACCCGATAGGCGACGTGGAAGGTGGTGAACGGTGGTTCGACGACCGCGACCGCGAGGACGTCGTCGCCGTCGGCGACGCAGAAATGCGCCGTCGCCTCCACTTCGCGGGCCAGATCCTCGAGGATCTCGCGGGTGGCCTCGCGCACCGAGCCGAGGACGTGCTGGGTCAGCACGAGCGCGCCCGCGGAGACGCTGACCGTGCCGTCCTCGGCGCGGCGCACCAGTCCGTGTTCGACCAGCGTGCCGACCAGGCGGTAGATGATCGTGCGGGAAAGGCCCAGCTCCTGCGCCAGTTGTGCGGGGGTGCGGGCATGGGGGCTGCTGGCGAGCAACTTCAGCACATCGAGTCCGCGGCTCAGAGTCTGCGAGGTGTCGGGCGCCGGCATGGCAGAAATCCTACGTGGGCGGTCCCTCGATCAGCTCACGCTCGGCGGCCCACTGCTCGACGTATTCGAGACATGCGCGCAGATGGTCCGGTTGTCCGACGTAATAGTGTGTGGCGCCGGGGATTACGCGATAGGTGCGGTCCGGGGTTGCGAGCGCGTCGCGCACGATCGGGTTGTGGGTGGCCGGCACCGCGTCGTCGGCGGAATTCTCGATCTGCAGCACCGGGCCCTTCGTGATCCGCGCGGCATTGCGCGCCCCGCCCGCCACCGAATGGTCCAGACTCCACTGGCTCAGCCACGACCGCAGGGTCGTATAGCGGGCGAGGCCGACCGGTCCGACGTTCGCGGTGCGCGGATCGCCGAGATAACACCAGTTCGGGCGGCGGTCGTTGGGGTCGACGGCAGGATCGAGCCAGCGCACATCGCACATCGTGCGGTGGACCAGGAAAGGCTGTTCCTGTTCGGGCCCGCCGGCGGCGCGCAGGCCGGCCAGGCGCGCGAGCGCCCATTCCGAGATACGGCGGTTGCGGGCGCGCTGTGCCTCGCGGAATCCGGCGACGTATTCGGGGCTGTAGGGCGGGCGCTGGGGGGCGTCGTCGGCATAGATGTCCCAGGTGGCGTCGCGGCGGTGCGGAGCGGTTTCGTCGATCACCGACGGATCGAGCCATTCGGTGAGCGTCTCGGCCCGCGACAGATGAGCCGCGATGAACACCACCCCGTCGGCCGGTGAAAGTCCCGCTCCCACAACATCTACCGGATCTCCGGCGGGCGTGTGCGTAATGCTCGGATCCAATGCCTCGGCCTGATAGAGCAGCGACAGCGATCCGCCGCCGGACCAGCCGACCAGGATCACGCGGTCGTAGCCGGCGACCTCCCGCGCCCAGCGCACCCACGCGCCGAGGTCGAGGACCACCTTCTCCATCACCAGCGCGGAATCGTTCTTCGGGTAGCGGCTCGCCCCGCACAGCACGTGATGTCCGCGGGCGGCGAGCGCGGTCGGCATCGGCAGCAGATTCAGCGTCGAGGTCGGATGCTGGAACAGGAAAACCGTTCCGCCCGAACGTCGTTCGCCGGGCGGTCGCAGCAGCTGCCCCTCCAGTACGATCCCGTGACCGCCGGTGAATCCATAGGTCTCGCGGACCGTGGGCTGCTCCTCGCTGTGCAGGATCACCGGGATCCGCTCGAACGGCTCACTCACGATGGCCTCTCTTCTGTTGTGGCCGACCGGCATACGGTTTGTCCGACCAGCTCCACGGATAGCCGGGCACATCGCTCGCGGTGCCGCCTTCGGCGACCTCCAGCGGGCGGAAGGTATCGACCATGAACGCCATCTCGTTCGGTTCGGTGAAACCGGGGGAGTCGAGATAGGCCTGGCGCCGGGGGCCGTGGGTGTACGCGGCGGGATGCAGGCTCACCGAACCGGTCCGGATGCCGGACCCCTTGCGCGCGGCGGTCTCTCCGGCGAAGTAGAACATCACCTCATCGGAGTCGACGTTCGAGTGGTAGTAGGGCACCTTGATCGCCCCGGGCGCGAATTCCAATGGGCGCGGGACGAAATTGCACACCACGAAGCCCGGGCCCTGCAGCACCTGGTAGGTCGGCGGGGGTTGCAGCACCGCGCCGACGACGGGGGAGAAGTCGCGATAGTTCAGCGCGTACGGATACAGGTGCCCGTCCCAGCCGACCACGTCGAACGGGTGATGGTCGTAGACGACCACCGTGCCGTGCAGGCCCGAGGCGGTGCGATGTTTGACGTAGACCTCGGTGTCGGCGTCGACCAGCTCGCCGGGGGCCGGCAACGGTCCGGCCGGTCCGCGCAGGTCGCGCTCGGTGATCGGGGAGCCCTCGAGGAATTGGCCGTAGCGCGTGCGGTGCTTGTCCGGCGGTTGCACGTGCCCGGACGCCTCGACGCACAGCAGCCGTAACGGGCCCGCGTCGGTGTGCGGCAGCCAGCGATGGATGGTGACCCGCGGTATGACGACATTGTCGCCCTGTCGCACGTCGACCCGGCCGAACACGCTCTCGAGGGTGGCGGCGCCGGCCTCGACGAAGATCACCTCGTCGCCGATGCCGTTGCTGTAGAGCGGAGAGGGCTCGTCGGCCACGACGTAGGAGATGCGGACATCGGCATTGGCGAGAACCGGGCGGCGGTGCCGGACCGCGTCGCGGCCGGTGACGTCGTGAAAAAGGTCGGGCAGATGAAAATGCCGGGGCAGCAGCGGGATGTTCGCGGTGAGGGACTGATCGCCGAGATCCCACTCGCGCGCGTCGACCAGCGCCGACGGCACGCGGCGGTGATAGAGCAGCGAACCGGTCCCCGAGAACCCTTCCTCCCCGATGAACTCCTCGAACGTCGGCGTGCCGTCGTCGAGGGTGAAGGCGGTATGACGCTGCCGCGGGAATTCGCCGACGGCCCGGTAGTACGGCATCGCACCTCCTGATTGCCTGTCCGACTTTCGTGGCCGGATGTCCTATATACGAACCTATGGGAGGCGGTGTGGTCCTGTCCCGGGTTTGACGGAGATGCGGCGGGAGTCGGCCTACACGGCGATCGCCGCCACCCCGGACATCCGGGATGGCGGCGATCAGGGTCTTCAGCTGTGCGACAGAACCCGGCGTGCGTAATTCAGCGGCGGCGGATGGTGCGCTGCACTCCGCGCATCTTCGCGCCGGCCGGCAGCGGGCCCTTCGGCAGCGCCGGTCCGCCGCGGGTGGCCAGTGCGGTGAGGCGGCCCTCGATGAGGTCCATCCGCTTGGCGTCGATATTGCGGGGGAGTTTGGTGAGGTGGCGCTGCAGGTTCTTCAGCGGAACCTGGCCCTCCTCGTTGCCGATCACGATGTCGTAGATCGGGGTGTCGCCGACCAGGCGAGCGGTCTTCTTCTTCTCCTGCGCCAGCAGCGATTTCACCCGCTGCGGCGACCCCTCGGCCACCAAGACCACACCGGGCAGGCCGATCACGCGGTGGACGGCGTCGAGCTGGGTGGTGGCGGCGACGGCCTGGGTAGCGCGCCACTTACCCTGCAGGTTGTCCAGCACCCACCAGGCCGCACCCGCCTGACCCTCGGCCTTGGCGTAGACGTTCTTCTGCACCCGGCGTCCGAAGATGATGAAGGCGACCAGCGCGCCCAGCAGAATGCCGACCGGCAGCAGGAACCACTGCATGTTGAACAGGAAGCCGACGAGGAACAGCACCACGGTGATGCCGACCAGTGCGCCGATCATCAGCGGCAGCAGCAGTTTGTCCTCTTTGCGCACCATCTGGAACGTCTGCCAGAGCTGCTGACGCCGCTCCTTCGACGCCTGCTTGCGCGCCGCCTTCGCCGCGGCCTTCGCTTCCTTCGACGGTGTGCCGCCCTTACCTGCTGCCATACCTCTCAGGATAGTGGTCGAGCGGGACATACCCCGCACGGGCCGCAGAACAGCGCGACGCTCGCCTCAGACGGTGGCTTCGCTGCGACTGCGCAGGTCCGCGGCGATCTGGCTCGGCATCGGTTCGTGCCGCACATAGCTGCGGTCGAACTGGGCCGCGCCGCGCGAGAGTGAGCGCAGGTCGATGGCGTAGCGGCTCAATTCCAGTTCGGGGACCTCGGCGCGGATGACGGTGCGCCCGGCGGCGGCCGGTTCGGTGCCCAGTACGCGGCCGCGGCGGCCGGCCAGATCTCCGAGGATGGTGCCGACGAAATCGTCGGCGACGGTCACCCGCACCTCGGCGATCGGTTCGAGCAGGTCGATCCGGGCGGCGGCGGCCGCCTCCCGCAGGGCCAGCGCTCCCGCGGTCTGGAAGGCGGCATCGGAGGAATCGACCGAATGCGCCTTGCCGTCGAGCAGGGTCACCCGCACATCGACGAGCGGATATCCGGCGGCGACGCCGCGCTCGGCCTGCGCGCGCACGCCCTTCTCCACCGAGCCGATGAACTGGCGTGGTACCGCGCCGCCGACCACCTTGTCGACGAATTCGATCCCGGAACCCTCCGGCAGCGGTTCCACCTCGATATCGCAGATCGCGTACTGGCCGTGGCCGCCGGACTGCTTCACATGCCGCCCGTGCCCGGAGGCCTTGCCCGCGAACGTTTCTCGCAACGCCACCCGATACTCGTCGACATCGACCTGCACGCCGAACCGGGACCGCAGCCGTTCCAGCGCGACATCGCGATGCGCCTCGCCCAGGCACCACAGCACCAGCTGATGAGTGCGCGGATTCTGCTCCAGGCGCACCGTCGGATCCTCGGCGACCAGGCGGGCCAGGCCCTGCGACAGCTTGTCCTCGTCGGCCTTGCCGTGGGCGCGCACCGCCACCGGCAGCAGCGGTTCGGGCAGCGGCCACGGCTCGATCAGCAGCGGAGAATCCTTGGCCGACACCGTATCTCCGGTCTCGGCGTGCCCCAGTTTGGTGACGTAGGCGATATCGCCGGCGATGGCCTGGCCGATCGGGAACTGTTGTTTGCCGAACGGCGCCGTCACCGCGCCGACTCGTTCGTCGACATCGTGCCCGTTGCCGTCGTTGTGCCCGCAGATGTGCACGGTGTCGTCGGCGTGCAGGGTGCCGGCGAAGACGCGCACCAGCGACACTCGGCCCACATACGGGTCGGAGGCGGTGCGGATCACCTCGGCGGCCAGCGGCGCGCCCGGATCACAGGACAGTGGCTGCGGCGCGGCACCGTTGCTCGGGCAGCGCGCCGCGACCGCGTGTTCGGCGGGGGTGGGGAAGCCGCGGGTGATCAGCTCGAGAATCTCGACCATGCCCAGGCCCTCGCGGGTGCCCTCGGGCGGGGGCGCCGCGATCAGGATGGGATGGAAGCGGTCGCGCGCCACCGCGCGTTCCAGATCCGCGATCAAGGTGGTGAGGTCGATCCGTCCGCCCTCGAGATAGCGGTCCATCAGGGTTTCGTCTTCGCTCTCGGCGATGATGCCCTCGATGAGCCGGTTGCGTGCGGTCTCGATCTGCGCGGTCTGTTCGGCGGTGGCGTCGGTGCGGGTGTGGGCGCCGCCGGAACAGTCGAAGACCTGCTCGGTCAGCAGGTCGACGACTCCGGTGACCGGGCGGTGCCCGTCGGCGCCCTTCGGGCCGTACACCGGCAGCTGCAGCGGCAGGATGGCGTCGGTATCGCCGTCGCCGAGCAGATCCGCGCAGGTCTGGGCCATCAGGTCGAAATCGGCGCGGGCCGCGTCCAGATGGGTGATCACCAGGGCCCGCGGCATCCCGACCCGCGCGCATTCCTCCCACAGCGCCAGCGTCTGCCCGTCGACACCGTCGGCGCCCGCGGCGGCCGAGACCACGAAAAGGGCCGCATCCGCAGCTCGCAGACCGGCCCGTAGTTCGCCGACGAAATCGGCATATCCTGGCGTATCGATCAGATTGACCTTGATGCCGTTCCAGGCGACCGGCACCACCGACAACTGCACCGAGCGGTGTTGGCGCTGCTCGATATCGTCGTAGTCCGACACACAGGTGCCGTCCTCCACGCGGCCGGCTCGGGTGAGCGCCCCGGCCTCCATGGCCAGTGCCTCCACCACGGTGGTCTTGCCGGAGCCGGTGTGCCCGACCAGGACCACATTGCGGATACCGTCGGGCTGCGATGCCTCGATCACTCTGCCGGCGGAACTGTTACGGGCGGCGGTGCTCGCTTTCTCGGCCATGTCTCTTCACTTCCCGGAGTCGACACGTGCGGTTGCTTCGAGCTTCCCACCGGCGCGCGGCTGTGTCACCCGTTCCGGGGATCCGCACCCCATCCGTGGTGAATCCGCACCCCGTATGCAACGAACGACCGGCCGAACGGGAATTCGGCCGGTCGCTGCGGGGTGGCTGGGGGTCGTTCAGCTGCCGAATCGGGCGAGCACCGAACTCGCCTCCTGGCTCGCCGAGCCCTCCTGGGCCAGATGCGCCATCTCCGGTGCGATCTCCCGTCCGTGATGCGCCATCGCCTGCGCGTACAACCGGCCGGCGCGGTAGGAGGAGCGCACCAGCGGCCCGGCCATCACGCCGGCGAAGCCGAGTTCGGTTGCGACGCGGGAATGTTCGACGAATTCCTCCGGCTTCACCCAGCGGTCCACCGGATGGTGGCGCGGCGAGGGCCGCAGGTACTGGGTGATGGTGAGGATGTCGCAGCCGGCCTCGTGCAGATCACGCATCGCCTGGGTGACCTCTTCGGGCGTCTCACCCATACCGAGGATCAGATTCGACTTGGTGACCAGACCGGCCTCGCGGGCCGCGGTCAGCACCGCCAGCGACCGTTCGTAGCGGAATGCCGGGCGGATCCGCTTGAAGATGCGCGGCACGGTCTCCACGTTGTGCGCCAGCACCTCCGGCCGCGAGGAGAACACCTCGGCCAGCTGATCGGGATCGGCGTTGAAATCGGGGATCAGCAACTCCACGCCGGTATGCGGGTTGAGTCGCTTGATGGCGCGCACGGTTTCGGCGTACAGCCAGGCGCCGCCGTCTTCGAGGTCGTCGCGCGCGACGCCGGTGATCGTCGAGTACCGCAGGCCCATCGCCTGCACGCTCTCGGCCACCCGGCGCGGTTCGTCGCGGTCGAGCGCGGCGGGCTTACCGGTGTCGATCTGGCAGAAATCGCAGCGCCGGGTGCACTGTTCGCCGCCGATGAGGAAGGTGGCCTCGCGGTCCTCCCAGCATTCGAAGATGTTGGGACAGCCCGCTTCCTCGCAGACCGTGTGCAGCCCTTCGCGTTTGACCAGGCCCTTGAGTTCGGAGTACTCGGGGCCCATGGTGGCGCGGGTGCGGATCCACTTCGGCTTGCGTTCGATCGGGGTCTGCGCGTTGCGGGCCTCGATGCGGAGCAATTTGCGACCGCCTGATTCCCGTACCAGGGAATCGGGGGACGAAGTGGCCGGCGCGGCGGTGTGTGCCGTGCCGCTGTTCGATGTCGGGGTGTCGACGGAGGTCACTCGAACGACTCTACGCCCGCCGAAATCGGGCCCGGCAGCGTGCGCTGCATCAAGGTCAGATCCATCCAGCCGCCGAACTTGTGCCCCACTTCGGGCAGCTGGCCGACGATCCGGAAGCCGAACTTCTCGTGCAGCAGAATCGAGGTCTTGTTGGATGTTTCGATCGCCGCGATCACGGTGTGCACCCGCCCGGACTCCTCGGCCCGTCCCAGCAGTGCCGTCAGCAGCGCGGTCGCCGCGCCGCGGCGCTGGAACCGCTCCGAGACGTACACCGAATTCTCCACGCAGTACCGATAACCGGATTTGGGCCGCCACTGCGCGTAGCTGGCATAGCCGGCCACCTGACCGTCGATGATGGCGACGAGCACCGGGTATCCGGCGGCCACCCGGTCGCGCCACCAGCGCAGGCGATCGTCGAGGTCGACCGGGTTGGTGTCCCAGATGGCGGTCGTCTCGGCCACGGCGTCGTTGTGGATGGCGAGGATCGTGGGGATGTCGCGTTCCTCGGCATCGCGAATGCGCGGTCCACCCGACTGGATATCGGTCACCGCCTCAAACTATCGGCAACCAACGGTGGCGGCGAGCCGACTCGGTCACACGCGTGGGGGCGACGGGCGTCTATCTCTGCGACTTCGGCGCAGGGGTAGCAGACAGGTCACCATCGCGACCACGAGCGGTAGGACGCTGACGGTCGACATGGTCAGCCGCAACCCGCCGGCGACGTCGAGTCCCAACTCCAGTCCGCTGGTCTGCCGCAGCAGATTCGGATCGTAGGTAGTGCCCGGACTGAGCGCCATGCCGCTGCGTACCGCGTCGACGGCCTGTTCGGCCCGCGTCACCGCCATGCCGCGTGCCTCGGCGTCGGCCGACCATGCCTGCCGGAAGAAGAACTGGAACAGCAGCAGATAGACGGTGGGCCCGAACGCGCAGCCGATCATGCCGAACGCCAGCTGGGTGGAGGCGACCGTGCCGGAGTGCCCGGGCGGCGCTTCGGCGAGAACCGCCTCCGACACCGAGACCGAGGTGACCAGAGATCCCAGGTTGCCCAGCCAGACGACCGCTACCAGCAGCCACAGCGCCATCGTGGGGCTCGCGGTGGCTGCCAGCACGAATCCGCTCGCCGCCAGCAGCAGCAGGCCCGCGACCATCACCGGCCACGGAGTGGTCTTTCCGACCACGCGGCCCGCGAAGACGACGGCGCCGGCGATCAGCAGGGTGCCGGGCAGATACAGCAGGCCGATGGCTTCGGGCGACAAGGCCAGCACCGTACTGCCGAATTGCCCGAGGACGAAACCCAGCCCGGCGGCGAGCAGGTTCAGCGTGAGGGCCGCCGTCAACGCCAGACAGAATCCGGAGCTGCGGAACAGGGCCAGGTCCAGTGCGGGCTCGCGTGCCCGGCGTTCGTGTCGGACGAAGAGCAGGGCGGCGGTGGCGCTGATCGCCAGAGTCAGCCAGGTCTGTGGGCGGGTGATCCCGTTCTGCGCTGCCGCCAGGCCGATGACCAGTGTCGTCAGTGTCATCCCGAACAGGCTGATCCCGCCGACGTCGAGCCGTCGGCGCTCGGTGCGAGCAGCCTCCGGCACATAGCGCACGGTCAGTACGAGCGAGACCGCGGCCAGCAGCGGAGTGAGCAGGAACAGGAACCGCCAGCCGGCGGTGGTGACCACCCAGCCCGTGAGCGCGGGGGTGACACCACACAGGACCATCTCGACGCCCATGAGCATGCCGATGGCCGCCGCCCGCCTGCTCTCCGGCACCGACGTTTTCAGCAGGGCCAGGGGCCCGCCCAGCAGCGCGGCCATGCCGAGTCCGGCCAGAGCCCGCATCGCCAGCAGGAAGCCGAAACCGGGCGAGAAGAAGGACAACAGGTCGGCGACCGTGACGACGATCAGCCCCAGCGTGAGCAGCCGCTCCAGTCCGAACGCGTCGCCGAGGTTGCCCGCGGCGAGGACCGCGGCGGCCATCACCAGCGTCGCGGTTCCACCCAAGAGCCCGATCAGATGCGGCGGAACGTGGAGAGCGCGGCTCACCTGCGGCAGGTTGAGGTTGAGCACCAGCGGGTCCACCACCGTGATGGTGAAGGCGAAGGCCAGTCCGACGACGATCGGCAGGATCTTCGTATCCGTCGCTGACCGTGGCGGTGCCATCGCCTCACCTCCTGTGCGGTTCCGGGGCGAACGTCACGACCAGGACATCGCGGTAGGCCGCCCGGCTCGGATCCACCGGAGACAGGGGCGACACGCTGTGCAGAGTGCGGCGGTCGTCGCCCAGCAGCAGATCTCCGGGCTCGCCGAGCGTCGCCGTCACCAACTGCCTGCCGTCGGTGTCGAAGACCGAACTCACCCCGCCGGTGGCGTTTCGCCGACCGACCAGCAGCGACGCGACCAGCGTGACACCGTCGCGGTGCCGGCCCTCCGGCGTGGGCAGCCCCCGCGCGTCCGCGGCGGCGACGACTCGGAAGGGGTGCACCTTCACGGTCCACTCCGGCGGGTCGTCCAGCGTCGTCGCGAATCGCCCGAGCAGCCGCAGCACAGCGCGGAAAACCGGCGCGGCGACGAACGAATCCGTCAGGGGCTCGAAGATGCGGTCCCTGCCGACATAGAGCGGATTGGTGGCCTCCGGCTGCACGAAGTATTCCTGCGGGAGCCGACGGAACTGCCCGGTCGCCGCCGAGAAGGAGAACAGGCCGTAGCGCCGCAGTCTGCGGGTTCCCCGCTCGGAGGCGTACTCGTCCGGGCGCAGCGCGTCCCAGTGGGCGTGGAAACGGGCCCATGCTCGTTCGTCCACGCCGAGCCACGACGTGGTGACGGCGGCGGGCACGAGGTGGACACCATCGCGCAGCAGGGCCTGCCGGGCCGCCGCCGGGACGAGAGGCGAGCGCGTCCGCGGCCCAGGAGAAGCCTGGGGAGCCGTCTGTGCCACACCGGTCACCTTCTTCGCGCGATGACCCGCTGTCCGCCTTGCGTTGTGCGACTTCCGACGAGGCGCCGGACAGCGACCGAGCCGATTACGCCATTCGAGCCTACGGCGGCGTGGCCGGAGAACACCAGCGCGGACCGTGGTCGATCAGCGGTTGTCGCCGATCACCGAGGCCAGCGCCTGCCCGATGGTTTCGTGGCGGAAGGTGTAGCCCGCCTCCTCGAGCACGGTGGGAATCGCGCGCGGGCCGCGCAGGATCGCCTCCTGGGCCAGTTCGCCGACCGCGGCCTGTAATGCGACGGCGGGCACGATGAACGGAGCCGGACGATGCAGCGCCCGCGCCAGCGCCCGATTGAATTCGGCATTGGTCACCGGCGCCGGGCCGACCATGTTGACCGGTCCGCGCACCGACGGATTCGTGAGCACGAACGAGATGCCGGCGACCTCGTCGTCGAGTGAGATCCACGGCTGATACTGACGCCCGCTGCCGAGGCGCCCGCCCAGTCCGATCGAATACAGCGGCCGCAGCAGGGCGAGCATGCCGCCGTGACGCGAGAGCACCACCGCGCTGCGCACCTGCACCACCCGCACCCCGGCGTCGACCGCGGGCTGGGTGGCGGCCTCCCAGTCAAGGCACAGCGTCGCCAGGAAACCCGTTCCGGCGGAATCGGATTCGGTGATCACCCGGTCGCCGGTGTCGCCGCCGTAGAAATGCACGCCGCTGGCGTTCACCAGCGTCGGCACTCCGGCGGCGGCGACCGCGGTGGCCAGCACATCGGTCGGGCCGATGCGGCTGTCGCGCAACTGCTGCTTGTAGCTGCCGTTCCAGCGCCGCGCGCCGAGTCCGGCGCCGCAGAGGTTGACCACGGCATCCGCCGCTCTCAGGGCCGGTGCGGGCACCTGTGCCCGCACCGGATCCCAGCTGAACTCGTCCTCGGCCGCGGCGGGACGGCGCACCAGGCGAGCCACCTCGTGCCCGTCTCGACGCAGCGCGGCGACCAGCGCCGTCCCGACGAGTCCGGACGAACCGGCGATCACAACCTTCATGTCGTCACCGAATCGTCGTGTCGCCCAGCTGTTTACAGACCGAGATCGGCCTCGAACGCGGCCTCCTCCAGCCGGTGCCTGATGGTGGTCAGGAAGCGGCCGGCGTCGGCGCCGTCGATGAGGCGATGATCGTAGGTCAGCGGCAGGTAGCACATCGAGCGGATGCCGATGAACTCGCTGCCGTTGTCGGAGATGACGATCGGGCGCTTGACGATCGCACCCGTGCCCAGCATCGCCGCCTGCGGCGGAACCAGGATCGGGGTGTCGAACAGGGCGCCCTGGCTGCCGATGTTGGTGATCGTGAACGTGCCGCCGGCCAGCTCGTCGGGCTTGAGGCCACCGGTGCGGGCGCGGTTGGCGATATCGGCGATCGCGCGGGCCAGTCCGGCCAGCGACAGGTCGCTGGCGTTGTGGATGATCGGCGACAGCAGACCCTGCTCGGTGTCGACCGCGATGCCCAGGTGCACCGAGGAGTGGTAGGTGATCTCCTTGGTGTCCTCGTTGTAGGAGGCGTTGACGTTGGGGTGCACGCCCAGCGCCTCCACGGCGGCCTTCGCGAAGAACGGCAGGAACGTCAGGTTGACGCCCTCGCGGTCGGCGAATGCGCTCTTGGCCTTGGCCCGCAGCGCCGCGATCTTGGTGACGTCGACCTCGTGGGTCTGGGTCAGCTGCGCGGTGGTCTGCAGCGATTCGCGGGTTTTGGTGGCGGTGATCTGCCGGATGCGGTTGGCCTTCTGGACCGTGCCGCGCAGTGCCTGCAGCTGCGGACGGGCGCCGGCCGGAGCCGACGGCGCGGCAGCGGCGGCCGGAGCGGCGGCGGGCTGCGGAGCGGCCGGAGCCTTGGTGGCCTCCGCCGCCGCGAGCACGTCCTGCTTACGGATGCGGCCGCCGACGCCGGAACCCTTCAGCGTCGACAGATCGACGTTGTTCTCCTGAGCCAGCTTGCGGACCAGCGGGGTGACGTAGGGGGATTCGCCGTTGCCGGACGCGGTCGACGGCGCGGCCTGGGCCGGAGCTTGCTGCGCGGGAGCCTGCTGCGCGGGCGCCTGCTGCGCGGGCGCTTCCTGCTCGGCCGGAGCCTGCTGGGGTGCCTGCTGCTGGGCCGGAGCCTGCTGCGGTGCCTGCTGTGCGGGGGCCTGCTGGGCGGGCGCTTCCTGGGCGGGTGCCTGCTGCTGGGCGGGCGCCGGAGCCGGGGCGGGCGCCGGAGCCGGGGCGGGCGCGGACTGCGCGGCGGCGGGCGAACCGCTGCCGATCACGCCGAGCTGACCGCCGACCGACACCACGTCGTCCTCGTTCGCGCTGATCTCGAGCAGCGTGCCTGCCACCGGCGAGGGGATTTCGGTGTCGACCTTGTCGGTGGAGACCTCGAGCAGCGGCTCGTCGACCTCGACCTGGTCACCGACCTGCTTGAGCCAGCGGGTGACGGTGCCCTCGGTGACGGATTCGCCGAGTTCCGGCATCTTCACCGGGGTGCCGTCGGCGGCGCCGCCGGACTGTGCGGCGGGCGCGGGCTGCTGCGCGGGAGCCTCCTGCGCGGGGGCCTGCTGGGCGGGCGCTTCCTGCGCGGGCGCGGATTCCGCGGGTGCCTGCTGCGCAGGTGCTTCCTGGGCAGGGGCGGGCGCCGGCGCGGATTCCTCACCGGCATCGCCGATCACGCCCAGTTCGCCGCCGACCTCGACGACGTCGTCTTCCTGGGCCACGATCTTGGTGAGTACACCCGCTGCGGGGGACGGGATTTCGGTGTCGACCTTGTCGGTGGACACTTCGAGCAGGGGCTCGTCGACCTCGACCGTGTCTCCTTCCTGCTTCAGCCACCTGGTCACAGTGCCCTCGGTGACGCTCTCACCAAGAGCTGGCATCTGGACGGAGAAGGCCATGTCCGTTGACTCCTCTAACTGCTCGACGGGTTCACAACAGTTCGTCTCTCGGCGGGGGCGCGCCGCGGTCGCGGCGAGCACCCGACTGCCACCGAACATTCCTGTGGCACCGGAGATCCGTGCGGTTCTTGTTCCGGTTCTCCATCCTTGCACTCGCCGTTGCGATACGTACCACAGGGCGGGCGGTCGGCGGGCCCATGGCGACATCGCAGCATCCGTGCCGCTGCGGAGAGCTGCCTCGATGACGATCGTCGGGCTCGGCGTGTCTGATTCGACACCCCGCGCGAAACCGCCGGGTCGGGACACGGTGTCCGCGGCGGACCTGGGCATCCGCCCGAAATGCCCGACAGCTGGCACTATCGATGGATCGGGAGCGCACGCACCCGACACGCGAACAGGAGGTAGGCGGCCGTGGGGTTGCTCGATCGTTTCCGCGGCGGCCGCGCGGGTAGAGGCGCCGACGCCTCCGATATCCGGTATCTGGCCGACTGGGTGCGCACCCACGTGGGCGTCGAGGCGTATATCGAACCCAAGACGACAGTGACCGATGTCACAGCGATACTTATCGCCGCCGATGGGGAATGGACGCGCCGGGTCGTGGGCGAGCGCGGCGCACGCCAATTGTCGACCCGCCTGGGGATTCCCGTCTACGACGTGGGCCGCACCGGTTACCCGCAGCGCATGCGCGACTACGACGCCCGCAAACGCATCGAGCGTAAGCGCGCGCTGGAGGCCGATCTGCGGGATCTGTCCGCGGAGTAAGCGTCCGCGGACAGATATCCGCAAGTTGATCCAGCGGGGAGCGGCGCCCCGTCGCAAGGGCCGCGGGGACGCGCTGATGTCTGAGCCGAAATCACTCGTGGAGTTACCCGGGGTGATGGTCACACGCCGACCGAGACCCCGGACGACCACGTCCGAGCGTGCCGCCGGGTTCTCGAATGCCCTTGCGCCGCTTATTCGCCCGCGATATCGGTCAACACGGCGACCAGCGTGCGCACAGGAACGCCGGTGCCGCCCTTGCCGATGTAGCCGAACGGCCCGCCGGTGTTGTAGGCCGGACCCGCCACGTCCAGATGCGCCCACTGCACACCCTCGGGCACGAATTCCTTGAGATAGGTTCCGGCGACCAGCATGCCGCCCCAGCGGTGCGGGGACACGTTGGCCATATCGGCGACCTTCGAATTCAGGTCGGCGCGCAATTCGCTGGGCAGCGGCATCGGCCAGCCGTTCTCGCCGACCTCCTGCGACAGCCGCGCGACCCGGTCGCGGAACTCCTCGGTGCCCATCACGCCGGGGGTGCGGGTGCCGAGTGCGACCATCTGCGCGCCGGTCAGCGTCGCGACGTCGATCAGGTAGTCCGGATCGTCCTCGCCCGCCCGCACGATCGCGTCGGCCAGGATCAGCCGGCCCTCGGCGTCGGTGTTGATGACCTCGATCGTGGTGCCGCCGTATTGGGTGAGCACATCACCCGGACGCTGCGCGGTTGCCGAGGGCATGTTCTCGGCCATCGGCACCGTCGCGGTGACCGTGATGGGGAGCCCGAGCCGCGCCGCCACCAGGGTGGTCGCGATGACCGCCGCGGCGCCACCCATATCGGAGGTCATATTTTCCATATTGGCCGCCGGCTTGATCGAGATGCCGCCGGTGTCGAAGGTGATGCCCTTACCGATCAGGGCGACCTTCGTGTCCCCGCCGGAGTAGGTGATGCGGATCAGCCGCGGCGGGCGCGAGGAGCCCTTGCCGACGCCGACGATGCCGCCGTAACCGGCCGCCTCCAACTGCTTCTCGTCGAGGATCTCCACCTCGAGTCCGGCCGCCCGCGCCAATTCGGCTGCGCGCTCGGCGAATTCGGCCGGGAAGAGCGCGTTCGGGGGAGTGTTGACGAAATCGCGCGCGGTCGCGACCGCCTCGGCGACGGCCTGGGCGCGGAACAGTTCCTCTTCGCCGGAATCGGCTGTGGGAACCAGGAATTCGACCCGCTGCAGCGGTTGTTCGGCCGGCTTGGGCGCGGACTTGTCGGACTTGAACGTGGTGAAGGTGTAGGCGCCGAGGTAGAAGCCCTCGGCGGCGGCGCCCAGATCCAGTCCGGACAGCGTGGTGACGGCCGTGGCGGTGCCGGCGAGCGAGCGGGCGGCCACACCGGCGGATTTGCGGATCTGCTCGGCATCCAGCGCGTCCTGTCCGCCGAGTCCGACCGCGAGCACACTGGTCGCGCCGAGCCCGTCCGGGGCCGGGATCCGGGTCAGCTCCTCGGCCTTGCCCTTCGCGCCGACGGCCAGCAGCGAGGCCAGCAACTGCTCCCGGGTGCCGGCATCGAGCACCCCGTCGAAAACGTCGGCCGCGGCGATCACGGGCCCGTCGTCGGTGGACAGAAGTCCGACCACGAGGACATCGGTGTCGGGGCCGATGCTCTCGGTACGTGCCAGTTCCGGGCCGAGTGAACGATCTGCAACAGCTGTCATGCGCCCAGGTTACTGGGTAGGCTCGGAGCGCCTTGGGGGAGCGACGCGGTCGGAGACGGTGGTGCGCGTGACCACGGAGGCCGCCACCGAGCACGACGGGAGCCCGCCGGACGGAATTCGCTGGTGCCGGTTCGCGGTGGCATGCGTCCGATGCGCCGGCATGCGGTTCACCTGTCGGCGGATCTGGAAACCGCACGCGCGGTGGGCGGTAGGCACGGGCGCCCGGTGGTCTTCGACGTCGCGGCCGGGCGGATGCATCGCGACGGGCAGTCGTTCTACCGCACCGGCAATGGAGTCTGGTTGGTGAATGCGGTCCTGCCGGCGTATCTCTCGCCGAGAGACTCTGCGGGCTGAGTGGGAAATAGTCGGGGACTGCCTCGGGTCTTACGCGCTCCCGCCCGGGTGTGAGTTCGGCTCACTCCTCGTCGGTCTGCGCCGACAGCGGTACCCCGGTGTGGAAGAACCGGATCAGCCGCCCGATCCGCACGCAGTGTGCGGCGCAGCGCTCGAAATGGTGTGCCAGCAGGGCCGTTTCGACCGCCATCGCATTGCCGTGCTGCCAGCCGTCGTCGGCGACCGCCCGCAGCAGTTGCTGCTGGAGCTGCTCGATCGCCGGATCCGGCGGGATCAGCGTGGTGTCCGGTTCCACCTGCTGGGCCGAGATCACCGCGATGGCCGCCGCGGTGAGGTCGACCAGCGCCGCGGCCATCGCCGAGAGTTGATGCGTGATGTCCTCGGGCGCCACGGGTTCCGGGAACTTCCGCACCACACCGTCGGCCACCCGGCTGAGCCCGCCCGCGATGCCGGACAGATCCTCCGCGATCTGGATGGCGGTCACCACATTGCGCAGATCCCGCGCGACCGGCGCCTCCAGGGCGAGCAGAATCACCGACCGGTCCTCGCATTTGGCGTGCTCGGCCTGGATTCTCTCCTCCAGCGCGAACACCTCGTAGGCAGCGGTCAGATCGGCGTTCTCGATCGCCACCGCGGCGCGTTCGGCCGCCTCGTGTGCCAACCGAGCCATATGAGCGAGCTCTTCGGTGAGCGCCGCGAGTTCGGAGGAGAATTTCGTTCGCACTCTGGTATCTTCGCCGCCCACCGCGCCGAACGTGCAATATCGCAGGAAAAGTCGTCGAATATCCGCCTCGCGGGCCGGTGTCGCGCAGTGCCGCAGCGCGTGTCGATCATTAAGGTGTAGCGCACCGTGCCGACGGTTGTGCGAATGGAGGCTCTCGGGCTGGTGGAGTTACGAAGCGAGACAATGTCCGGACAGCGCACGGAATCGGTCGAGGTCGTGGGTCCGGTCGACGCCGCGCAGCCGGCGAACGCGGCGACGGGCGACGAGGACGGTTTCGATTGGCTGGGCCGTACCCGGGCCGGCCGGGTGCTGCGGCTGGAACGGCCGCAACGGATCTGGGAGAACGAGCGCACGCCGGGCCGCTCGCGCCCGTACGTGGTGGCGACCTTCAACTTGAAGGGCGGGGTGGGCAAGACCACCACCACCGCCGCGCTGGCCGAAATTCTGTCCGCCGAATTCGACAAGCGAGTCCTGCTGATCGATCTGGATCCGCAGGCCAATCTCACCGCGATGATGGTCGGCGAAAACCGCTCGGTGGAACTGGATTCCGCCGGCCAGACCCTGGCCGCGATCTTCGCCGCCGCGCTGGCCGGGCGGCCCGCGCCCGATGTGCGCCCGCTGATCCAGCACGAGGTGTCGCCCATGCACGCCGTCACCACCGTCGATCTGCTGCCCGCCTCGCCGAAACTGATTGCGCTGCAGGACGAGATGCCCGCACTGCGCCACGGCGAGCCCACCACGGTGCTGGCCCGGGCGCTGTCGGGGGTGCTCGAGGACTACGACTACGTCCTCGTCGACTGCCCGCCGAATCTCGGCCCGATCACCCAGAACGGTCTGCGGCTGTCCGACGGGTACATGATCCCCACCATCCCGGACATCATGTCCACCTACGGAATTCCGCCGGTGCAGGCGCATCTGCGCCACCTCGCCGCGCGCTGGGGCGACCCGCTGGAGGAGCTCGGGGTCGTGGTCACCAAGTACCGGCGTTCCTCGGCGGTCCACCGCACCACCCTGGAGATCCTGCAGGCCAATCGCACGCTGCCGCGGCTGTTCCCGACCCGCATCCCCGACTCCAATCAGATCGCCGCCGCGGCCGCGTTCACCGACTTCGGCAGTCTGCGCAGGAAATACGGGACGGGCGGGCAGTTCCTGGCCCTGCGCGAACTGACCGCGGATTTTCTGGCGACGACGCGAATAACCCTCGCGTGGGGACGGTGAGCAGCGCAGGCAACGAGCCGGAACCCGCGAGTTCACGTCAATCACACATTGACAATCCTCTCTTCGTCAACTTCTGGTTGACGATCGCGCCGGCGGGTCCTAGCGTGGGCGCATGTCCTCCACCGAACCGCCCGCACCGGCGATCACGCCCGACCAGCGCCGGTCGACCGGCGAATCCTTCGGCACCGATCCGGCCCGCTACGACCGCACCCGCCCGCCGTATCCGCAAGCCATGATCGACCGCATCGTCGCCGCGAGCCCGGGCCGCAGCTACCTGAACGCCGGCTGCGGAACCGGCATCGAAGCGCGGCAGTTCCGGGCCGCGGGATGCGCCGTGCTGGGTGTCGAACCCGATGCCCGGATGGCCGACTTCGCGCGCCGTGGCAGTCTGGACGCGGAGGTGGCCCGGTTCGAGGAGTGGGATCCGGCCGGGCGCGTCTTCGACGCCGTGGTGTCCGGGACCGCGTGGCATTGGATCGATCCGATCGAGGGTGCGCGCACGGCGGCACAGGCATTGCGTCCCACCGGTCTGCTGGCGTTGTTCTGGCACGTCTTCGAGTTGCCGCCCGCCGTGGCCGAGGCCTTCGCCGAGGTCTACCGCCGGCTGCTCCCGGATTCGCCGTTCCGTCCGCCGGCCCACCCCGACCGGGCAGTGGATCCCTACGAGCCGATACTCGTCAACTCCGCCGACGGGATTCGCGATGCCGGCGGATTCGGCGAGGTGCAGCGGTGGCGCTTCGATTGGGAGCGTCGCTACACCCGCGACGAGTGGCTGGACCAGATGCCCACCCAGGGCACGCTGACGCGAGCTCCGGCGGAGGTGGTGGATCAGGTGCTCGCCGGCGTCGGCGCGGCCATCGACGCGATGGGCGGCGGCTTCACGATGCCGTACGCCACCATGGTCCTCACCGCCGCCCGACTGTGAGCTGACTCACATCTCCGGTTCCGTGGAACCGCCGCGTCTCGGGAGCGTCCAAACCCATGACGGACAACACCTTTCGAGACAAGGAATCGGCATGATTCGCACTACTGCCGCACTTCTCGCCTCCGCCGCGATCGCGGGCTTCGGCCTGACGGCCGCGCAGGCGGCGGCTCCGCTCGCACCGGTACAGCATCAGGCGCTCGAACCGTCGGCCGCGCAGAACGGCTGCCCGCCGCCGCCGATCGGCCCGGACGGTCGCCCGCTGCCGCCGCCGCGGGGTGTGGACGGCAAGCCGCTGCCCCCGCCCACCGGCGCCGACGGTCAGCCGTGCCCGCCGCCGACCGGCCCCGACGGCCGTCCCTTGCCTCCGCCGCCCGGCGCCTGACGCGAACGGCCTCGAGCGCGGTCGCGGCTAGCGGACGAGAGTGTAACGGGCGCAGGCGAATTCGCCGTTCTGGGCCAGTTCGGTGAGCTTCAGCTCGACTCGGCGGGGCAGCAGCGGCTGTCCCGCCCCGAGCGTGATCGGCGCGATCGATACACACACCTCGTCCAGCAAACCGTGGTCGGCGAACTGCCCCGCCAGCTCGCCGCCGCCGACGATCCAGATGCTCTTGCCCGCCGCGGCCTCGGTCATCTCCTTGTGCACGACGGTGACCGGCTGCTGGGTGTACCGCACGTCGGCCCCGTCGGTGCGCGGGTCGAAGTCGCGGTGGGTGAGGACCCACGCGGGCATCGCGTACGGCCATTCCATATCGGGATGATTGTCGAGGATCCACCGATAGGTGTTGGCGCCCATGGCGATGGCGCCGATATCGGCGATGAACGTGTCATAACCCATCGGTCCCTTGTTGTCGACCTGCCGGGTCACCAGCCAGTCCAGCCGATGGTCCGGTGTGGCGATGAATCCGTCCAGGGTGGTGGCGGTGTAGTAGACGGTGCGGGGCATGGTCATCCTCTCTTGCGCAACCACATGATCGGGTCGCCGTTGTCGTGTTCTGTTGTCTGATCAGGAAATTCGCTGTCGATCCATTGGCGTACCAGCAGTCGCCGGTAGGCCGAATAGGTGAGAACGTGGGCGATCACGGAGCCGAGGACGAAACTCTCCGGCGGCTCGCACAGGGCGTCGATCAGGGTGTCGTCCCAGCCGCCGCGGCGGTCGATGTCGCGGACGGTATCCAGCCATCGCGGCACCACCTGCTCGAATCGCCGCGTCAGCTCGGGGAGGTCGTCGCAGCCGCGGTCGGGTTGATCGGTGCCTTCGATCGAGGCCAGCCACACCTGTTTGGTCCACACCAGGGTCGCGAGGACGGTCGCGATGGATGCGTCCGGTCCGTCCCACGACAGCACCGCCGCCGTCGAACGCTGCCGCCGGTACCGATCGTCGTCCAGGCTCTTCGCCCTGTCGAGGAGTTCGCGCGTGTCCTCCACGTCGTGGTGCAGCAGCAGCGACGTCGGATCCATATCGTGTCTGCCTTTCGGTTCGCCCTCCACCCACAGCGACATCGGCGGATGGAAATGGATCCCGTTCACCGCGGGAAGCCAACGGGTGCGGGATGCGGCCGGCGTAGCGCTGGGCGGATGTCCGTAGGCGCGGCTGTAGGCCCGGCTGAACCCCTCGACCGAGTCGTATCCGGCGGCGAAGGCCACGTCCGTCACCGCCGCCCCACCACTCAACTGCCAGGCGGCGCGTTCCAGCAGCACCCGCCGCCGCATCGCCACCGGCGACTCGCCGGTGCCGCGCGAGAATTGCCGGGAGAAGTGATAGGGCGAGACGAAGGCCCCCTGCGCCATCGCGCTGAGCGTGGTGTTGTTCTCGTCGAGAACGGAATCGAGCAGTTCCCGTAATCGGTCACGTCCGGTCGTCACACCGTTCAGTGTGGTCGGCGCGGGTTATCTCGCGCTTGACCGATCTTGCGCATGTCCGCGCGAACCGGCTCCGTGCCGTGCGTTCACACCCGGTAGTGCCGCCGGGGGCCGTATCCGGGCGGGCCGTATCCGCGGCGGTGGTGGATGAACAGGAAAAACAGCGCCGGGAAGACGAAGAACGGAATCATATGTGTGGTGGCGACGATCACCACCCCGACCACCACGGCGGCCAGCAGCAGGACCGGGAACATCGGTCGTGGCCGCCGCTGCTCGCGCTGCGGACGGGCCGGCGGGGCTGGTTGCGGACGCGGCAGGTCGGCGAACAGGACGATCAGGTCGGCGGCCGTTTTCGCGGCATAGGCGCGGCTCACGCGCTCGTCGTATTCGTCGAGCTCGAGGCGCCCGGCCGCGAAATGGTCGCCGAGCGCGGCCGCGGCCTGTTCACGTTCGGCCGTGCCGACGCGGACGCTCGGCGACCCGAACACCGCGGGGTCGAAATCGGTCATGGCAACCGCCTCACCGGGAGAACGAAATCACGATGCACCCAGCGTAGGACGGTTCGGGGAATCGTGCCTGCGCCCGCGGGCGTATCCACGGCTACGCCCCGCGACGGAGCCGGCGCGTATCGTCCGGCGCATGCGGTGCGTGTCGGCCTGGAGCGATCCCCGGAGGAGCGAGGAAAATACCCGGAAGCCTTGCGGTGAAACACTATTCACCGCGTCGGCGCAGGTCGCGAAAGTGTCGGATTTCGCACAGCTACGAGCGGCGGCGACCTCCGGCTTCGCTCGGTAGCGTGGCTGGAAACCCGAGAGACAGCAAGCCCGAGATACAGCCATCGCAAGGAGTTGGAAGCCTTGGAGGAGGTACTTCGACCGCTGGTGGTCTTCGCCGCGACGCTCGCGGTCACCATCGCACTCGGCGCGGTGGTCGACCGCCTGTTGAATCACGCCGCGCAGAAGCATCCCGCTAACCGACTGCCCGGTCTACTGCGTCGCGTCCACTTGCCGTTGCAGGTGTTTCTGGCGACGATCGCCCTGCATTTCACCTATCCGCTGGCAGAGATCCACCTGCGCCACGACGCCGTCGTGCTCAACATCCTCGCCGCGGTGGCGATCCTGTCCGCCGCCTGGGTGGTGATGCGCGCCGTCGACGCGGTCGCCGAGAATACGCTGGACAAGTACGCGCACCGCACCCTCGACATCGCCAAGGTGCGGCGGCTGCATACGCAGCTGACCCTGGTCCGGCGCATCATCACCACGGTGCTGGCGATCACCACCGCCGCGGTCGCGATCCTGCTGTTGTTCCCGAATCTGCGGACCCTCGGGACCTCGCTGCTGGCCTCGGCAGGCATCATCGGCGTGATCGCCGGTGTCGCCGCGCAGTCGACGCTGGGCAATCTCGTGGCGGGCCTGCAGATCGCGTTCGGTGATTCGGTGAAGATCGGCGACACCGTCGTGGTCGAGGGGGAGTGGGGCACGGTGGAGGAGATCACGCTGTCGTTCCTCACGGTCCGCATCTGGGACGACCGCCGGCTCACCATGCCGGTCTCGTACTTCAATTCGAAACCGTACGAGAACTGGTCCAAGGGCGGCCCGCAGATTACCGGCACGGTCTTCCTCTATCTGGACACCAGCACGCCGGTCGCCGAACTACGCGAACATCTGCGCGACTATCTGCGCACCCGTGACGATTGGGACGGCCGCAGCTGGAATCTGCTGGTCACCGACAGCACCCCCTTCGGCATCCAGGTGCGCGCCTCCATGTCGGCCCGCAACGCCGACGACGTGTGGACGCTGCGCTGCGCGGTGCGCGAGGAACTGCTGGCCTGGCTGCGTACCGAGCATCCGAGCGCGCTGCCGAAGGTGCCGACCAGCGTGGTCGAACGCGACCATGCGATGGCCGAGTAGCCGTCTATAGAGTCGTGGGGTGCGCGAATTCCGCTTCGGAGTCAATTTCCTCAGCCCCGGGTCGGCCGACGAGTGGGCCGCCAAATGTCGACGGGCCGAATCCCTCGGCTACGACGTGCTGCTGGTCCCCGACCACCTGGAACTTCCGGCGCCCTTCCCGTCGGTGCTCGCCGCCGCGCAGGCCGCCGAACGCCCGCGAGTGGGCACCTTCGTCCTGAACGCCGCGTTCTGGAACCCGGTCCTGCTGGCCCGCGACGTGGTGAGCACCGCCCAGCTCACCGGCGGCCGGCTCGAACTCGGTCTCGGAACCGGTTACGTGCGAGACGAGTTCGAGGAAGCCGGGATCGAATTCGGCACCCCCCGAACCCGGGTCGACCACCTCGAGAAGACCCTGACCGAACTCCATCGGCTGCTGCCCGAACCGCGGCCCACCATCCTGCTGGGCGGCAGCGGTAACCGCATGCTGCGGCTGGCCGCCCGCCACGCCGACATCATCGCCTTCACCGGCGGCGAACCCGTCCCCGGCGCCACCGACGGCTCGATGCGCCTGTCCAGTGCCGAGACGGTCGACGAACGCGTCGCCGCGGCACGGCGTTTCGTCACCGAGTACGACCGCGATCCGGAATTCAACATCCTCGTCCAGCAGGTCGTCGAAACGACCGACCGCAAGGCCGCCGCCACCGAGATCGCCGCGCAGATGGATCATTTGAGCGTCGACGAGGTCCTGGACGCGCCGACCCTGCTGATCGGCACGCCCGCCGAGATGGCCGATCAGATGCGTGAACGCCGGGAACGGTACGGCTTTTCCTATGTCACCGTGCTGGAGCCGGCGATGGAGGGGTTCGCGAAGGTGATGCGGGAAGTGCGGGGCTGAGCCGCTAGTGCACGACCGACAGGTGCGGGCCGATCTGCGCCTCGCCGAGGACTTCCGCGAGAAGCCATGAGTTCCACCGCAATTCGTCGGTGAGTTCGGTACGCCCGAACCCCGCGTTGTGCGCGCGCACCACGGCCTCCGCGAGCAGGCCGGGGCCCTCGCCGGGATATTCGGCGACCGGCTCGCGGTCGTGGTGCAGGGTCCGGGTCGCTTCGATGCTGCGCATCCGAGGCGTCCGGTCCCGCACGATCCGCCTGATCACCTCGGTCGGCACACCCCACTGGCGCGCGAGCGCCGCCGGGCTGGGGAAGTGAATCGGCGACGGACACAGCCGGTCCATCTCCTCGGCGGGAACGAGCAGTTCGGCGGCGAACCGGTCGGCCTCCAGCGCCTGAGTTCGATCTCCCGGCAGCGGGCAGGGGTGCAGCAGCAGATGACCGAGTGCGCGCGCACAGGCGAACCGGTAGCCGTACACGCATTGCGTATGCCGTGCGGCCACGACGATCAGCGAGCGGCCCCAGGTGTGCGTGGCGTAGGTGCCGACCCGGGCCATGGCCGCGCTCGTCGCCGGCGCCAGAGCCACCACGATGCCGCGCGACTCGAGGGTCGCGCCAAGATGCGCCAGCGGGCCCGGAGCGATTCCCCAGTGGTCGCGAAGCAGGCGCGCGGCGTCGGCGGGTGATAGTCCCTGCTCGAGGGCGGGCAGGTCGAGCGCCGGAAACCGCATCCGGCAGCCCAGCGTGTACGCCAACTCCCAGATGTACTCCGCGAACACCACCGCCTTCGCGCGATCCGACGCCGACGCGGAACCGGGATCGTCGAAATGCACGTCCGCGGCGTCGATCCGGCACATCGGGCGCCCGGTGGCGAAGTACTCGACGGGGACCTTCAAGACCCGGGCCAGATCGGCCGGAACGTCCGGATCGGGCTGCACGGCGCCGATCTCGTACTGTTCGACGACCGCGGCGGACAGACCTGCCGCGTCCGCGAGTTCGGCGACGGACAGTTCGGCCCAGCGACGCGCCTGGGTCAGCCGGATCGGCTCGAATGCCGACGCGACGAATCCGTCCGGCTCGGCGCTGCGGTCGGTGAGGAGTTTCAGCCCGCGTCGGTCCTGTCGACCGTCACTGTCCACCCGAATTGTTTACCGCATCGACGGGGGCTGCGGGTGATCCGACCCGAGGAAAAATTCGGTTTCCGGCGAAGCGGACAAACTCGGCCGCGGCGAATTGTCCGGCTTCTCAGGGCATTCCGCCGGGCGTGACCGGCAGCAATTCCGGGCGTTTCGCCGGTCGGCCCGCACCGGTCGACACGCCGCGCAGCCGCCGCCAGACCCACGGACGCAATGTCGCTGCGACCCAGGCGAGTTCGCCGCCCGCGCCGGCCGCGCGGAACCGCTCGGAGCCGTCCGGCGGATGGGCCCAGCTGTGGTCGGCGCCGTCGAGGCCGAGTGCCTCCGCGGCGGCCAGTGCGAACCGTTCGTGGCCCAGTTCGGAGCCGTGCAGCCGGTCCGGGCTCCACATGCGCAGATCGACCATCGAGGCAGCCCCGAACAGATCCACCAGGCGCAGTCCGTATCGGCTCGCGCACAGGCGAATTCGATCGTTGATCAGGTCGACGCGGGGTCCGATGTAGCGGGCGGCCAGTGGCACGATCCGGCGCACGTCCGGGAAGGTCGTCGTCACAACCGTTGCGCCGCAGGCGGTCAGCTTCGCGTACAGCTCCTCCATCAGGTCCAGTGCGGCCACGAGATCGGTGCCGGGCGCCGTGACGTCGTTCATGCCCGCGCAGATGCCGACCAGATCCGGTTCCATCGCCAGAGCGGCGTCGAGCTGTTCGTCGCGGATCTCGGCGAGGCGGCGACCACGCACCGCCAGATTCGCGTACCGGATCTCCGGATTGTCCTGAACCAGGCGCTCGGCCAGCCGATCGGCCCAGCCGCGCAAGCCGCTGCCGTCGTCACCGTCCCACAGCCCCTCGGTCTGGCTGTCGCCCAACGCGACGAAGCGCTCGTAGCGGTTCGGCGATGCCGCCGGATCGTCCGGACGCGGCGAGGACAACGTCGTCATGGCAGACCTCCGAGACGTGAAGAGGGTGATGCGGGAAGCGGCGTGACGGGCCCGAGGCCGCCACCGCCACCGGCTGGACAGGCTACATCGGTGCGGTCCGGTCGAATCAGGGCGTCCGAATCGTGGTGATCCGTGCCACCGGAACCGATCAGCCGGTGCGGATCCGGTCCCGATGGGCGGAACGGTGCCACCACCTCTGCGTGGTCCGCGCTATTACTCGATGCGAGTGGACCGGACCGCCGACGTCGCGGCGATGTCCGGCCGCCTGCCCATCGGAAGGATCTCGCCGTGACCGAATTGGCCGACCTGCACCGACGTCTCGCCCGCGTCGAGGACGAACGCGCGATCGAGCGGTTGATCGCCTCGTACGGCCCGCTGGTCGACGCGGGCAACGTCGCCGCCGCCGACCTGTGGTCCGCCGACGGCACCTACGACGTCGAGGACTGGCAGATGCGCGGTCGCGCCGATGTCGCCGCCATGGTCGCCTCCGAGGCTCATCAGGGCCTGATCGAGCGTGGCTGCCTGCATTTCCACGGTCCGGCGGTGGCCACCGTCGACGGTGACGACGCGGTCGCGGTCTGCGAATCGATCCTCGTGGTCCAGCACAACGGCCGCAACGTCGTGGCCCGCACCGGCGCCAACCACTTCACCCTGCGCCGGATCGACGGCCGCTGGCAGATCACCGCCCGCACCACCCGCACGGTCGACGGCGATCCCGCGGCCCGCGATCTGCTGACCGCCGGAATCGAAGGGGTGGCGCGATGAGCGGCCAACTCGCCGGCAAGGTCGCCCTGGTGACGGGTGCCGCCGCCGGCATCGGAGCCGGAATCGCCCGCCGCTTCGCCGACGAAGGCGCACGGGTGGTGATCACCGACCTCGACGAGATATCGGGTCGCGCGGTTGCCGACGAGATCGGCGGCCGGTTCGTCGCGGCCGACATCCGCGAACGCGCCGACGTCGAAAACGCGGTAGGGACAGCGATTTCCGACTACGGATCCATCGAAATCCTGGTCAACAACGCCTGGGGCGGCGGAACGATCGGCCGCGTCGAGAACAAGTCCGACGAACAACTCGCCCACGGCATCGCCCTCGGCTACTACGGGCCGTTCTGGGCGATGCGCGCCGCGTTTCCGTATATGCAGAGCCGTGGGTGGGGGCGAGTCGTCAACATGTGCAGCCTCAACGGCGTCAACGCTCATATGGGTTCGCTCGAATACAACGCCGCGAAAGAGGCATTGCGCGCCCTGACCCGCACCGCCGCCCGCGAATGGGCTCCCACCGGCGTCACGGTGAACGCGGTCTGCCCGGCCGCCAAGAGTCGCAGCTTCCAGCGCGTCCTGGGGGAACATCCCGAGATGGAAGCGATGGCGGACGCGGCGAACCCGATGGGACGCATCGGAGATCCGTACGACGACATCGCGCCCGTGGTGGTCTTCCTCGCCTCCGACGGATCGCGTTATCTCACCGGGAACACCTTGTTCGTCGACGGCGGCAGTCACATCAACGGCGTCGCGTGGGCGCCGGATCTCGATGCCGCCGAACGCGATCAGCCGGTGTAACCGCTCCCGCCGACATTCGCCGCACCATATCCTCTGCGCTCCCTTGTGCAATGTAATACCTTGATAGACAGAGGTTTTGGTAGCCAGGGGTGTGGCGGCTCCACCGAAGGACCCGCCCGGCTACGCCGGCAAGGGGGTCCGAGATGCCCGATATTCATTTCGAGCGGCGGCGTCAGCGGGTGGCGCAACAGCTCGGCGAACTGACCGTCCTCACGCCGGCCTGGCGGCGATTCCTGTCGGTGCCGCTGATGCGCAACGGCTGGCATGTGCTCGTGGAACGCGAGAACAGCCGTTCGGATCGCTTCGACGCCTACGCCGTCGGCCCGGGCGGTGTCTTCGCTCTGGTCCGCACCGACGTGGTGCCGGCCGCCGCGGAACTACGCCGGATCCGCTGGCGTGCGGAGGAGACGTTCGCGAATCTCACCGCCGGCCGCACCCGGTACGTGCCGCATATGATCGAGGTATTGCTGCTGATGGACGAGGCGGCCGACACTCCGGCCGAGGCCCGCTACGTCGCGGTCGACCCGACGACCATTGCCGCGCGGCTGTTCGCCGAAGCGAGCCTGTCCAGCCGCAGCGCCCGGCAGATCGCGATGACTGTCGCCGAACGCAACACCTGGTTCGCGCTGCTGTCCGCCGACAGCGGCGCCGGGCCCGAAACCGTACCCGCCGAAGGGCTTTTCGACGCGACGACGCTGCGGGAAGAAGAACGAGCGCGGGCGTTGAAGCGACCGTTCAGCGAATGGATGACATTCCTCGATCCGGCCCAACTCGACCTCGTCTACCGCAACTACAACGGGCCCGCGAGATTCAGCGGTCCCGCCGGAACCGGAAAGACCGTCGTCGCCCTGCACCGCATGGCGCGGTTGTCCAAGGAAGGCGCCGGGCGGCAGCTCTTCACCAGTTTCGTGCGAACGCTGCCGACCTATCACGAATCGGGATTCCGGCGCCTCGCCCCGCACGCGGGTGAACGGGTGGAATTCACCGGGCTCCACTCCTGGACCACTCATTTCCTCCGCAGTCGCGATATCGGCTGCCGCCTGGGCAGCGGCGACAACGCGTTCTATCACGCCTGGCGCAACGCCCGCCGCCACCTCGAACCCATCGAACCGAATCCGAGCTATTGGAAGGACGAACTGCATCGGGTCATCAAGGGCCAGGGCATCGACCGCGATCTGTACCTGAAGATCGATCGGGTGGGCCGAAACCGCTTGCGTCTGGACAAGCCGCAACGCGAGCTCGTCTGGACGCACCTCTACCTGCCGTATCAGGCGGCGCTGCAGGACCTCGCGACGGTGGATTTCAACGATGTGATCGATCTGGCGATCGACGAACTGCGCGCGGCGCCGCTGGACGCGCCCTACGACCTGGTGGTGGTCGACGAGGTTCAGGACTTCACCCTGATGGAACTCAAACTCGTCCACCAGATCGCCGGCGGCACCTCGACCTCACCGCTGCTGCTGGTCGGCGACGGTCAGCAACAGGTCTATCCCGGCGGCTGGCGCCTCTCCGATGCCGGCATCCCGATCGTCGGCCGCGGCGCGGTGCTGCGCACCAACTACCGCAATCGCGCCGCCGTGCACGACTACGCCAAGCGGGTCGACGCGACGAATACGGTCGACGACCTGGACGGCGCCCCCGGATTCGTCCTGCGTGACAGCGAGGTCGTGCTGGCGGGTGGTTCGGCCCGCGCGGAGACCTTCTCCCGGTCGCGGGCCGAGGAGAAGGTGGTCGCCGCCCTGGCCGCTTCCGGATATCCGCACTCCGACATCGCCGTGATCACCGACACCAACCGCCAGGCCGAGAGAATCCGAGCAGCACTGCGCCGCAAGAAGATCCCGTCCGTCTCCCTCGAACACTACGACGGCACCCAGCACGATGCGGTGAAGGTGGGAACCGTCCACCGCGCCAAGGGGATGGACTTCGCCGCGGTGTTCCACCTCACCGACGCGCCGACGACGCCCGTCGACCGGTTGCGCGGCAGCGAGCGCGACCGGGCGGAGCTGGCGGCACGGCAGACCATGGTGGCGCTGACCCGCGCACGGGACCACATCTGGATCGGGCTGATGCGGGATTGAGGCCCACGAGTCGGTCTTTCTCAGCTGAATCGGTTACCTTCGGCATCCATGACCGACGCATCACCGGGTTCGGCCGGGCCGCGCGCCCTGCCGGAATCGACGTCCACCGCACCCGCCCGAGATCGCCGGCCACGACGCCTGGGCAAGGTTCGCCAGGTGGTCGTCTCGGTGCTGCTGGCGACGATGACCGCCATGGTCCCGCTGGCCTTCGCGCCCGCCATGCCCGCCTCGGCGGCGGTGGCGAAGCCGGGCGTGGAGAATCTGCCGGCTCGGGCCGCCGTGGCCGATTTGGTCGGCGATCACCCGTGGTCGGTGGCCCTGCCCGCTGATTTCGCGGCCGAGGCGGGCTATCGGCCGGTGGTCGAGGACGGGATCCTGGTCGATCCCGACGGTGACTGCTCGTCGCCGATCCAGCTTCCCGCCGAGTTCACCGAGGCGTGCAAGGCGCACGACCTGGGCTACGACATGCTGCGCTACGCCGAACAGCGGCAGCAACCGCTGCAGCCGTGGGCACGCCAGGCCATCGACGCCACCCTGCAGCGCCGCATGCACGCCGCCTGCGATACGCGCACCGACGCCGCCGCCCGCGCCCGCTGCGACGTCCTGGCCACGGTCGCCACCACGGGGGTCGACCTGAATTCCCGGCGGCAGAACTACGCGACGCCGGATCCGGAGTTCCTGTTCGGCACGCAGCTGTCGGGCGAACGGCTCAGCGATCAGCTGCTCCATGTCGGTGGTCCCGCCGCGGTGGGAGCGGTCTCGGCGGCGATCGTCGGCATCGTGGCGTGGCGGCGCCTGCGCCCGGCTCGGCTCCCGGCCGCCGCTGCCGTCGCGGAAGCCGGTGCCGCCGGGTAAGCGCCGTGACGATGCAGAGCGCAACCCCGCGGGCGAACGCGACGACGAAGCCCCGCCGGCACCGGTCTCTCCACGTGCGTCCGCGCATCGATACGGTCGTCGCCGTCACCCTCGCCGTCGTGATGTCGCTGCTGCCGGCCGTGCTGCCACGTACCTCCGTATCCCAGGCCATCCTGACCGGTGTGCCGGTGGCGCTGGCTATCGGAGTGTCCGGTCTGCTGCGCTGGACGCTGAGCCGTTGGCGGATCGACATCGACGAACGCTTCGGCCGCCACCGCGTCCCGATCCTGCTGATCTGTGGCTTCGTGGTGACGGCGGTCGTCGTGCGCGCCGCCGCGTGGCAGAACGGCCTGCACGCGGCCATGGGGGAGGCCCCGGTCGGCGCCGCGTACTGGCTGCGCTGCGCCTTCGGTTCGGCTGTGGTCGCAGTCTTCCTGGTGGCGCTGGGACGCGGACTGCGGTGGGGGATGAGGAAACTCCTGCGCGTCTGAATTACAACGCGGCCGCGACCTTCCATGCCGAGTGGATCGCGCCCTCGATGTAATCGACGGAACCGGCATCACCCACGACATGCACTTCGGGAACCACCCCGGCCAGCGCATCGGCCAGGGGTGCTTGCGCCGAGACCCCGGAGGCCACCACGACCATGTCCGCCGGCGCGGTCGCTATCTGCTCGCCGACGCGAAACTCGACGTGTTGCTCGGTGATTCGCAGTACGGTCGCGTGCCGGTGAATGGTGACGCCCGCCTCGCCCGCATGCCGAACGGCCGTCCACCGCCGCGGCATCGCCATCGGCACACCGAGCTGTCGGCCTTCCTCGAGGAGCGTCACGGCGCGCCCGCGTTCGGCCAGGAACTCCGAAAGTTCCAGTCCGACAAGCGAACCCCCGATCACCACCACATTCTTGCCCATCGGCAGGAAGTGGCGCGTCACCGACCGGATCGCGGCGGGACTCTTCGTCACCCCCGAAATCTTGCCCAGCTTCGCGGCGGTACGCAGCAACGGTGGCACCCGCGAAACATCGCCCACACCGGTCATCAAGGCGCGCAACGTGTCACCGGTGTGCACGTGCGGCAGATCGCTGCCGGGAACTGCCGGGCGATCCCGCACCGCCCCGGTAGCCACCACGACCACGTCGGGATTCAGCGCCGTGATCGACGGCACGGTCGCCTCGGTCTTCGGACGGATGTCGATGCCGAGTCGCTGGACCTGAACCTTCAGCCAGTTCAGCAGCCGTTCGTTGTCGGGCGTGGTGAGGCTGGAGAACCAGAGGGTGCCGCCGAGGCGATCGGCCTTGTCCAGCACCGTGACTCGGTGGCCGCGTTCGGCGGCGAGGCGGGCGGTCTCGAGCCCGCCGGGACCGGCTCCGACCACGACGACATGTTTCGCGGTCGTGCTGCGAACCAGCGGAAGGAGTTTCTCGTTGCCGAGTGCTGGGTTCACCGCACACAACGGGGTGTCGTCCCAGAAGTTCTCCTGCACGCACACATAGCAATTGATGCAAGGCCGGACGTTCTGCGGTGTCCCGGCGCGCAGCTTGTTCACCAAGTCCGGATCGGCGAGCAATTGCCGCCCCATCGCCGCGAAATCCGCCTTCCCCTCGGCGATGACCTTGTCGCCGATCTCCGGCAGCACCCGGCCGACCGCGATCACCGGAATGGAGACGGCCTTCTTCACCTCGCCCGCCAGTTCCGTATAGGCGCCGACGTGGTCGGGTAGCGGCCCATCGGTGAAATTGGAGAACGGGTTACGTCCCCAGCCCGTGACATGAATCGCGTCGGCACCGGCCGCCTCGAACAGCGCCGAAGCCTGCTTCGCCTCTTCGGTGGTCAGCGCGTCGTCCTCACCGAATTCACGGCCCGCGATCCGCACCAGAATCGCCAGCGAATCGCCGACCTCGGCCTTGACCGCGCGAATCACCTCGACCGCCAGGCGCGCCCGGTTCGCCAGCGAGCCACCCCATTCATCGGTCCGCTTGTTGTCCGCCCGGCTCAGGAAGCCGCCGAGTATGTACCCGTGTGCGCAATGAATTTCGACCGCGTCACCGCCGGCCGCTCGCACCCGTCGCGCGGCCTCCGCGAAACAACGCACCACCCAATCGATATCGTCCTGCGTGGCCTCGCGATAGGTGGCCTGCTTACCGCCCGTGACGGCGGCCAGCTTCTGCAGTTCTTCCGGAGTGTTGTCGGCCAGCGCCGACAGATCCGCGGAGCCGCTCGGCGCCGACGGAACCAGCAGCGGGCGCCCCTGCACGGTATCGATCCGGGCGATCTTGCCGTGGTGGGTCATCTGCACACACAACTTGCTGCCCGCGGCGTGGACGGCGTCCGCGAGCGCCCGGAGCCCGGGAATGAACCGGTCCTCGGACAGCCCGGGTTCCTTGGTGCTCGCACAGCCCACCGGATAGGCGACAGCACAGCACCCGGTGATGATCAGCCCCGTCCCACCGGCCGCCCGCGCGACGAAATGATCGATATCGCCCTGCTCGATCTCCCCGTCTTCGCAGAGGTTCATATCCATCGCGGGCAGAACGACGCGGTTGGGGACGGTCATCGGCCCGATGGTTCCGGGAGCGAGCAGATGGGGAAAGGTCTGGTTGCGCGGCACGGGTCGAAGCTAGAACTCCCGGCAGCGGGCCAGGGCAAACCTCCCGATCACCGAGACATCGACCGCACCAGCGCGGCGGCCTCGTCCGCGAGAACCTCCGGAGTCCGATCGGTGTGAAGCACGGCTCCGCGTTCGTCGGCGTCCAGCGGCTCGAGCGTGCGCAATTGCGAATCGACAAGGGACACAGGCATGTAATGGCCCCGGCGGCGCGACATGCGAGCCACCAATTCGTCGCGATCGGCGATCAAATGCACGAAAATCACCTCGGTCGCGGCGGCCCGCACGATATCGCGATACCGCCGCCGCAGCGCCGAGCACGCGATCACACCGCCGGTCTCCTCGGCCATCCGCTCGCGCAACCACCCCCCGACCGCGGCGAGCCAGGGCGCGCGATCCTCATCCGTGAGCGGAATCCCGGCGGACATCTTCGCGATATTGGCGGTCGAGTGGAGATCGTCCGCATCCGCGAACGGAATACCGAGCCGGTCGGCCAGGAGACGACCGACCGTCGATTTCCCGGTGCCGGAAACCCCCATCACGACCACACCGAGCGGGCGCATGCGGGCGTTCACCCTGGCACGGTAACCGACACCGTCGCCACGCCCGCAACCGATCACGGGCGGATATTCGTCAGGTCCTCCAGCAGGCCGGGGTGCGTCGGCTCCCAGCCGAGCACCTCACGGGTGTGCGTGCTGGACGAGGGCTGGTCGGCCGCGAAGATCGGGCCGAGCGGGCCGTAGGTATCCGCGGGAACGGACTCGACGGGCAGGTTCAGCTGCCGCCCGATGACCTCCGCGATGTCTCGCACTCGGTCGCCCTCGTCGGCGACGGCGTGCCAGGCGGTACCGGGTTCCGCCCGTTCCAGGGCGAGGCGGAACAGGACTGCCGCGTCGAGTGCGTGGACGGCCGGCCAGCGCTGGGTGCCGTCGCCCGGGTAGCCGGAGACCCCGGTCCGGCGGGCGATGTTGGTCAGCAGGCCGGCGAATCCGCCGGTGCCCTGGTTGTGCACCGTGCGCGGCATCCGCACGGCCGTGCTCCGGACCCCGCGCGCGGCCAAATCCAGAACGGCCGTGACCGCCCGCCCGCGGCCACCCACGGGCCCGTCGGTTGATACGGGATCGGTCTCGGCGGATGTTCGGCCCGCCACGCTGGGCGTCCCGGAGACCGTGACGAAGGGGCGGTCGCTGCCGACGAGTTCCTCGCCCATCGTCGCCAGGGCCGCACTTTCCTCGGCGACGGTGGCGGCGAGGGCATCGGCGCTGCTGAAGTCGTTGCCGAACGCCAGGTGGATCACTCCGTCGGCCTGAGCGGCACCGGCCCGCAGGACGTCGAGGTCGGCGAGGCCGCCGCGCAGTGCTTCGGCGCCGGTGGCCTCGGCGGCGGCAGCGGACGCGTCGGAGCGGGCGAGCGCGAGCACGGTGTGGCCGTTGCCGAGCAGTTCGGCGACCACCGCGGAACCGATCAGTCCGGTGCCGCCGGTGACGAAGACGCGCATGGATAACTCCTCCAGTGATGGGACCTTTGTCCCGTCACGCTACCACGGTGACGGGACTCTTGTCCCATCACTTATGATGAACCCATGGGTCGATGGGAACCGGGCGCACGAGAACGCCTTGTCGTCGCCGCGGTCGACCTGTTCACCGAGCAGGGATACGACGCGACGACGGTCGCGCAGATCGCCGAACGCGCCGGTGTCACGAAAAGCACCTTCTTCCGGCACTTCCCGGACAAGCGTGAACTGCTCGTGGCCGGCCAGGAGACGCTGAGCCGGCTACTGGCCGAGGGCATCGCCGAAGCGCCCGAACGTGCCACACCCCTCGAGGCGGTCGCCGCCGGCCTCGAACGCGCCTCGGCGGCAATGGGTCCCATGAACCGCGAGCTCGCACCCCGTCTGAAGGCGGCCGTCGCCGCCAGCGCCGAACTACAGGAGCGCGACGCCCTCAAGAGCGTCGGGCTGGCCGCCGCGATGACCGAGGCGCTCATCGCGCGCGGTGTACCGGATCCGACCGCGGCCCTCGCCAGTGAGCTGGGAGTTCTCGCCTTCAAACGCGGGTTCGCCGAATGGACCGACGGGCAGCGGGACGCCTCGGACGAACTGGCGCGGCATGTTCTCTCGGCGTTGGGCGAATTGCGGGCGGCGAGCGCAGCGCTGGGCTGATTCCGCCCGAGCGACACCCCGGTCCGATCAACCCTGCCGGGCGAAGGGTTCCGCGGTCGGCTCGGGCACTATGGCATCGGAATCCGCTCGAACCCGCGGACTTCGGAGATGGGCCCGGTAGAACTCCATGTGCGCGAGAGCCGCTGTCTCCCAATCATATCGGTGTGCGAGTGCCCTGCCACGGTCGATGCGCGCCGTGTCGCGCGGCAGGTTCTGTGCCATCGTTGCCGCCATTCCGGTCGGATCGGTGGCGTAGGAGATCGCGTCGCCGAAGACCTCCCGAAGCACCGGAAGCTCGCGAGCGACCACCGGAACCCCTGCGGCCAAGGCCTCCATGGCCGCCAGTCCGAACCCCTCCTTGGTGGAGAAGAACGGAACCAGCGCGGCTCCGGCGACGAGTGCGGGCAGCGCGTCGTGGGCGACCGTGCCGAGGATGACGGGCCGGATGCCCAGTTCGGTTGCGCGCGCGTCGAATCGACCCCGGTACTCGCGGTAGTCGAAGAGGGTTTCACCGCCCGCGAAGACGAGGCGCAGCTGGGCGTGGTCGCGGCGGAGCAGCGCGAAAGCCTCCAGCAGATCGATACTGCCCTTGCGAGGTTCGATGCCACCCAGGGCCAGAATGTAGGGACCGAGGCATCGCTGCCAGCTGCGACGGGCGGTCGATGCGGTGACCGAATCGCTTGCGGCGGAGGCGAATCGGTCGTACTCGACGCCGTTGGCGATCACGGCGGGACGCAGATTCCAGCCGGCGTGAACATCCGCGGCGACCGCGGCGGAGACGCAGATATGCGCATAGGGGTCGGTGATGGCACGGTCGTGGCAGCGGGCCAGTTCGGGTGTGGTGAAGGTATCGAGGTGATGGATGGTGCGAACGCATCGGCCGACCGCGTTGGCGCTGATGCAGTCCTGGGCATGGACGATGTCGTAGTCCACGGGAGTGAACGCGGCGCGTAAAACACTGATGGAACGCAGAATTCGCGTCCCGACCGCTTCGCCGTCGATGGCTTCGAACGGCACCACACGTACCGTCACAGTTGGATTCACCGGGCGGAAGAATCCCGCGTCGCCGCCCCGGCCCAACGTCCACACCGTGACCTCCGCACCGAGACGCGCGAGCGCCTCGGCGAGATTCAGTGTGTGGACCACCCCGCCTCGCGGCTTGGTCGAGTAGGTGAGCAGTGCGATGCGCATCAGTAACCGCCTTTACCGGTCATCAGATTGTGGTAGGCGTCGACGCGGCGTTCCGCGAGATGCCGCAGCACCCGGCGCGCCCGCTCCACCTCCGCGTCGACGTCGATATCGGCCACCGCGAGGCCGCCCTTGGACCAGGTCTTGGCCAGGATGTCGCCACCCGGGCCCACCACCTTGGCCTGGCCGAGGAACCGCAGCGATCCGGTGATGCCGGTCTGATTGGAGGACGCGAGCACGACCTGATTCTCGGCCGCGCGAGCCTGGTCGTAGAGATCGAACAGACGCGATTGGCGGTCGTTGGGCATCCGGGAGGCGCGGTCGGTGACACTGGCCGGCCACGCGGACAGCGCCGCGATCGTGCGCGCACCGTCGAGGGCCAGGGTGCGCGCGGATTCGGGGAACGTTTTGTCGTAGTCGATCAGCATGCCGAGGCGGCCGACCGGGGTGTCGAAGGCGCAGAAGCGATCCCCGGCGGAATAGGCGAGGTGTTCACCGGCGGGCTGGTGGACCTTGCGGTGGCGGCCGAGTACGCCGTCGCCGGTCAGACAGACCGCCGCGTTGTAGCGCGTGCCTTCACAGTGTTCGGCGTAGCCGACGCAGATGGTCATGGCCCCGGCCAGCCGGCACAGCAGGCGGATCTCCGGACCCTCGGGATCGATGGCCTCCGGCCCGGTGGCGGGATCCGGGTTGCGGAGGTCGCCGATATAGCCGCCGAGCGTCGCGTCGGGCAGCACGAGCAGGTCGACGCCGTCGGCGGCGAGCCGGTCGACGATGCCGGTGATCTTGTCGAGGGCGCGGGCGATGCCGGTGCCGAAATGAGCGGCGACGGCGGCGATCCGGGTGACGGCCATGAGAATTCGCTTCAGGCGGCGGCGGTCGCGCGGGCGGTGACAGTGATCCGATCCGCGAGATATTCGGCATCGCGGGCGACGGCGGCGAACCGGCCCGACCCCCATGTGTGCAGCCAGGGCAGGCCGAGGAAGTACAGGCCCTCGACCGAGGTGACACCGCGATTGTGGCAGGGATGGCCCTCGCCGTCGAAGACCCCGACGCGCAGCCACCGGTAGTCGGTCCGGAAACCGACCGACCACACCACCGACGTGATTCCGCTTGCGGTCAGGTCGATTTCGGTCACTTCGTGCTCGGGACGCCACACCGGCCGGTAGCGCGGTTCGGTGGGCGCGTCGATACCCGCACGATCGATGTAGTCGTCGATGGAATCCTTGATGCTCTCGGCAACGGCATCCGCGGCGTCGAGCGAGGATTCCAGCGACGGGTCGAAACGCGCTGTGCCGCTGGAGATATCGGTCATCCGCCCGTAGAGCCGCATCCCCTCGAGGGCGAAGCGGCGCAGGTCGATATCGCGCCCGCCGTCGCGGCCCGTCACGTAGTGGTTGGTGTTCTCGCGCTTGCCCAGCCCGCCGGGCTGATCCTCGATGGGAATGTCGTAGTGGCCCATATCCTGCAGCCATGCCACACAGTCGCGTCCGCGGTAGAAGCGGGCCACTCTAGGCGCGCTGCCCACCGCCAGATGGACTTCGCGACCGGCCAGGTGCAGGTCCTCCGCGATCTGGGCGCCGGACTGCCCGGTGCCGACGACGAGAACGGCTCCCTCGGGAAGGTCTGCGGCACTGTGGTATTCGGCGGAGTGCACCTGCCGAATCGAGCCGGGCAGCCGTTCGGCGAAGCGCGGCACGGTCGGGATGTGATATCCGCCGACGGCGACCACGACCTGATCGGAATGCACCGGCCCACCGGTCGTTTCGAGTTCGAACCCGCCGCCCGCGGCCACGGTCACCGCGGTGACGGCCACCCCTTCGCGCACCGGCGGATCGAAGGTGTCGGCGTATCCGCGCACCCAGGCATAGACCTCGTCACGCGTCATGAAACCGTGCGGCTGCGGGCCGTTGTAACCGTATCCGGGCAGCACGCACTGCCAATTGGGAGTGACGAGCGTGAAATTGTCCCAGCGGGTGTCGCGCCATTCGTGCGCGATGGTGTCGCGTTCGAGCACGAGATGATCGATCCCGCGCCCGGTCAGATACCAGCTGATCGACAGCCCGGCCTGCCCGGCGCCGATCACCACCACCTCGTGGTGTTCGATCGAAAAGGGTTGCGGAGTCACGGTTTCCCTCCGGAAGTCGCGGCGGGTACGAACGGCGGGGTCATCTCAGGCATGTGCGGCCGCCAATTCCTCCGGCAGCGACGGCTGTCCGACGACCCCGTGGCGCGCGACCACGCTGTCGTAGACTTCCGGCCGCCGGTCCCGCAGGTTGTACATGCCGCCGCCGCGGGCCAGCCCGAGTGCCCGGCCGACATCGACCGTGGCGGTCGCCAGTCCCGGCGCGGTGCCGGTGGTGGCGAGTATGTCGCCGCCCGGCCCGACGATCTTGGCGCTGCACACGAACCGCAGTGAGCCGAACGTGCCGGCCTGGTTGGAAGCGATCCACACCACCTGGTTCTCGACGGCCCGGGCGCGGTCGAAGATGTCGAAGCGCTGGGTCCAGCGGTCGTCCTCGAGCCGTTCTGCGGTGGCGGTGCGGGCGGTCGGCCACGCCGACAGCGAGGTGATGATCTCCGCGCCGTCCAACGCCAGGGCGCGCGCGGCCTCGGGGAAGGCCTTGTCGTAGCAGATCTGCATCCCCATCCGCCCGATCGGAGTGTCGAAGGCGTGATACTCCGAACCGGCGGCGTAGCAGAGGTTTTCGCCCAGCGGCTGATGCACTTTGCGGTAGGAGCCGAGGATGCCGTCGCCGGACAGGGTCACCGCGGCGTTGTAGCGCAGCTCGCCGTCGGCCTCGCAGAAGCCGAGGGTGACGACGAGATCCCCCGCCATGGCGGCGATCCGTGCCAATTCGGGCCCGTCCAGGGCGAGGGCGGGCGGCAGGCTGCGCAACCGGCGTTGCCGAGCCTCGTCGTTCTCGGCGCCGCCGCCCAGGCTGGGCAGATAGCCGCCGAGACATGCCTCGGGCAGGACCAGCAGCCGACTGCCGCGAGCACGAGCCTGCCCGATCAGTGCCGAGATGGTGTCGTAGCAGGCTTCCATATCGCGGCCGAATTCGGCGGCCGCCACGGAGATGGTCAATTCGGTCATGAGATACCCAATCCGGTCACGGTGCCGGGCACCGCTGTGGTGGTGGTTCCGTCCGGCCAGCGCAAACGCACGCCGGGTTCGGAGGTGAGGACGCCGCATACCGCGGAGGTGGCGGGTCCGGTGGGGCCGATCGCGGATCCGGGGCGGTCGGCGGTGAGCATGGCGAAGCCGGGGAAGCAGGTGATCCATTCGGCCGGTGCGGTATTCGCCGGACGCGGCATCCGGGTCACATCCAGCTCCGCGCCGACACCCGATGCTTCGGCCAGCATGCCCGCCGTACCGGCGATCCCGGCCATGCTGACATCCTTCGCGGCCGCCGGCGCGGTGTCGGCGACGAACCGGCCCAGTGCCCGCAGCTCGTCCCCGGTGCGGTAGGAAGACGAATCCCATTGCTGCCCCGTGTATCCGGCGCGCCAGCGGCCACCGAGATCCGCGGTGAGCCGAAGTTCGTGGCCTGCCCGGCCCCCGCCACCGGGAACGGGCCGGTCGGTGCGGCCCAAGGCGGTCACCGACAGTGCGGCCGGGCCGATCTGGGTATGCCCGCCCAATACGGGCACACCCCAAGTGTCGGCGGCCCGCGCCAGGCCGCGCAGGATGCGGGTGAGCAGCGAACGGCTGGGTGCCGCGACCGCGTCGAGCAACCCCACGGGTTCGGCGCCCATCGCGGACAGATCGTTGAGATTCACCAGGGCCGCGCACCAGCCCGCCCATTCCGGATCGCGTTCGACCATCGAGGCGATGATGGCGTCACATGCGGCGACGAGATCGCTGCCCGGCACCGGCGCACCGTCATCGCCGCGAAAGTGTCTGCCGCCCAGGGTAAATGGGTCATTCCCGAGGGTGGTCAGCAGCGGGCCCAGCATCGCCTTGGTCGAGCGCGTGAGCCGGTCGATGCGGTCGATGGGCCAGCGCACGCGAACATGCGGTGCGCCGCCGAACATGGTGTCTCCCAGCGGAATCCAGCCGAGGTGGGTGAACAGCGCGGCGTATCGGTGCTGCACCGTCGCCTCGAAGCGCAGCACGTTGTTGCTCTCCGCATAGGCGCAGGCCGCGCGCACGAGGGCATTGCCCACCCCGCGCGTGCGGCGGCCACAGTCCACGACCAGCCGGCTGCCGGTCCACCAGCCGAGGTCCTCGGCGGTGGCGGGGGCCAGGCGCACACCACCCAGCACAGTGCCGTCCGACGCCAGTGCGACCAGCACGACGGTGCGCGGATGATCGTCGATATCGTCGGCATCGCTACTCTGGAACAGGCCCTGTTCGACCACGAAGCTCTCGCGCCGCAGCGTTCGATAGGCGGCCAGCTGCCGGGAATCCGCCGGGCGAATCAGGAAGCCGCCGGGCGGTTCCTTCGGGTTCGGATGCCCGGACAGCACACAGTAATCGGGAGACGGCCTGCCGGATGCCACAGATCCGTCGAGCCACCAGCGCGGCGTTTCGATCGTCGTCATCTCAGCCTCCCGCGGTGCGCAGCACACTGCACGCGCCGCATGCCGCGCACCCGGCCGCCTGATCGGCGCCGCGCATCCCAGCGCGCCGCAGTTCGGTTGCGACCCTTCGCGTTACGTCCTCGAGCAGCACCGGTGAGGGTGCGCTCGCGTTGTCGACGTCGACGGCGAGTGTTCCGGCGAGCGGCCGGAAGGGAACGATGAAGGGGTACACACCCATCGCGATCAATTCCCGTGCCCCACCGACCAGTTCGTCGGGATCCTCGCCGAGCCCTACCAGGAGATAGGTCGACACCTGGTTGCGCCCGAACACCCGCACCGCCTCGGTCCAGGCCGCCCGGTAGTCCGCGAGCGGCACCGTCGATTTGCCCGGCATCCAGCGCGCACGGACCCGATCGTCCAGCGATTCGACGTGAATGCCGATGGAGTCCGCCCCCGCCGCCCGCAGCTCCGCGAGGACCGACAGATCCCCGGGTGGCTCACACTGCACCTGAATCGGCAGCTGCGGCACGGCCCGCTTCACCGCCCGCACACAGCGCGCGAGATGCCTTGCGCCACGGTTCTTTCCGGCGGTGGTGCCGGTGGTCATCACCATCTGCCGCACCCCGTCGAGCCGGACCGCGGCGGCCGCGACCTCGGCAAGGTGCTCGGGCCGCTTGACCGCGACGGTCGTGCCCGCCGCCAGCGACGCCTCGATCGCGCAGAATCGGCAACGTTGGTCCTCGCCGTATCGAATGCACGTCTGGACCACCGTCGTCGCGAGCACATCCGTGCCGTGCAGCCTCGCGATCTGCTCGTAGCCGATGCCCTCGGCGGTGCGCAGGTCGTAGAACCTGGGCCGCCGCACCGGCTCGACGATGACGCCGAGATCGGTGCCGTCGCGCAGCAGACGATCCCCGCTCAGCGTGTAGGGGCTGTCGGATCGGATGGGAATGGCAGCGCCGGCACCCCCGAACGACACATGACCGTCGTCGCTGGGCCCGGCTCCGGAACGGCGCTGCACCGGCACGTCGACGCGAATACCGAGTAGCGCCAGGTCTACTCGCGTGGATACCTCGGTCATGCCGGCCGCCTACACCTGATAGGTGGAGTTGATGATCGCGCCCTTGCGTGCGTAGTAGATCAGCGCATCCTGCACATCCAGCGGATGCGCGGGGATGACACCTTCGATCAAATCCTCCTCGCGGGCCCCGTGCAGAGCCAGACCGAAGCGGCAGGCGAATACCTTGCCGCCCTCCTTGATGAAGGTCGACAGCGCGTCGTTGATGTTCTGCTCACCCGGAAAACCGCTGTCCCCGGTGGTCGGGAATCCGCGGTTGGCGATGCAGTTGATCGCACCCGGCCCATAGAAGTAGATCGCCGACTCGAACCCCTTGCGCAGCGCCCGAGTCGCCTGCAGGACGGCCACGAAACTCACCGACGACTCGTGCGCGATCCCGTGCACCAGGGTGAAGTATGTTTCCCCGGCCTCGGCCTGATAGTCGGGAAAGATTTTGGTGGCGCCATAGATATTGGTGCCTTTCGGCAGCGCCGGATGCGGAATCTCGGACAGCGATTTCGCGATGTTCTCCTCGATCGCCTTGTCGATCTCGGAGGTGGTTTCGGTGGGTGCGGACATGCTTGTCTCCTGGGGATGTGACGAGGACCGGTGAGGAATCGAGGTGATTCACCGATGGGTTCAGTTCACGCCCCAGGTGTTTCGTGATGGTCACATCCGGAGTAATACGACGTTGCCGGGTGTTCACCGTCTACGGTTGTGGTCGAGCGCTGGTAATCCGTTGTCCGCCAACATATCTCGACGCGACCGGCATCCGAATGCGTGGGATTTCGGAAGTCGGATGCCGTGCCGCGTAATCAACGTGCTGGGATTTCTCTCCCGCCGTTAACATTCGGCCGGCGTGGCAAGAGCCGATTTGTAACAGGAGCGTCATCGGCGCGACTGCCGGCCGGGCTCGGGCAGACGGTTATCGCCCGGAATTCGATACCGATGCGGTCAGGCTTCGGGAATCCGATCGCCGATCTCGCCCGTGCGTGCGGCTCCGGGCTCCCACCCGGGCGGCCCGAACAAATATCCGGCCCATTCGCGAATTCGCTTGGTGGAGCGCAGATCCCGCCACAAGGCGCCGAATTCGTAGTACTGGAGCGTGAGGACGTTCGAGCTGTCGATGTTCTTCGTGAGTCCGTAGGTGGGGCGGAAGGTCTCCGCGCGGAAGGTGCCGAACATGCGGTCCCACAGAATCAGGATGCCACCGTAATTACGGTCCAGATACTCCCGATCGCTGGCATGGTGCACGCGGTGATGGGAGGGGGTGTTGAAGACGAATTCGAACCAGCGAGGGAGTTTTCCGATGGTCTCGGTGTGCACCCAGAACTGGTAGACGAGGTTGAACGACCAGGCCGTGAAGATCATCCACGGCGGCACGCCCAGGAGCGGCAGCGGAACCCAGGCCAATAGTTCGAACCACGGATTCCACTTCTGGCGCAGCGCGGTCGCGTAGTTGAAATACCGGCTGTTGTGGTGCACCTGATGCGCCGCCCAGACCACCCGGACTCGATGCGCGAGGCGGTGATAGGCGTACCAGAGCAGGTCCACCGCGAGCATGACTGCCACCCACGACAGCGGGTTGCGCGGGTCGACGTGCCAGGGGGCGTGCACGTACAGCACGGCATAGCCGATGAGTGCGGCGAATTTCGCGGCACCGCTGACGAAGAGTGAGACGAAGCCCATGGTCAGGCTGGTCCGCGCGTCGATCACGTCGTAGCCGGCGCGGTCCTCGGCGTGACCGCGCAGGGCGGCGATCTCCAGGACCATCGCGAGCACGAAGAACGGAACCGCGTAGGTCACCGGCTGGTTGATCTGTTCCCACAGGGTCATCGCAGGCACTCTCCGGAACGATTATATGACCCTACGGTCACTTCATTGCAAGTGACCGTAGGGTAAGTTCGGGCGCATGTCAACGGCCGCCGGACTCGGAACCAAGGGCATGCCCGCGCAGGACCGCCGCGAGGAGATCCTGATCGCCGCCATGCGGGAGTTCGCCGAACGCGGATTCGCCGCGGTGTCGATGGTTTCCATCGCCGGGCGCGCGGGCATCTCCAAGGCTCTGGTCTATCAGCACTTCACCTCGAAGGAACAGCTCTACGCGGAGTGCCTGACCGCGCTGGCCGACCCGCTCCTGGAGCGCCTCGACGACGAAATGGACCCCGCCACAGCACCTTTCGCGATGCCAGGCAACGCCTTGCGCGGCCTCTTCGACACCCTCGGCCCGGATCGCACCGCCTGGCGGATCATCCACGACCCGACCGCACCGCCGACCGGTGCGGTGGCGGACCTGGTACACGGCTACCGCCACCGGATCGCCGCACACGCCGACTCGGGCGTACGCCGGTTCCTCGACGCCCTGGGCGACACCGACGAACGCGATATCGAAGCTCTCGCCGGCATCTGGACCGCCGCGGTAGACGCGGTAATGGCTTGGGCGCGAGCGCATCCCGAAGAATCGGCCGCCGACCTGACCGCCCGCTTCACCCGTTTGATCGAGATCGTCTTCTCGATCGGAGCAACCCGCTGAAACGGCTCGTGTAGAACCATCGAACTCGGCGCGCCGAGCACGCGCATCCTGGTCGAAGTAGGGGACCGAAACAGGGAGGATCGGATGACGGCAAGGGGTCCGGACCCGGCGAGTGCGGCTCCGGAAGACCGCTCGTCTGGGATTCCGCCGCGGTATCGCCTGCGCGACCTCTGGATCATCCGCCACGGCGAAAGCCGAGCCAATGCCGCGTTCAGCGCCGGCGCCGACGAGCCGTTCCCCGGCAGCGACTGCGATGTCGAGCTCTCGCCCACAGGGTACGAGCAAGCCGCCGGGCTCGGACGGTGGCTGGCCGGGCTGGACCCGGAGCGAGCGCCGCAGCTGGTGGTGTGCTCACCGTATCTGCGCGCGCAACAGACCTGGGCGGCGATGGCACGCACTGCCGAAGGCGCCGGCGCCTTCCCCATGGTGACCGACGAACGCTGCCGTGACCGCGAGATGGGAATCTTCGAACTCTTTCCGCCGCAAGCCATTCGACGCCGAGCGCCGCAGGAGTTCGAGCGCCGCGCCCGCCTCGGCGAATGGTTCTATCGGCCGCCGGGTGGGGAATCGCCGGCCGATGTCGCGCTGCGCATGCGCGATCTGCTCACCGACCTCGACCGAACCACCGCCGAGCGGATTCTGATCGTCGCCCACGACGCGATCGTCGTCACCGCCGCACACGTGCTGGCCGGTGTGGGTGCGACGCCACCGGCTGATTTGCCGCCGGTGCCGAACGCCTCGATCACGCACTGGCACAGCGGCGAGCACCATCTGCGGCTCGCCGCATGGGGCATCACGACATCCGCGCGCGGCAAGACGATGCCGGGGACCACCGACGAGTGAGCGGCGCGACCCACTCGCCCGTTCAGGTGAACAGTCCGGCACGCGCGGCCGTCAGAGCCACCTTCGCGGCGGCGTCCGCGGTGCCGTCGTCCACCCGCTCTCCGGTGATCAGAACGCGGAAGTAGATCGGCGCCACCAGCGTTTTGATCATCTCCGCCGGATCGGTGCCTTCGGGTAGCTCCCCACGAGCGATCGCGCGCGTCACCACCGGCAGCGTTTGCCGAATCCGGTCGCGGAAGACATGGCGTGCGGAGTTCGGAGGTGCGGGCAGACCTGCGGCGGTGGACACCAGCACGGCCAGAATGGCTCGCCCGGAGGCGCTGGCGGCCCAGGCGACGAGGCTGCGGGCCAGCGCGCCGAGATCCTCGTCGACCGAACCGGTATCGGGAATGGGAATTTCCGCCGCGACACTCTCGGCCAGCGCCTCGGCGATCAGGCTGTCGCGGTCGGGCCACCGCCGGTAGACGGTGGTCTTGTGCACTCCGGTGCGCTGGGCGACGTTGTCGATCGTGAACGCGGCGTATCCGCGTTCGCTCAGCTCGTCGACGGTGGCGGCGAGCACGGCGGCGCGGACCTTCGGTCCACGTCCCAGAGGCGCGGACGAACTCATTGCAACTCCTAGTTGCGATATCGCGAACGGGCGGGCATGCTGACGATATCGCAACTCGATGTTGCGATACTCAGATGGGAGTCTCGATGCTGTCGAAACTTGTCCGGGGAGCCGCACTCCTGTTCCCCGGTCTGCTGGCCGGGGCGTTCGGCTACGGCGCCGTCAATGTGCTGTACGCGTTTCGTGAAGTGCCCCTTGATGTTCGGTTCACGTTCCATGTCGCGCTCATGCGAGTCAACGGCCCCGTCATGCAATCGCTGATGGCGCTGGCGGTGCTCGGTACCTTGGTGCTCGCGGTGCGAGCGCGGGGAGGGCAGCGTCGGATCGTCGCGAGCGCGACGGTGCTGGTGTTGCTCTCCTTCCTGGTGACGCGATTCGGGAACGTGCCGATCAATCAGCAGATCAAACGGTGGGCGGTGGGCACCCCGCCGGCGAATTACGCCGATATCCTGCGACGCTGGGAACTGTTCCATTTCACCCGAACCGGCTGCGCCGTAGCCGCATTCGTTCTGGTGATCGTCGCGGTGGTCGGATTCACCGCGACCGACGAGGGCATCGGCCGGAAGGGCAATCCGCATCGGTCGCCCTCGCGGCGCGACTTCCGCAATCGCATCGTCGTCACCGCCCATCGCATCGGCCTGCCGTTCGGCCCCATCCACCTGCTCACCGTTGCGGGTCGTTCGACGGGAATTCCCCGGACCACGCCCGTCGCCCCGATACAGCTCGACGGCGACCGGTACCTCGTGCAGGCCTATCCGAACGCCGAATGGGTCGAGAATGCCCGCGCGGCAGGACGCGGTGTGCTCGCTCGCGGCCGGAAATCGCGGGTCGTGAATCTGATCGAAGTGCCCGAACCGCAGCGCCAACCGATGCTGCGTGCGTTTCCTGTCCAAAATCCGAGGGGTGCACAAGCTTTCGTCAGGAATGGTCTGGTCGAATTCGGCTCGCCGGACAGCTTCGCGGACGCGGCGGGCCGCTGCGCCGTCTTTCGCATCGAGCCGGTCTCCTGAGGCCAATTCATTGTCTTACAACGCTTTCGACTGATGTAAGGTACTGTGCCTCTGGCGCCGCGATCGGTGGAGGCGCCGGATCGCTCGGATAATCGTTGTCTTACAGTGGAATCGAGATACGTGCGTGAATCACAAGCTCTGGTTGCTCGGTCGTTCTGTCACCGTCGGAACCCGGATGCTGGGCGAGAAGATTCACGGACCCAGATTGCGCTCCCTCGCCGACGTGCCGATCTCCGGTGACAAGATCACCCCCGAATGGCTGACCGCGGTGCTGTGCCGCGATGTTCCCGGGGCCGAGGTGTCGGGCTTCGAGACGTCCAACGGCAGCAGCGGCACCTCGACGAGGGTGGCGATCACGGTCGAATACAACGATGTGGGGACCCGGGCGCAGTTGCCGACCCGCTTGTTCGCCAAGACCACCACCAGTTTCAGCCAGCGGATCCTGCTGGGCGGCGGAAAGATGATCGACGGGGAAACCCGGTTCTTCCGCGACTTCCGCCTCGCCGTCGACATCGAGGCGCCGATCGGATACTGGGGCGCGTCCGACCCGGCCTCGTGGCGGTCGATCGCCCTGATGGAGGACATCGCCGCGACTCGAGGCGCCGTCTTCAGCGAACCCACCGCCTCGATCACCCGCGAGCAAGCCGAGGATCTGGTCCGCAATCTCGCCCGCCTGCACGGCACCTTCTGGGAATCCGAGGCGATCGACGTCCTCAACACCCCGGCGTACATGCTCGATGTGTATCTGTCCGCGATCGATATGAAGAAGCGGTGCGAAGTGGGCCTGCGCCGCGCGGAGGAGGTTGTTCCGCCCGCCCTGCACGGCAGCAGCGAACGGCTGTGGGCCGGCGTCGAGCGGGCGGTCACCATCGCGACCGAAGAGGTTCCGCCGACACTACTGCACGGCGATCCCCACATCGGGCAGACCTACCGCACGAGCGCCGGCCGCATGGGTTTCGTGGACTGGCAGGTCGTGATGCGGGGCGGATGGGCACACGATTTCGCCTACACCGTCAATTCCGGATGCGAGCCGGAAGACCGCCGACTATGGGACAGGGACCTGCTGGCGGCCTACCTGCACGAACTGGGAGAGGCCGGCGGCAAGCCCCCGGCCTTCGAGGACGCCTGGTTGCTCTACCGGCAGCAGTCGCTGTTCGCCTACGCCGCATGGGCTTTCACCATCGGGCGTGCGAGTTATCAGCCCAAGATGCAGTCGAACGAAACCTGCCTGACCCTGTTACGGCGCATCACCACGGCCATCGACGACAACGATTCGCTGGGCGCCCTCGGCGTCTGACGCACCAACGCTTTACCACGAATGATCATCGTGCTGCCGATGGTCGTCCCGGCCAGGGTCGTCCGGTGCGACTACCGCAGCCTTCGACGCGCGCGACATCGCGTCATGCAGTTCGACGCAGCGTGCGATACGACAACTGGAGTGGTTGATGACTACGTCACAGTTCCCGACCCGCCCGACGATGTGTCCCGTTGCCCACGGCTCTCCGACGAGTTCCGACGGCCCGCGAGTCCCGCTGTTCACCCCGGATTTCTCCGACGACCCGCACCGCGTCTACCGCGAAATGCGCAGCAGGTACGGCTCGCTCGCGCCCGTCGAACTGGCGCCGGGCGTGCCCGCGACGCTGGTGATCGGCTACCGCACCGCGGTACGAATTCTCAACGACCCCGAACACTTTCCCGCAGACCCGCGCGTGTGGCAGCAGACCGTGCCCTCGGATTGCCCGATTCTTCCGCTGCTGGAATGGCGCCCGATGGCCAGCAGAAGTTCCGGTGCCGATTTCCACCGCTACCGTGAGGCCATCACCGCCGGTATCGACGCCGTCGACCTGCACTCGTTGCGCGCGGCGGTCGAGAAGGCCACGCTTCCCCTGATCAACAGCTTCTGCCAGGACGGCAAGGCGGAACTGATCACCCAGTACATCTACCCCCTCGCGTTCGAACTCGTGAACGTGATGCTCGGTTGCCCGCCCGAGATCGGCGCGCAGGTCGCGGCCGGAACGGCCAAACTGCTCGAAGGCGTCGACGCCGAACAGGGCAACCGCATCCTCGGCGAGGCGCTGATGAGTCTGGTGCGCCTCAAACGAGCCACCCCGAGCAACGACATCACCTCGGTACTGCAACAACACCCGGCCGCCCTCGACGACACCGAGGTCTCCCACCACGTCTCCCAGATCTACGGCACCGGAATCGAATTCGAGCTGAACCTCATCGCCAACACCTTGCTGCTGGTCCTCACCGAGGACCGTTTCGGCGGTAGCGTGCTCGGCGGCAATCTCTCCTCCCGCGACGCGGTGGACGAGGTGTTGTTCAACGACCCCCCGCTGGCGAACCTCCTGATCACCTATCCGCGCCAGCCCATGCTGATCGACGATGTCTGGCTCCCCGCCCATCAGCCGGTGGTGATCAGCATGGCCGCCTGCAACAACGATCCCGTCATTCGCAGTGACGATATGACGGGCAACCGATCCCACCTGGCGTGGGGCATCGGCCCGCACGCGTGCCCCGCCCAGTCCATCGCCTATCTGATCGCCCAGGAAGCGATCGACCAACTCCTCGACGCCCTCCCCGAAATCGAGCTCGCGACGGATGCGCCGAGCTGGCGACCAGGACCGTTCCACCGGGCCTTGACCGCTTTGCCGGTGACATTCCCGCGGACCGAGCCGCTGAACTTGAACAACAAGCCGGCAATGCCGGGGTGAGAGCCGAGCAGGCCGAGGATCGCGCGACCACTGCTATTCGGACATGGAGTCCACGGCCTTCCCGATCCGACCGAGACTGGTCGCATACCGTTCGTCGACGCTGGTTCGCGCGCTGACGACCTCGACGATCTTCTTTCCGATGCTCTCGAGTTCCGCCAGGCTGGACAAGATGTCCTGTTTCCGCGCCGACGCGAAATCGACGAGCGCCGGTCCGCTCTGCCAGCCGTCGTTCGCTTGCCGCGCCGGTTCGATCTCATCGAATTGTTGCTCGAGCCGGGTTCGGGATTCATTGCTGTTGGTGGAGATGTCCACCCCGGCCTGTTGCGCGGTGGCCGGGTCGATACAAACGTCTGTCATGATGAAGCCCTGTCAGAAGAACGCTTCGCACGGATGGTAGCGAGGCGAGATCGGTTCGTCGGTATTCGATTGCAGCAGCGCGGATCCCACGACCAACGCGTAACCGACGCTGATGATCACCGCCGACGCCGCGACGACAATCGCGAGGACCTTCCTCGGGGTCGAGGAGAATCGCGCAGCGGCCACGATGAACACCACTGCCGCTGCGGCAGCACAGATCAAGAGGGCCGTCGCGGCCCAGCTGGAGGCGGTGGCGGCCGTCGGAACGGGAATGCTTCGCGCACAATGCGATTCGAGAAGAGTGTCCGTCCGCTCCGCGAGTTTGTGATCGGCCACCACCAGTAGGAGAACGGCAGATGCGAAGCAGGCGAGGAAGATCGCGGCAGACATGATCGCGGGGCGTTTCAACTACCAGGTCTCCTTCGGCCGAATGATCCGCACGTTCTGTGTGCCGCCGTCCTGATTCGAGAATCCGATCCGGTCGGTCAGGCTGAAGTCCTTCCCGTTGGTGGTGTGCTGGGAGTAGAGGATGTCACCGTTGGGAAGCACCGCGGTGACCACCGCCGTGTGGTGCGCTTCGCCCGGCTTGTAGTCGCCGACGTTCTGCGTGTGCTCCCAGTAGACGAGATCACCGGGTTTCGCGCCAGCGGTCCCGACCTCCTCCGCCCCATTGTTCAGGAAGAAGTTCTTCTGCTTCTCGGCATTGAACCAGGTATCGCTGTGGCTCAGTCCCTGCAGGGAACCGGGCCCCGGCGGGTCGAAGTTGATTCCTGCGGCCCGGCTGCGGTTCCAGCCGTCCGAATCGGTGGTCAGGGTGCCTTTGTAGTCGAGGCCGGCCGACGCGAGGGTGGTGGAAACGAAGTTCGCGCAGTTGTTCTGGAATTTGTCGATCGAGGTATCGTTCGCGTGGTCGCGAGCGAACTGCACCGCCTTCACAGCGTTGTAGCCGTTGGAACCCTCGAGCTCCTTCTTCACGCTGTCGGGGATTCCGTTGAGGTCGTGAAGTTCGACCGGCACCGCCAACATGAGTTGTGTGCGCCGATCGACGGCCAGCGAGTCCCACCACGCCTTCACCACATCGGGGGGCTGGCCCTGCGGCAGGGTCTCGCGAATGGCGTCGAGTGCGTCGGCCACTGCCGCGGACTGCTGTTTCAGCGCATCGTCGAGCGAGCTGGTGTCGACGTTGATATTCAGTTTGCGCAACGCGCCGGCGACTTCCTGGTCGGCACGATTCGCCGCATCGATCGCATCCAGGAGCAGCGCGTTGTACCGCCGGCAGTCATCCGCCGCGGTCTCCGGATCGTGATGCCCGGCGGGTACGACCAGAACGTCGCCGTCGAGTTCCAGGCCCGCAACGGTTCCCGCCGTGATCGCCGAACTTGCCTGTGCCTGCGCGATCCGAGCCGCATCCTCCAACGTGTCCAGCGCGGTGACGGCGCCGCGCAGCAGGACGCCGATCTCCTCCAACTTTCCCGTGACATCGGAGATCCGCCCGCGCACGAGCTCACCCAGATAGTCGGTCCAGGATTCCTCCAGCCGCCGCGATCCGTTGGCATGGATCTCGGCGACGGCCTCCTCGCAGTCCTTGGCCGCCGCCAGCAGATCGTCCGCCGCGGCCTGCCAGCTGCCCGGATTGGCATACCGAAGTTGATGCAGATCCATGACCGTCCCCCGTGCCTTCGATGGTGGTCTGAGGGTAGTCAAAACGCCAAAAACGGGCAAATGGAACAAATTTGGTGGAGCGGCGATCTCGGCTGGACGAACCGCACGCCGCCGGGCTATTTGCGGTGTCGGCCGGTATACCCCTCGGTCGACGGAGAATCCTGAGCATTCTGGCGGCTGTCGGTCTCGCCGCCGGAGCCATCAGCCGCGCCTTTGCCGATCCGGCGCGGTTTGGCGATCCGCCGGATGCCAGCGGCTGGGGCAGCTTCACCAGCTCGTTTCCGCCGCAGTTCGTCCAGATCGACGACGCTCGCGTCCTGATCGCCGGGGCAGGCGTCATCCGCCGCAGGGCTCGAATCGCCCACCGCGGGGCCGTGCCACGCCGCAGCGGGATTCACCGGCCACGCCCCGGTCTCCCGCTGCAATTCCGATCGCATGACGGGTCTGGTCGGCGGCGGATCGTTGACACGGCTGCCCTCCGAACGCCACGTCTTGCGGGCGGGTTGGGCAGCGTCCTGCGCCACCCGCCGGGGACGCCGGGGCAGCTGGACAACCTTCGGCGCGCCCGCCCCGGTGTCCTTCGGTGCGGATCGCGATCCCGGTACTTCCTGGTCAGACATCGAATTACCGGGCGACGAGCGCCGCTGTCCCGGTCGCGGCGCCGGTCAGGTCGCCGAGTCGATGTCCACTTTTGTGGCTGATGGTGGTGCTCACGTCCCTATTGTCTCAGAGTGTCGCGGGTGGGAGCGAGGTCGGTGCGGTCGGGCGCGTGATGCTGTCGAACCGGCGTCGATCGGCGGGTGGCCGGCGGATCGCTGATGTGGTTCCGCGGGCCGGGCTCGAGGTGGTGATGAGCCGTCGATCCGAATCATCGGAATCCGGAATCAAAGGCAGTGCGCGGGCGGAGCCGGGCTCCAGCTGCCGATGCAGCCGGCACCGATGTACGCGAGCAGATCGATCACCGTCGAGCCGGTTTGCAGGACGACGGGTGAGTTCGCGGTGATCTGGTCAGTGTTGCTGTACTCCAAGGGTATTCCGGCTTCTGCGCCGGCGATGCCCGCGGGAGCGATACCGAAGGCGGCGGCTGCGACGGCGAGGACGGCAAGCCGTTTCATGGTGTTCCTCTCGAACAACTGCATCAGGTTTCAGCGTTCGAGCCAGCATAGTGTGAAGTGATCATATTTCGGAGTAAATCGGGGGGCTTCGCGCGGATAGGCGGACCGACTGCTTGCGAGGACCCACTGGCCAATTTCGCTGACGAACTTGGTGTCGCGCACCAACCGCTCGAAGGTCATCGCCCGCATCCATCGTGCCTCGGGAATACGACCCGAATCGTCGGCGAAGCCGACATCGGTAGCAAGTTTGCGTCGCGTCCGGCCGACCACCAGCGGATCGGTGCCCCGGAACCGCGCGCACGCGGCGTGTGCGGATGCCGCGACGGCACTGGACGCGCCGCCTACCGACTTGCTCCCCATATCGAACCCCTACTCGAACCCCATCGAGGACCACTGCTGGATCGCGGGGAGTTCGAGCCCTGTTACAGGGTGGCCGTCTGCTTGCCGCCGCTGGTACCTACGGGCTTCGGCGCAGCTGGATTGGCATGGCCGACACGGACAAGGGCCCGATTGTCGGTGGTGGAACCGAGCAGGATGACGGTTCCGCCCTTATTCAGCTTTTCGAGTTCCCGCGCGGTTTGGTTTCCACATCGGCCCGGGGGACGGCGAGGGCGTATCCATCCCATCGGGCACGCCTGAGAATCTTGACGCCGTGGGGGTCGCCCGTCAGGAGGCGGAGCTGCACGGTGCAACCATCGGACCTGTTGTGCATGAAGTCCGACATTAGCGGTGGCCCGCTCGCGCTGGGTGGGTATCGTAGGCCGGATTGCCAAGGGACGGAATGGAAACCGAGGCGGACGTCCGCTTCGGCCGGCAGAAAAGCCGGCCAATTCACTCCTCGGTTTCTGGGAGGGCATCGCACGGGGTTCGAACGGATGCGTGCTGCAACCTACTCGCTGACCGCCGGCGCATAACCACCGCTCTGCTTGAAAACGCATCCAACGTGCCGACCTAGCGGGCAACGGGTGCAAGATCGTATCTCATCCGTCGAGAGGGCCCGGCAGGCTGATGGCGGACTGCCAAGCGGTAAGGCGTCGTGGAAGGAGGGGGAATCCGGCGCGCTGTGCTGTGGTCGACTACGTCGCTCCTACAGATAGGGTTCGAATCAGTGGGCCATTACTTCCATGGCGGCGAGAGCGTGTTCTATCTCGTGCTCGTCGTAGCCGGTTCGGTACCTGCCCTCTAAAGGCCCGAGGTGCTGCCATACTATGCGGAGCGCTGTGAGCCAAATTTTCACGATGCTTTCAGGGATAGTCCTGTGGATCGGCGCTTCAGGATCGCTTTGCTTCGCGGACCGCCGTTTCGCATCAAGCTCCGCTGCTGTGTGGTTGTCGATTTCTCGAATCGTCAACTGTACTTGTTTCGGTTCTTCCAATTCGCGAGAAACCGAATACATGAGATTTTTGAGGAACTGCTTTGTATCGGCGGTCCATCCGATGCCTTGCAGCTCGACCTGTGCGATGTTCGAAAGTTCGTGAGTCAGCTGCCGCGCAACGCTGAAGTCCGTCGCACTCAGAGTGAACGTCCGCTCGGCTTTTTGGTTCCTCATATGTCCTCCGCGCATGGGTGTGCTGATTACCAGCCCACCTCGGTCAGTCACCACTGAACCACAGGTAACCTTGCTGCCGGATCGCCGATTCCGATGCTCGCCGCAGGATGGAGAACAGTTCTCGCTCCGAGTCGCTCCGCGGATTCGCGGAATCCAGCTCCTCCAGAAAGAATTTCAATTGGTATGAATTGAACATGGTGTCGGCGTATTTATGAATTCCGCGCATCATCGGACCGGTGGGTGAATCCAAGACTATATCCGAGAGCGTGTCGGCGGCAGCGCCGGAGAACGACTCCATCTCGTTGTGGTTCATGTTCTGTATGCTTATCGTAATCCCCAACTCATCCTCCTTATTCGGGGAACATGTTTATGACGGTACCCCACCTGTCCGTGATCACCTTGTACTTGTTCGTCGGTTGGCCGCCGTTGTTCTGCGACTTGTTTCCGACGGGGTGCCCGGCATCCACCTCACGTTCGTAGTTGCCGTAATCGTTCGGCCCGCGAGCTGTGACGTTCTCCGCGGCCTCGGTCAGTGCATCGAGGTCTGTACCTTCGGGGAAGGTGCTTTTGTCGGGCGTGACGTTGTGGCCGCCCTGAACATGCTTTCCGTTGATGTAGGCCTCGGATTCATCGGTGAGGCCGCCGAGTGGAATGCCCGGAGCCTGCGGCAGATCTTCGTATTTGGTCGCCACCGTCATCGCGCCGTCCGCGGCGACGATGACCTTCATCGCGATGATGGTGGCGAGGTTGGTGACGGCCTTGTCCAGGTCGATGGTGGGCAGGGCGTGGAAGGCGTCGATGGTGGCGGTGGCACCGGCGGCGAGGGCCGCAAGGCCGATCACGGTCTTCATCCGGCTGGCCTGGTAGGCGGTCTGAATGGCCTCCATGGTGGTGACGACGTCGGCGTCGATGGCCGCGGTCGCGGCGACCGCGGAGGTACCGGCGCTGAACAGAGCCAGCAGACCACCGGCGATCGCAGTGATCGCGATGGTCAGTTCGAGGGTGTTGATCTTGCTGCTGGTGTCGCTGCCGAGCGCGACCGTGGCGTCGCGATAGTCCGCGACGGGAGCGGCCATCTGCTGGGCGGAGGTGGCGACGGTGTCGGCGCTGGTTTTCAGGGTGGCGAAATGGTCCTGCAGCAGGCTCCGGTGGCTGGCGTCGTCCATTCCGTCGAACATCGCCGAGATCCCGGAGATGCCGGCGGCGGCGCTGGTGACGGTGGGGTGCTTGGCGAAGGTGTCCCAGACGGTGTGGGCCCTGTCGAGTTTGTTTTTGTCGCCGTTGGGGAGCTTCCCGAAGTTGTTGAGCACCTTGGCCAGCAGCTTGTCGAAGAATTCCTTGACCGCGCCGTGATCGTCGAGGCCGGGCCCGTTGTCGGCCACCGAGGACGGGAGGGAGACCTTGTATTCGCCGACCTGGCTGACATCGGGTTGCGGCGGGGAGGGATTGGATTTGTTGGCGACGCCGTAGTTGTGGCCCATCGCGTACAGCACCGCACCGTAGTTGGTCAGCGCATTGGCCAGGCTCGCGCTGGCCTGCAGGGTCTGTCTGGCGGCCATGTCGTAGGCCTTGCCCCAGTCCGCGCAGCCGGGGGCGTCGCCGGCCATGCCTAGGCAGTCGCCCCTGATCGCGTCGTGGACAGGCTTGTCGGCCTTACGCAGTTCGTCGGCCAGGTCACGGCATTTCTTGGCGGCGTCGTAGTAGATCTGCCAGTCGACGATCACTGTTGCCCGCTCCGCAGCATCCGCCCGTTGAGTTCCAGTGCCGTGCTGTACGCAGTGTGGGCTTGTCTGGCAGCGTCGCTCATATCCTTGACGCCTTCGACGAGTTCCTCTGCGCCACTAACCCATTCGCGGTGTGCGTCGTCATAGGCGCGGGCGGCCACACCCTCCCAGCCGGTGCCTTGGAGGGCTGCGACACGGTGTTCGATATCGGCGAGATGGTCAGCGATGAAGCCAGCCAGACCGGACAGCCGGGACACGATCTGGTCGAGGTGTTCGAGGTCGACCGAGAACTGTGAAGCCATCGGACTACGTCCAGTTCAGCTTCGGGATATCTAGCGCCGCAGCATTGTTCGCATCCATCGACTGGAATGTTTCGGCGACGACTCCGAGCTTTTCCGCCATGGTGGTCAGTGCCGCGAAGATCTGCCGCCCGCCGTCGTGGACCTCGGTCCAGCCCTCGGAGAATTCGTCGGCGTAGTCGCCGGTCCAGCTGCCGTTGAGCAGTTCGGAGACTTCCTCGGCCGCGGAATTCAGAGCTCCGGACAAGGTGCCAGCCAAGCTGTAGATGTAGATCCCGACATCACGCACCTGGTTCGGGAGAACCGAAAACCCCTGGCCAAGAGCTGGAATATTCCCCCCGCTATCAGTCACACGGCGATGCTAAGCGATCAGCGGTCCGTCCGTCCATCATCATCGAGTGTGATGACCGACGCGTGAACATGCAGCTGATCAACCGGTGTAGTCGGTCCACGCCGAGCCGCTCCACGATCGCCAGTTGGCCACACGCTGTGGGTCCGGTACCAGCCCGGCGCAGGAGATGTTCCGGGAGTCGCATTTGTCGGCGCGGGTTCGGTGAGTGCGGCGTCCGAGTCGAACGGTGTCACCGCACCTCCGTCCGGCGACTCGGCCTCGAGCGTCGGCATCTCGACAAGCTGTCGCGCGAAGTATTGCACAGCAGGAAGATTGGAGAACTGCCCGCGCAGAGTGAGCCCCGGCGGACGGTGACCTCGTGATGAACAATATGGACGCCAGATCTCATAATTCGACCAGAGATCCAAGCCACCCCACCTGGGTGTATCGAAATGGTGTGTGCGACAACGTCTCCGCGACCACTGGGTTTTTCATCGGCCCTGGTGCGCGCGCTCGGCGACTGAGCAGCCCGTTGGGATTCGACCTACGATCTAGTCAACGATCCTGCTGATCCGACGTTCGACTCGCCGACTGCCGAGCAACCCTTCTGGGACGAAGGGCGCCGCGTAGGCGAGCGGCTTCGGTCGGAGTTGGACGACCAGTGGGAGATTCGGCTCGACTTCGATGACTGACGTATCCGTGTTCTTCGTGGTCCTAGGCCGACAGGTACTGGTCTCTCGCGGGGAGAGGGGTGGTTCTCACCGTTCGGCTTCGGCCAAGGTAGCTGATTCGACTTGGGTTGCTGCACGGTGATATTCACGCGCCTGTCTACAACAGGCCGGCTTCCGCGAGGCCGGCGCGCAGGCGGTGCTGATGCTCCGCCGGGCCCTGCCGGTATGGCATACGCAGCGCATCGGAGGAGATGATACCGAGCATTTTCATCGCGGCTTTGGCCTGAATGGCGCCCTGCGAGACGTGCATGATCGCATCGACGGCAGGGATGAGACGCTGGTGGATCTCGCGTGCCCGAGACAGGTCACCGCGGTCGACGGCGGCGATCATCTCCGCGTAGCGATCGCCCGCGACGTGACCGACCACCGATACGATGCCGGTCGCGCCTTGAGCGAGGTGGGGCAGGTTGACGACGTCGTCGCCGGAATACCAGAGCAGGTCGGTCTTCGACATGATCCGACTGGCCTCGAAGAAATCGCCCTTGGCATCTTTGACGGCGCGAACGGCGGGAATGTCGGCCGCGCGGAGAATGGTGTCGGTGCTCAGCGCCGTCCCGGTCCGGCCCGGGATGTCGTACAGCATGACGGGCACACCGCCGCCGGCCTCGGCGACCAGACGGAAGTGTTCGAGGATGCAGTCCTGCGGCGGCTTGTTGTAATACGGCGTGACGACGAGCAGAGCGTCGGCGCCACAGCTGACCATCTCACGCGCCGCACGAGTGGAGTGCTCGGTGTCGTTGGTGCCGCAGCCGGCCATCACCTGGACACGGTCGCCCACGGCCTCGACCACCGCCCGCACGCAGGCGTAGTCCTCCTCGTCGGTGGTGGTGGCGGACTCACCTGTGGTCCCGTTGACCAGCAATCCGTCATGGCCGTGGTCGGCGAGATATACGGCGAGGTTCTGCAGGCCGTCGTAGTCGATCGAGCCGTCGACGTGCATGGGGGTCACCATCGCCGTGATGACTCGACCGAAGGGGGTGTCCACCATGATCGTGAGATTACAGGCGAGCACCTCACCGCCTGTCCGTGCCCACGCGCCGCGGGTCGTCGGGTGACTCACGGGCGCTCGCCGGGGGCATAAGCCTCAACCAGCGACCGGCCCGAGTGGTCGAGCGCGGCGTAAATTGGTAGCTAGAGGTTTGCCTTATGCAACAGCGATGGTGGGTGTGGATTGCCGCGTTCCTGATGACCTTGGGAATGTGCACTACGTTCGCGTGCAGTAGCGGCACCGACACCGGCCCCGCCGCCCGCACCGGCACTGGCACCGGCACCCGCACCGGACCCGAGCAGGCGGCACCTGACTCGCCCCCACCCTCACCAGTAGGGGTGCCCGTGCTGGTCGCGAAGATAGACAACAGTCCGCAGGCACGCCCACCGGTTGGGCTCGGAGCCGCCGATGTTGTCTACGTCGAGCCGGTCGAGGGTGGTTTGAGTCGGCTGGCCGCGGTGTTCTCGACACAGAAACCCCCGGTGATCGGACCTGTCCGGAGTGCGCGGGAAACGGATCTGACGCTGTTGGCCCAGTTCGGTAACCCGACGTTGGCATCCTCTGGTTCCGCACCCGAGTTGATTCCCGCCATCGATTCCTCCTCGCTCCAGAACGCCTCGGCCGATCTGCAACCCGCGGCGTACTACCGCGATTACAGTCGCGCCGCGCCACACAACCTGTTCGTCCGCTCCGATCAGTTGCCCGAAGGCGGCGGCTGGCCGGAGGCTTCGCAACTGCACTTCGGTCCTGCGCCCGCCGGCGGCCGGCCCACGCAACATGAGGAAGCGCGGTATCCGGCCGCGGTGATCGGTTTCGACTGGTCACCCAGCGATCACGGCTGGCTGGTGTCCATGGACGGTGCTGCCTACACCGCTGCCGATACCGGACAGCTCATGGCAAGTACGGTCGTGCTGCAGAGTGTGCAGGTGCAGAACTCGGCCATCAGCGACGTGGCGGGCAGCGTCTCACCTCTGGCCCATACGACAGGTAGCGGTCAGGCACTCGTACTTCGCGACGGTCAAGCGTTCCCGGCCGTGTGGTCCCGGCCCTCCCCGGAGGCGGGCACAACCTATACAACCCCCACTGGTGCAGCCATCCCCTTCGCGCCGGGGCGGGTCTGGACAGTTCTGATTCCAGAGCAGCTCTGGTGATTCATGTTCTGGCGGTGTGACCGATGATGCCGAATTCGGAGATGTCAGCGAAGTACCGACCGCCGGGCCAGGGGAGTGGGACACCACCGTTGCTCCGGCCCGAGACTGCGGCGGGATCGATGGATATGGATACCAAGAACGGTTTCGGGTCCATCATGTTGGGGATGATCCCCGTTATCGGTTCCCGGTGGGCCGCGCCGGGTTACTGATCGACGCGCAATTCACGCCGCCGTCATGTGGGGCCAGGAATCGTACTAGTCCGGCGTACAGCTGGTCGCGATGGAGCATGGTTCAGAGACACCCCCGCATCAGGCGCAGCGCGGCGCAGGTGCATCGTTGAAGCGGTCGATCATCCACGCGGCGGCTCTCGGGACGTTGGCGAACTCGGGAATCCCGTGGCCGACAGCGGTTCCCGGGACGAGCGGTGGCAGCTCGATGGTATCGAGGGTGACCGGAACCCCGCGCGAACACCAGGTTTGCGCGAGATCGTGCACGCGACTGTAGGGGACCGCGTCGTCATTGACGTTGGCGGCGAGCAGGACTGGTGAGGCGGGGGTGAGGTTTCCGACCGCCTGTTCTTCGACGATGCGTCGCCCGACCGGGTCGCCGACGACCGCCGCGCCCAGCGATTCGCCGGTGGTGGTCCATTGCGAGGTGTGCTGGAACGAGTAGCTCAGCAAGGTTTCCGCGACGCACTGGTTGGCCGTGTTGCGCATCATGCCGCGGCCCTGATCGTTGAGGACACGGTCGAGCACGGGTTGGATCTCCGGGTTGGTGCGCACGGCGCCGTTGAGGAAATAGCCGACGGCTCCGATCAGGGTGCTTCCTTCTGCTCGGGCCAGGGTGTCGTCGAGTTTGACCGGCGGGGCGCCGGCGTAGGTGCCCTTCATGTTCAGCTCCGGTGCGTAGGTCGGCTGGAGCTCCGCGGCGGCCGCGGCGGCGTGGCCTCCTTGGGAATAGCCCCAGAACCCAACCGGCCCTCGCGAACTCAATGAGGTTCCCGGCAGGCGCTGCGCCGCTCGTGCCGCGTCGATTACCGCACGCGCCGAGGCGGTGCGGTTGCCGTAGGGGTGGGGTCCCGGCGTTCCGAGGCCGACGTAATCGGTGAAGACGACCGCGATCCCTTGTGCCAGTAGATAATCGACGGCGAGCTGTTCGTAGGCGATCGACATGTCGAACGGCGGGCGGTAGTTCAGCACCGACTGCATCGCGATCGATGGCGCGCATTGGCGCCCCTCGCCGATCGTTCCCGAAGCCAGCGACACCAAAGGCCGCGGCCCCGTGCCCGGCCACCGAGTGCTGGGCTCGAAGTATGTGCCGGTCACGGCGATCGCGCGACCGGCGTCGTCGACGCTGCGATACATGATGCGCCGCGCCGATCCGGGGAAAGCGCCCGTCGGCGAGGGGGCCGACAGAACCGGGGTGAAGGGCTGTTCGCGGATCACATCGCCTGCTGCTTCGCCGGGCAAGACCGCGGGCGGATCATAGAACGCCCCCCACGAACCGGATGGCGCCGGCACATCGGCGGGGTTTGCCGAGCCGTGCGGCGTCCCGACTCCGGTGAACAACATCCCAAGCGCCGTTATCAGCGCTGCCGAACAGGTCCGGACACTGCGTCCCATCGCGTATTGCTCCATCCCGTCGACCCCCACAACAGCCCCTCAGTAGTGACCCAGGACACACAGGGCGGCTGCGTGAAGTAATTACAGACACTCAGTGTCCGAAAGTCAAGGATTCGGGACCGTGACCGTCCGGCACAATCGAGACCGTGAGTTCCCCGAGGCGACCGCAGGACACCGCGCCCGCACGTGGCCGTCCGCGTGACCCGGGCATCGAGGCTCGGGTGTTCGCCGCAGTGCAGACGGTCTACTGGGAAACCGGCTGGTCAGGCTTCACCATCGACGCAGTCGCCAAGACGGCCGGGGTCGGCCGCGCGGCGATCTACCGCCGGTGGCCGACCAAGATTCAACTGCTCATCGCAGCACTCGAGAAGGTCTCGCCGCTGCACGACCCGATCGATACAGGCACAACACAGGGTGATCTGAAGGAGCTGGCACGCCAACTACTTACCGGCTATCAATCTCAGGCCGGATTGGTCGCTCTACGTGTCGCACTCGACGCCCGGGTGTTTCCCGAGCTGCTCGAACCGCTCACCCGGACCATCAGCGCCAGCCGATTCACGGCGACCCGCGACATAGTGCGGCGCGCCATCGACCGCGGCGACTTGCCCGCCACCACCAACATCACCACGTTGCTGGAGATGTTGACCGGGGCCGCGTTGAGTCACGTCTTGTTCTCGCACAAGGTGATTGGACCGCCGGGACCCGACGCCGCGTATATCGAGCGCCTGGTGAACATGGTCGTGACTGGGGTGAGCGCGGAACGAGGGTGACACCATGTGTCCGTCGATCGGAAGCCTCGAGGTCGCTCGTCTCCCGATCGCGTGGCGGAGTCGTGCCGCGAAGTCCTCGCCGTCGGCCCACCTGCCGAGCCCACACACCACCCGCTCATCCCCGCAGCGATTGACGATCGTTGATGCGCACGGCCAGGATCGTGGCGACCGCTTCAAGCCATCGTGCGAACAGGTCGTCGGTCTCGACGGAGTGACCGATGCTTGCGGCCGCGGTGAGCCAGGAACGACAGATTTCGGTTTGCGGGGTCGTCGGCAGTGGCTCGGGTAATTCGAGGGCGCGGCTGATGCCGCCGGCGTGTACGACCTCGGCAAGATAGGTGAGCGATCGGGGGATCGTTTGCGCGCGGTCCAGGATTACTGCGGCGCCTACCGCGCCGATACTGAACAGATTGCGACGGGCGACGTCGTTGTCGCCGGCCAGTCCGGCGCGCAGCATTGCGTCGATATCGAATGTCGCCAACTCGCTGTCGGATAGCGATCCTGTCATGTCTCGGACTCCTAGCGTCGGCGCAGCCGCCGACTGTCGGCGAAATGCGAACGGGGCGTTACCATGTGCGCCGCAGCAGCTCTTTCGCGACCGCGATGCTCGATTGCCGTGCTTCCTCGGTGGACATTTGGGTGGTCCAGAAGAAGTGCCGTTGTTCGCCCCGGACGTAGACGTTCACCAGCAGATTGCCCCGCCACACGGCCAGTCGCATCAAGCTCTGATCGTTGCGGTCCGTGGTCACAGCGAAGGTTGCACCGTCGCCCAATCCCGGCACTGCGGTATCCGTTCGCACGTATTTCGCAGAGCAGACGGGGCTACGCCTCCCCAGGCACCGACCCGCGAGATTCGAACGCCGCGACGAATCGCGGGTGTGCCCTGATCCGTACTGACCCGAGATCGGCAATAGGCCGGAACAGTACGAACGTCGTCGACCGGCGGTAGAACAGGTATGCGGCGATCAACCCGAACAGCCCCCATCCCGGGAAGACGGCCAACACAAGCGGTACGGGAAGGTGGTCGGAGGTTGTTGTTTGGGTGGCTGCGAGGATGACGAGAATTGCGGCGAGGCCCAGAAAAACGATCGCGTGTCCGGTGTATTGGCAAATCTGGCTCGTGCGTTTGCATTTCGCGCAGATCGGCCACGTTCCCTCGAGGACGGTGGATGGTGGGTTGACCGCGAACCATCTGAATGTGGCGACGCGGTAGAAGCCTCGCAGCAGGAACCGGACTTCGTACGAAGGGGTTCGCTGTATCCATTGTTGTTCCGTAGAACGCCGGGCAGTCTTCGGGCGGAAGTCGAAGTCCTTGTTGCGCTGTTCGATCGCGGTCTCGCCGTGGCGGGTACATACGTCGGGTAGCTCGTCGGCCAGTTGTAGGACGAAGGTTTCCTGCGGATCGAAATCGGGGTCTCCCGCGAAATCCTCGCGGAGGCGAATTCGCACTGCCACATCGGTTTGCGCGCCGGAGCGGGGGTTCACTCCAGCCATCCTCGGTTGCGTCGCTGTTGGAAGTAGAGATCGTCCTCGTCCGGTTCATCGGGGGCGTACAGCTGTTCGCGATTCGGTTTTCTCGTTCGTGGGATCACCGGGCTGCCGGAATCTTTCGCGGGCGTCGAGGGAGTCGGCGGCACATTGCCCGGAGGTGGAGTGGGCGCGGTCTCGTGCTGATCGCCTCGCAGACGTTCGAGTTCTTGTTCGCCTGCTTGGGCCAGAGCCTGACGCTGGTCTTCCGGCATTGTCAGGGCGCGGTTCAGCTGGCCGGCGGGTACGGAGTCCATGATTCCCGCGAACGCGTCGGACGTACCGAAGTCTCGCATGCCGCGGCGGCCGTTCAGTACATCGTCGAGTTGCTTTCGCAGATCGGGGTCGGTTATGGCGGACTTGATCGTTTCCAGGGAACGGCGCAGTTGGCGGGACACCGCGATGTCGCCGTGTGCCACGTCGAAGCTGACTTCGGAGCGATCTTCCATTCGATCAAACCCCCGGGTGGTCGTAGGTCGAATTCGGCAGTGCGGGAAGGTTTTCCGGAGTCGTCTGGCTCGACAGTGCGTTCAGCAATCCGATCATCCCGTATATCGCCTTGTACGCGGTGGTGACGAGTTTGATGAGTTCGCCCACCTTCGCCACGATTTGGACCAGGTAGGCCGCGGACACCGCGGCTTGGGCGGCTGCGGCGGGTGCGCCGACCAGACTGGAAGCGAGAACCGCCTCCGCCGCTTGCGATGCGAGCCAGAGCAGGGCCAAATCGGAGATGTCCTGTAGGAAGTCCCCGACTCGGCGGCCCAGTTCCCGCATGCCGGTGCTGATATTCGTCAGCTGCCGTTCGATCTCTTCGAGCGGGCGAACTTGGAACTCGACGCAGGCAGCGAGATGTGTGAAATAGGTCTGCGAGCTGTCGGCGGCGTGACCGTGCCAGGTGGCGCCGGCGCTCTGTTGCCACTGAGTGTTGATCGACTCCGCATACGCCGAATTGAAGCGGCTCAGGTTGCCCGCGGCTCCGGCGGCCTTCGCGACCGCCTCCCAGTCGCCGTTGACCTTCTCTCCTGCCCAGCCGTAAACGTCGAAGCCGACGAGGGTTTTGATCGTGGTCGAGATGTAGTAGGCGGGGGAGACGAAATTTCCCCCGGCGATGAACGACACCAGGCCCGGCATCGGGTCGTCGGCCTGAGGATCGACCAGCTTCTCTTCGGGACGGGTCATCGCGCATTCCCCGGATATGTCTCGTCGAGCTGCCGAGCGTGCTCGTAGTCGGTCGTTCGGTAGAGCTGGGCGGCTTTGGCGAGTTCGGTCGCCGAGCCGTCGGCCAGCGTCTGGAGGTGCTTGTAGTTGTCCTCGAGATTTTGCCGGATATGCTCGACGATCCCCTTGACCTCGACGAATATGCCGGTGTGGGCATCCGAGAGGTTGAACCACTTCGTCGCGTGGCTGCCTGCTGCGCCGGCTTGGCCCGCGAGATCACGCATCGCGCCGCTGAACTTGTCCACATCGTCGGGTACGACTTGGAAGTCGGTCATCGCGCTCCTTGCGTGCGGGGTTGAACACTTCTGATCTGTTGGACGGACGATGCCCGCGGTCGGTTCCGGTCGACTTCCACCGGCGCGCTCTCCGC
>NZ_JBMVFU010000015.1:0-197071 GCF_049538315.1 Nocardia sp. AB354 | reverse complement strand
ATACGCCCCTTTTTGTTCGGCGCCGCCGCTACACCGGATTTTCGTCCGGATCCGCGACTCGTCGCCCCCCCGGCCACTCGCGATGCGCGCGCGGGCCGGGCAAGTGGGGAAGCGTTCGTGTCGCGTGATTGAATTTATGGTGGTTGCAGACGGGTGCCGGCGGACGGCGCGGTCTGCATGTCATCACCGGCTGCTCGTGCCGGATCAGAGAAAGGTAACGCTGTGTCGGAGCATGACGACGGTAGGAGACCCTTCCGCCGTGGTAGTACCGGTCCGGACTCGGCCGGCTCCGGCACACCTGCCCATGACCGCGGAGAAGGGGAACGTCGCTCCGGAGGTTTCCGGCGTGGCGACGACACCCGCCGCTCGGGCGGATACGGCGCCCGTGACGACGATCGGCGCGGCGGTAGCGGGCGCGGCGACGACCGCCGTGGATCCGAGCGCGGCACCGGCGGTTACAGCCGCAGTGGAGACGACCGGCGCTCTGGAGGCTTCCGGCGCGGCGACGACGACCGCCGCTCCGGTGGTCACGGGCGCGGTGGAGACGACCGCCGCTCGGGCGGCCATGAACGTGGCGGAGACGACGGTCGCTCCGGTGGCTTCCGGCGCGACAACGACGATCGCCGTTCCGGTGGTTACAGCCGTGGTGGGGAGGACCGTCGCTCGGGTGGTTACAACCGTGGTGGCGACGATCGCCGCTCGGGTGGATACGGCCGCGGCGAGGACGATCGTCGCTCGGGTGGTTATAACCGTGGTGGGGACGACCGCCGTTCCGGTGGTTACAGCCGTGGTGGCGATGACCGTCGTTCCGGTGGTTACAGCCGTGGTGGGGAGGACCGTCGCTCGGGTGGTTACAACCGTGGTGGCGACGACCGGCGTTCCGGTGGTTTCGAGCGCGGCGGCGACGATCGCCGCTCCGGGGGATACGGTCGCGGTGGCGACGACCGGCGCTCGGGTGGATTCCGGCGTGACGAGGGCGATCGGCGGTCCGGCGGCTACGGGCGCGGCTCGGATGATCGCCGAGGCGGAATCCGGCGCGACGAAGGTGGCCGGCGACCGGGAGGTCCGAGCGGCCGTGAGGATCGTCCGGGTGGTTACGGCCGGGGCGAGGGTGATCGGCGCGGCGGATTCCGGCGCGGTGGCGCGGATGCCGAGCGTCGATTCGGATCGGCGGACGAGGCCGACACCACCGCGCACACCGGTGAATCGGCGGAGGCCGGCGCGAACTTCGAAGACCGGGAGCCGCGGCGACGGGGTGGTGAAGGGGCGCGCGTCGGCGGTGAGAGCCGGGCGGGGCGGCCCGATGAGCCCGCGTTGCCGGACGATGTGCAGGCGAGCGATCTGGACGGCGCGGTGCGCCGCGATCTGCTGAGCCTCGACAAGAACAACGCCGAGGCGGTCGCCCGGCACCTGGTGATGGCCGCCCGGCTTCTCGACGAGGACCCGGAGCAGGCACTCGAACATGCGCGCGCGGCACGGCGCCGCGCCGGACGCATCGCGGTGGTCCGCGAAACCGCCGGTGTCACCGCCTATCACGCGGGTGAATGGGCCGAGGCCCTCTCCGAGCTGCGTACCGCGCGCCGGATGTCCGGCGGCTCGGGTCTGCTGGCGGTCATGGCCGATTGCGAACGCGGGCTGGGACGGCCCGAACGCGCGATCGAACTCGGCCGCAGCGACGAGGCGCGGGCACTGTCGGGCGACGAGGCGACCGAGCTGCGGATCGTCGTCGCCGGTGCGCGAATGGATTTGGGTCAATACGATCAGGCCGTGGTCACCCTGCAGACGCCGGAACTGGATCCCTCGCGCTCCGGTTCCGCCTCGGCACGGTTGTTCTACGCCTATGCGGAGGCGCTGCTCGCCGCCGGCCGGTCCGACGAGGCACTGCAGTGGTTCCTCAATGCGGCCGCGGCCGATGTCGACGGTGATACCGACGCCGAGGAGCGTGCCGACGAACTCGCGGACGCACAGGTCGACGACGACGTGGAGTAACTAGTGGCAGCATCGCTTCGGGAGAGCTTCGAGGCCCTCCTGCTGGATCTGGACGGCACGCTGTATCGAGGTGCGCAGGTGATCACCGGCGCACCCGCCGCTCTCGACGCCGGCGGTGGCGCGCAGAAGCTGATGTTCGTCACCAACAACGCCAGCCGGTCGGCCGGTGTGGTGGCCGCGCATCTGCGCGAATTGGGTTTCGGCGCAAGTGAATCCGAGGTCGTTACCAGCGCGCAGGCGGCGGCGCATGTGCTCGCCTCCCGGCTGGCCGCCGGATCCACCGTGCTGATCGTCGGCACCGACGACCTCGCGGCGGAAATCGAACAGGTCGGCCTGCAACCGATTCGGCGTTTCAACGGCGTGGCACCCGCCGCGGTCGTGCAGGGGCATTCCCCCCAGACCGGATGGCCGGACCTCGCCGAGGCGGCCTACGCCGTCCGGGCCGGGGCCCTGTGGGTGGCCGCGAATGCGGATGCCACCCTGCCGAACGAGCGCGGCCTGGCGCCGGGCAACGGCGCGATGGTCGCCGCATTGCGAGCCGCGACCGACCAGGAGCCGGTGGTAGCCGGTAAACCCTATGCGCCGCTGCTCGAGGATGCGCTGGTCCGCGCGGCGACCCGCGACGTGCTCGTGGTGGGAGACCGTCTCGACACCGATATCGACGGCGCTCGGTGCGTCGGCCTGCCGTCGTTGATGGTCCTCACCGGCGTCAGCACCCTCGACGATCTGCGAGCCCGCCCCGCCGACCACCGGCCCACCTACATCTCCCGAACTCTCGACGCGCTGAATCACCCGGTGATCCGGCACGGTTCTCCCGAGGGTGACACGGTCGACCACTTGGTCAGACTGTTGGACGAAAACCCCGGTCGCGCAATCGAATTGCTTCGGTAACTGTCCGGCTCACCGCGTTCACCACGGCCGAGTCGACGACTGCCCGATCCGCGCCGGGATCGTCGGTCAATCGCTCCGATCCTCGGCAGCTGTGAACGCTGCCGCGGTCTCGGGGAGGATGTTCAGGCGCCGGAGTAGTGGAGTGGCGGCAGCTCCGGCGCGGCGCCGGGTGATCGCCGCCGATTCGTGTGCGGCAGTGGGGATTTTGAGCCACCAGCATTCCAGCGGCCGGTAGTCGGCGGCGGGGGCGAGGCGTTCGGCGAGGTCCGGCCGCTGCGCCCACAGATAGCGGCGGGCGCGGGCGGCGTGCATGGGGTCGGAGGCGATCATGATGCGATCGGCTCGTTCCATGGCGGGAATGGTGAATTCGATGTTCTGCCACGTGGTTTCGGCCGATGTCTCCGTCCGGGTTCGCTCGGGCGGAACACCGAGGTGAGCGCGGGTGTATTCGGCCATCACCGTCGCTTCGACCCAGGGGCCGTGCACGGCGCCGCCGGTGAAGATCAGGAATCCGTCGCGGTCGCGCGGCAGCGAGCGGGCGCCGATGCGGCATCGCCAGCGCTGCAGCGCGCGCGTCCGGCCGTCGGCGGCGGCCGGGTAGCCCAGCACCACCACCGCGTCCATACCGCCGGTTCGTGGTTCCCGCCGCGGTCCGAGCAATCGCCGAGATGCGCGCCAGTGGGCGTATTCGGCGGCGGCGACCACCGCGGCCGCCGTCGATGCCGCCGCGAGTGCGACGAACCGGACAGATCCCTGTCGTCGCTTACCTCCCACGCCGCCATTGTGCCAATACTCGCCGCACCCCACCGGTCCTGGGGCTGCAGCCGTCGACGCAGGGCGCCAGGCGACCGGCCGCTGGACGCCACCGTGACCTCCGTTTCACCCGTGCCGCCGCTTGCCTGTCCGTCGTGGAACTCCGGTAGCGTTGTCGGCACCATGACTACGCCCATTCCGCGTCCGCATCCGTCCGGTTCCTCCGGTCCTCGCCCGGGAGTTCCGCTGCCCGGGCAGCATCTCGCGGGAGGGACGGCGGAGTTCGCCGATCCGGAGCAGGTGCGGGCCGAGGTAGCGGCGCTGCTGGCGGAATTGCCCGGAGCGCGGCGCGTGAGCAGCGACGAAGCCGACGGGGTGGACCGCGCGGGAACCGATATCACCCGGCGGGCGCGCATTCTCGAACAGGCCCACGAGGTGCTGGTCGACGCCCTGGCGACGGTGGACAAGATCTGAGGTGGCCAGGCGCGCGCGAGTGGACGCCGAACTGGTTCGCCGCGGATTGGCGCGATCGCGAGAGCACGCGGTCGAACTGATCGGCGCGGGCCGCGTCCTGATCAACGGTGCGGTCGCGTCGAAACCGGCGACCGCGGTCGAGCCGAATACCCCGCTGCTGGTGCGTGAGGAACCCGACGAGGTCCAATGGGCCTCGCGTGGTGCGCACAAGGTGCTGGGCGCGCTGGAGGCGTTCGAACCGCTCGGGGTGAGCGTGGCCGGGAAGCGTTGCCTGGACGCCGGTGCGTCGACCGGCGGGTTCACCGATGTGCTGCTCGCCCGCGGCGCCCGCGAGGTGGTCGCCGTCGATGTGGGCTACGGCCAGCTGGTGTGGCGGCTGCGCAACGACGAGCGGGTCCGCGTGTTCGACCGCACCAATGTGCGCGCGCTGACGCCCGAGGCGATCGACGGTCCGGTCGAGCTGGTGGTCGCGGATCTGTCGTTCATCTCGCTGGCGCTGGTGCTGCCCGCGCTGGCCGCCTGCTGCACACCGGGCGCGGATCTGCTGCCCATGGTGAAACCGCAGTTCGAGGTCGGTAAACAGCGAGTAGGCTCCGGCGGTGTGGTGCGTGACCCGGCTCTGCGCGCCGAGGCGGTGACCGAGGTGGCCGCCGCGGCCGCCGAGCTGGGCCTGCGTACCCGCGGTGTGGTCGCCAGCCCGTTGCCCGGCCCGTCGGGCAACGTCGAGTATTTCCTGTGGCTGCGCAAGGACACACCGGACACGGATTCGGCCGAGACCGAATCGGATCCCGATATCAGCGAATTGGTGCAGCGTGCGGTCGAGGAGGGGCCACAGTGAAGCGGGAGATCCTGCTCGTCGCCCATCCGGGCCGTTCCGAACTGCTCGAGACCGCGCATCGGGTCGCGAAGATCTTCGCCGACGCCGGAATCGGGTTGCGCGTCCTCGAGGACGAGGCCTACAGCACCAAGCTGGATTTCGACGACACCGGCGAACCCGACGGCTATCCGGTGCGGGTGGTGCCGCACGGTCCCGAAGCCGCGGTCGGCTGCGAGATGGTGCTCGCGCTCGGTGGCGACGGCACCTTCCTGCGCGGGGCGGAGATGGCACACCCGGCCCGGGTTCCGGTACTGGGAATCAACCTCGGACGCATCGGTTTCCTCACCGAGGCCGAGGCCGAACATCTGGACGACGCGCTGGCCCAAGTGGTGCGCGGCGATTACCGCATCGAGCAGCGGATGACCGTAGATGTCAGTGTCCGCGTCGATGATGTTGTCGTGGAACGCGGCTGGGCCCTCAACGAGGCCAGTATCGAGAATGCCGCCCGGATGGGCGTGCTGGAGGTCGTCCTCGAAGTCGACGGCCGCCCGGTGTCGCAGTTCGGTTGTGACGGCGTGCTGATCGCGACACCCACCGGCTCCACCGCCTATGCGTTCTCCGCGGGTGGTCCCGTGGTGTGGCCCGAACTCGAGGCGCTGCTGGTGATTCCCAGTAATGCGCACGCACTGTTCGCACGGCCGCTGGTGACCAGCCCGGAGTCGCGGATCGCGGTGGAAACCGTTGCGACAGGCCATGATGCGATCGTCTTCCTGGACGGCCGGCGTACGCTGGCATTGCCGCGGGGCGGGCGATTCGAAGCGGTGCGCGGCGCCGAACCGGTGCGGTGGGTGCGGTTGGATTCCGCCCCCTTCGCCGACCGGATGGTGCGCAAGTTCCGCTTACCCGTGACAGGCTGGCGGGGCCGGCGGCCGGAACGGCCGTGCGCGCCGGAGCCGGCCCGCACCCCCACCGAGCAACCCGGCTCAGGCGATAGCGAACACCGCCGAACGGAGAGCACACGTGCTGACAGAGATCAGGATTGACGGCCTCGGCGTCATATCCACCGCCACCGCGCAGTTCCACGAGGGACTGACCTGTGTGACCGGTGAGACCGGTGCCGGCAAGACGATGGTGGTCACCGGACTGCATCTGCTCGGTGGCGCCCGCGCGGACGCCGGACGGGTGCGTCAGGGCGCGCAGCGGGCCGTGGTCGAGGGCCGGTTCACCGTCGAGGACGTGCACGACAGCGCCCGCGACGAGGTCGAGAAGGTGCTGGAATCCTCCGGCGCGCAACGCGACGACGACGACAGTGTCATCGCGGTGCGTACCGTCGGCAGCGACGGGCGTTCCCGCGCCCATCTCGGTGGCCGCAGTGTGCCGGCCGCGGTGCTGTCGGATTTCACGGCGCCGCTGCTGACCGTGCACGGGCAGAACGACCAGCTGCGACTGCAGCGTCCCGATCAGCAACTGCAGGCCCTGGACCGGTTCGCCGGCGATGCGGTGGCCGGGCTGCTGCGCAAATATCAGCTGGCCCGCCGCACCTGGCTGCAGGCTCGCGCCGAGCTGCTGGAACGCACCGCGCGCAGCCGTGAACTCGCCCTCGAGGCCGATCGGCTGCAGCATTCGCTGAACGAAATCGATTCGGTCGCACCGGAACCCGGTGAGGACGAGCGCATCGTCGCCGAGGTGCTGCGGCTCGGCGATCTGGATTCGCTGCGAGAGGCGGCCGGCGCCGCCCATGCGGCCCTCGCGGGTTCCGGCGACGGTGAGGGCGCCGGTGCGCTGGACGCGCTCGGTGGTGCGCGGGCCCGGCTGGAATCCAGTGACGATCCGGCGCTGACCGCGTTGGCGCCGCGGCTGGGGGAGGCCATCGCGGTGGTGGTCGATGTGACCACCGAGTTGAGTTCGTATCTGTCGGATCTGCCGTCGGATCCCGCGGCGCTGGACAGCCTGCTCACCCGCCAGGCGGAACTGAAATCGCTGACCCGCAAATACGCACCCGATGTCGACGCGGTGATCGCCTGGGCCGACGAGGCGCGCACCCGCCTGGCCTCCCTCGACGTGTCGGAGGAGGCGCTGGCGGCGCTGGCCGCCGAGGTGGAGACCGCGGCCGGGCAGGTGCGGGAGACGGCGAAGAAGTTGACCGCCGCCCGGCGCAAGGCCGCCCGCAAACTCGCGACCGCGGTGAGCGCCGAATTGAGCGGACTGGCGATGGGCCGCGCCAAACTCGAGGTGGAGGTGCGGCCGCTGGCGGCGGCCGCGCAGGACAGTGCGCCCATCACCGTCGAGGGGGCGGAGCTGCATGCCGGCGCGTCCGGTGTGGACGAGGTGGAATTCCGGCTGTCCGCCCACTCCGGCGCGCAGTCGCTGCCGTTGAGCCGCAGTGCGTCCGGTGGTGAGCTCTCGCGCGTGATGCTGGCGCTGGAAGTGGTGCTCGCGGCCTCCGAATACGGCTCGACCATGGTGTTCGACGAGGTCGACGCCGGTGTCGGCGGCCGCGCCGCGGTGGAGATCGGGCGACGGCTGGCGCGGCTGGCCCGCACCCATCAGGTCATCGTGGTGACTCATCTGCCGCAGGTGGCCGCCTTCGCCGATACCCACCTCGTGGTGGACAAGGTCGACGACGGCAAGGGCGTCAACAGCGGGGTGCGGGCGCTGACCACCGACGAGCGGGTCGTCGAGCTGGCTCGCATGCTGGCCGGTCTCGACGACACCGAGACCGGCCGCGCCCACGCCGAGGAGTTGCTGGCCACCGCGCGGGCGGAGAAGGCCGACACCACCTCGGCGGCGGGCTGACGAGCTGCGAAGCGTCTACTTGGCGACGGCCTTCTTGGCGGCCTTGAGGAACGGCGAGATCAGGCCGCGCAGAAACAGTTCCGTCGCCTTGTCCGGCACCGGCAGCTTGGGCTCGGATTCCATCCGGTACGACACCAGGGTGCCGCCCGGGGCGTCGGCGAAGGTGATGGTGCCGACGTGCCGCTTCACCGGCGCACCGGCGATGATCCGGTATTCCATGCGCTCACCGGGAACCAGTTCGGTGGTCTCCTCGGTCACACCGATGCCGCCCACGCCCACCAGGTAGCGTGCACCGACGCCGGAGGCCTCGGGAGCGCCGGGCTGACGCAGCGTAATGCGCACGGGCAGATAGCCGTTGAGACTGTCGCGCTCGGCGAACAGCTTGTAGACGACGTCGCGCGGTGCGGGAATGACCGTGTCGACGGTGGTACTGGCCATGGCGTTCTCCTTCGGATGCAGTGAGCCGAAGCATATCGGTACCAGCGGTACCACCCGGCACGCCAGTCGACGTCGTGGAGGCGTGCGTTTGCTGGCCTCATGCCAGGGGATGTGATAGGACGTCGGCGCGCCTCCACCACAGGTTGAGAGTCGACGTCCATTATCGGATGCCATGAAGATGCTGGCGCTGTTGTCGCGCAACACCGAAACGCTTCCCGGCGTCACCGGGATGGCCCGGGTGGACCGCAATACCCGGCGTCTGCTCAAGCGGGTCGGGGCGGGCGATGTGGTGGTCCTCGACGAGATGGACATCGATCGTCTCACCGCTGACCGGCTCGTCCAATCGGGCGTGGCGGCGGTGATCAATGCCTCGCCCTCGATTTCGGGCCGCTATCCGAACCTCGGCCCGGAAGTGCTGGCCGCCAACGGGATCGTGTTGCTGGATGCTGTCTCCGCCGACGTGTTCGGCAAGATCAAGGACGGCAGCAAGGTCCGCATCGATGCCGGCGTGGTGTATGCCGACAAGTTGACCAAGAAGGAACCGGAGGTTCTGGTCGAGGCCATCGAGCTCACCGATCAGGTCATCGCCGAGCGGATGATCGCGGCGCGCAACGGGCTGGCCGACCATCTGGAAGCCTTCGCCGGCAACACGACCGAATACATCCGGACCGAAAGCGCGATGCTGATCGACGGTCTCGGGGTTCCGGCCCTGGATCTGTCGATGCGCGGCCGCCATGTCGTGGTGGTGGCCGACGGCGTGGACAGTCGTGACGACCTCAAGGCGATCAAGCCGTTCGTCAAGGAGTACGCGCCGATTCTGGTCGGTGTCGGGCGCGGCGCCGACATCCTGACCAAGGCCGGATATCGTCCCGATCTGATCGTCGGCGACCCGGAGGAAATCACCGCGAGCTCGCTGAAATGCGGTGCCGAGCTGATACTTCCGGCCGATACCGACGGGCACGCCAAGGGGCTGGAGCGAATTCAGGACCTGGGTATCGGCGCCACCACCTTCCCGTCCTCGGGATCGGCGGCGGATCTGGCGCTGCTGCTGGCCGACCATCACGGGGCCGCGCTGATCATCACCTGCGGGGCGCCGGCCTCGCTCGACGACTTCTTCGATCGCAGCCGCCGCGAATCGGCTCCGGCGATGTTCCTGACCCGGCTCAAGGCGGGACCGAAACTGATGGACGCCAAGGCCGTCGCCACCCTGTATCGGCAGGGCAACTCCGGCTGGGCGACCGCACTGGTGGTGCTGGCCGCGCTGATCGCGCTGATCGTCGGACTGCTCGTGTCCTCGCATCTGGGCAGCGATGTGCTCGATTGGCTGGATTCGGCGTGGCGGCAGTCGCAGGACTGGCTCCATCGACTATCGGACCGTCGGGGGTAGAGAAAGCAGTGGGTTCCATGCGTCGGCTCGTCGTTTCCCTGGCCGCGATCTTTCTGGCATTGGCGGTGGGTGCGGCGCTCGGCGCCGTCGTCCGCCAGGGTGGTCCGGGTGGCGGTGACGATCTGGCTCAGCGCAACGACGCGCTCGCGGCGGCCAACGGGCAACTCGAGCGGCAGGTCGGTGCGGCCGACGACTTCATCGCCCGGTCGGCGGGCCGCATCCTGAACGGAACCCTCACCGATCACACGGTGCTCGTATTCACCACCCCCGATGCCGACGGCGGCGATGTCGACGCGGTGACGGCAGCCCTGACCACTGCCGGGGCGAAGGTCACCGGGCGGGTCGCGCTCACCGACGCCTTCGTCGACGCGTCGCAGGGCGACCGCCTGCGGACCGCAGTCACGAATATGATTCCCGCCGGCGCTCAGTTGCAGACCGAGGCGGTGGATCAGGGCAGCCTCGCCGGTGATCTCCTCGGCCTGGCGTTTCTCACCGACCCCGCCGCCGGCGCCGACCGTGCCACCGCGCAGGAACGCGGGCTGATCGTCGACACCCTGCGCAACGGCGGCTTCCTCGCCGCCGGTGACTTCGCGCCGGCCCAGTCGGCCGTGGTGGTGACCGGGTCCGGCGCGCGGGCCGACCACAACGGCCAGGGATCGATCACGGCGCATTTCGCCGGGGCGCTGCGCGGACGCGGGGCGGGGCTGGTGCTGGCGGGGCGGGCCGGTTCCTCGGACGGATCGGGGCCGATCGCCGAGGTGCGCCGCGAGAACCGCCTCGACGCGACGGTGTCCACGGTCGACAACGTGGACCGCGAAACGGGCCGGGTCACAACGGCTCTCGGCCTCGCGGAGCAACTGGGCGGCAAAACCGGTCACTACGGCACCGGGCCGGAGGCGACCTCGCTGTCGGTGACCGCTTCTCCCGGCTGAGCGCGGCCGCCGCTGTCGACCGCGATCGGATGATCCGTCACGTCGGAGCGAGTGCCGGGCGATCGGTGCGTCCTGGGCGCCGCGTCATGGGGTTGCTGCGCTGAATGAGACGCAAGTGACAAACCGGCAGGACGACGTCCGACATTCCCCGCGTGGCATTCGTTTCGCAACCGTTTTTCGTGTTAGCGTGGAGTTCCGTGAGTCAATCGCGGATTCCGGCGCGTTCCCCCCATCAGACGGCCACCAAACACATCTTCGTGAGTGGCGGTGTCGCCTCCTCCCTCGGCAAGGGACTGACCGCCTCCAGCCTCGGCCAGCTGCTGACCGCCCGCGGATTGCGGGTCACCATGCAGAAGCTGGACCCGTATCTGAATGTCGACCCCGGCACCATGAATCCCTTCCAGCACGGCGAGGTGTTCGTGACCGAGGACGGCGCCGAAACCGACCTCGACGTCGGCCACTACGAGCGCTTCCTCGACCGTGATCTGTCGGGCTATGCGAACGTCACCACCGGGCAGGTCTACTCCACCGTGATCGCCAAGGAGCGGCGCGGCGAGTACCTCGGCGACACCGTGCAGGTCATCCCGCACATCACCGACGAGATCAAGAACCGGATCCTCGCGATGAGCGGTCCGGATCTGCAGGGCCAGACCCCGGACGTGGTGATCACCGAAATCGGCGGCACCGTCGGCGATATCGAATCCCAGCCGTTCCTCGAGGCCGCGCGCCAGATCCGGCACGAGGTGGGCCGGGACAACTGCTTCTTCCTGCACGTGACGCTGGTGCCGTATCTGGCGCCCTCCGGCGAGCTGAAGACCAAACCCACGCAGCACTCCGTCGCGGCGCTGCGCAACATCGGTATCCAGCCCGACGCGCTGATCCTGCGCTGCGACCGTGAGGTGCCGCAGGGGCTGAAGAACAAGATCGCGCTGATGTGCGACGTCGACGTCGACGCCTGCATCTCCACGCCCGACGCGCCGTCGATCTACGACATCCCGAAGGTGCTGCACCGCGAGGGCCTCGACGCCTACGTGGTGCGCAAGCTCGGCCTGCCGTTCCGCGATGTCGACTGGACCGTCTGGGGCGATCTGCTGGACCGGGTGCACAACCCGCGCGAAGAGGTGACCGTCGCGCTGGTCGGTAAATACGTCGACCTGCCGGACGCGTATCTCTCGGTGACCGAGGCACTGCGGGCCGGTGGTTTCGCGGCCAAGGCCAAGGTGAACATCCGCTGGGTGCAGTCCGACGAATGCGAGACTCCGGAGGGCGCGCAGCATCACCTCGGCGATGTCGACGCGGTGCTGATCCCCGGCGGCTTCGGCATTCGCGGCATCGAGGGCAAGGTCGGCGCGATCCGGTTCGCGCGCACCCGCTCGATTCCGCTGCTGGGCCTGTGCCTGGGACTGCAGTGCGTGGTGATCGAGGCCGCCCGCTCGGTGGGACTCGAGGACGCCAACTCCGCCGAATTCGAGCCGGAGACAACGCATCCGGTGATCTCCACGATGGCCGACCAGGCCCAGGCGGTCGCCGGTGAGGCCGACCTCGGCGGCACCATGCGCCTGGGCGCCTATCCGGCCGTGCTGGAGAAGGGCTCGGTCGTGGCGCAGGCCTACGGCACCACCGAGGTGTCGGAGCGGCATCGGCACCGCTACGAGGTCAACAACGCCTATCGCGACAAGATCGCCCAGAGCGGTCTGCGATTCTCCGGTACCTCGCCGGACGGGCATCTGGTCGAGTTCGTGGAGCTGCCGGCGAACGTACATCCGTATTTCGTTGCGACCCAGGCGCATCCGGAGCTCAAGAGCCGGCCGACCCGGCCGCATCCGCTGTTCGCCGGACTGGTCGACGCGGCGTTGAAATACAAAGGCGCCGAACGGCTTCCAGTGGAGATCTACGGCGAGGAGGCCGATGAGGCCGAGCGAGTCGCGCAGTGAGCGAACCCGGTAACCACAACTTCCGCGTCGTCGGCACCGAGACCGTGTATTCGGGCGCGATCGTCGCGCTGCGGCGGGATCAGGTCGAGATGCCCGGCGGGCGGATCGCCGAACGCGAGGTGGTCGAGCATCACGGCGCGGTCGCGATCGTCGCCCTCGACGACGACGGCTCGGTGGTGCTGATCAACCAGTACCGGCATCCGATCGGGCGGCGGTTGCTGGAGTTGCCGGCCGGCCTGCTCGATCAGGCCGGTGAGGATCCGCTGGCAGCCGCGCAACGCGAACTCGCCGAGGAGACCGGTCTGGCGGCGCGGGAGTGGTCCACGCTGGTGGATGTGGTGCTGTCGCCGGGGTTCACCGACGAGGCACTGCGCATCTATCTCGCGACCGGGTTGTCGGACACCGACCGGCCGGACCCCGAGCACGAGGAGGCCGATCTGTCGATCGTGCGGATGTCGCTGCAGGACGCGGTGACCGCTGCGCTGTCGGGCCGGATCGAGAACGCGACCGCGGTGGCCGGTGTGCTGGCCGCGTCGGTCGCGCGGGCGAACGGCACGACGCTGCGGCCCGCCGACGCGCCGTGGCCGGGTATGCCGACGCAGCTGCTCGATCGGAAGGCCGCCGAACACGCGCGGGCCTGATGGACAACCGGCCGGGTGCCTCACCGCACCCGGCCGTACTCCTCGGGCACGTGCGAACTGTGTTTCGTGCGAACGAATGTCGCCGCCGGCTGTCATGATGACACCGTGAATGTCGCTGTTCCCGCCGCCCCGGCGGTCGTTGTGCCGCTACCGGTCGGGTGAACGCGTGGTGGAGCGGCAGATCCAGGCCTATCTCGACCATCTGACGGTCGAGCGCGGCGCGGCGAGAAATACGCTCAGCGCCTACCGGCGTGATCTGCAGCGATATCAGGAGTTTCTGAAACAGCGCGATATCGGTGATCTGGACCGGGTGACCGAGAACCAGATCGCCGATTTCGTCGTCTCGCTGCGGGCGGGTGGCGAGGGTTATCCGGCGCTGGCCGCCAGTTCGGCCGCCCGCGCATTGGTGGCGGTGCGCGGCCTGCACCGGTTCGCGGCGGCCGAGGGACTGACCACCGGGGATGTCGCGCACGGTGTGAAGCCGCCGACCCCGGCGCGGCGACTGCCGAAAGCGCTTCCCTACGAAGATATTTCCCGGCTGCTCGAGGCCGCGGGCGGGGGAGACGACGCCGGTTCCGGGGGCGGGCCGCGCGGACTGCGGGATCGGGCCATGCTGGAACTGCTGTACTCCACCGGCGCCCGGATCTCGGAGGTCGTCGGACTCGACGTCGACGATATCGACACCGCCGGGCGCTCGGTCGTCCTGCACGGCAAGGGCGGTAAACAGCGCATGGTGCCGATCGGGCGGCCGGCGCTGGCGGCAATCGACGCCTATCTGGTTCGGGGCCGGCCCGCGCTCGGCGCCCGCGGCAAGGGCACCCCCGCCCTGTTCCTCAATGCTCGCGGCGGCCGGCTCTCGCGCCAGAGCGCCTGGCAGGTGTTGCAGGACGCGGCCGATCGGGCCGGGATCGGCGCCGCGGTGTCGCCGCACACGCTGCGGCACTCGTTCGCCACCCACCTGCTCGACGGGGGCGCCGACGTGCGTGTCGTGCAGGAGTTGCTGGGGCACGCGTCGGTGACGACCACGCAGATCTACACCCTGGTCACGATCAATACACTGCACGAGGTGTGGGCCACCGCGCATCCGCGGGCGCGGTAACGCGCCGGCGGCGGCAACCCGATATCGGGTGCGGATTGCCGCAAAGGGTTTCCCAACACCCCCTCGAGGCGACAGAATGCGGAGTTGGTGCCGTGAGGACACGGTGTTGTGGCACGGGTAATGACACAAGTGCGCAACGATCGGGGGCGTTCCCCAAGCGTGTCCGATCGGGGGTCTTGCGCTCGGAGGCGGTAGCGTCTATTGCGGTGGTCCGGTACATCGGCGTCCGGTGTAGCGATCGCCCGCTGTTCCGCAGCGCGCGGCGGGGCAACGAGCAGGAAAACTGAAGGAGCAGCGGACATGACGACAGCCGGCCCGGCCGAGCCGCCGAACAACGCTGCGGCAGAACCGCTTTCGAATATCCGAACCGGCCTCCGAATCGAACAGGCGGCCCGCAGACTCTGGGAGGCGAACGACATCGTGGCGGACGGTACCGAACTCGGCCCGACCGGACGCCCGCTGCGCGACATTCCCGAACCACCCCCGTCGTCGCGCAACGGTGACGCCCTGATCGTCGCCATGTGCAATCAGAAGGGCGGCGTCGGCAAGACCACCTCCACCATCAACCTCGGTGCCGCGCTCGCCGAATACGGCCGCCGGGTGTTGCTGGTCGACCTCGACCCGCAGGGAGCACTGTCGGCGGGACTGGGCGTGGCCCACCACGACCTGGACCAGACCGTGCACAATCTGCTCGTCGGCGGCCGGGCGAGCGTCGACGACGTGCTGCTCAACACCAAGGTCGACGGGATGGATCTGCTGCCGAGCAATATCGACCTCTCGGCGGCGGAAATCCAGCTGGTCAACGAGGTCGGCCGGGAACAGACCCTCGGCCGCGCGCTGGCACCGCTGCGCGACCGCTACGACTACATCCTCATCGACTGCCAGCCGTCGCTGGGTCTGCTCACCGTCAACGCGCTGGCCTGCGCCGACGGCGTGATCATTCCGATGGAATGCGAGTACTTCTCCCTGCGCGGGCTGGCGCTGCTCACCGACACCGTCGAGAAGGTGCGGGACCGGCTCAATCCGCGGCTGGCACTGTCGGGCATCGTGGTGACCATGTTCGATGCGCGATTGCTGCACTCCCGGCAGGTGATGGCCCGGGTGGTGGAGGTGTTCGGTGATCTGGTGTACGACACCGTGATCAACCGGACCGTCCGTTTCCCCGACGCCAGTGTCGCCGGTGAGCCGATCACCACCTGGGCGCCGAAATCCGGTGGCGCGGAAGCGTATCGGGCGATGGCACGGGAAGTCATCCACCGGTCGGGCCGGTGAGCGAGGCCGGACCACCGGCTGCCGAGGTCGTACCGGAAAACAAGCCCGACGGGTTCCACCTGCGGCTGAGCAATTTTCAGGGGCCGTTCGACCTGTTGTTGCAGCTGATCAGCCAGCGGCGGCTCGATGTGACCGAGGTGGCGCTGCACAAGGTCACCGACGAGTTCATCGCCTACACCAAAGAGCTCACCGCGAGCCTGGAACGCGATCCGACGCTGCGGGCGGATCGGATTCTCGATCAGACCACCGAATTCCTGGTGGTCGCCGCGACCCTGCTCGACCTCAAGGCCGCCCGGCTGCTGCCGTCCGGTGAGGTTACCGATGCCGACGACCTGGAACTGCTCGAGGCGCGCGATCTGCTGTTCGCGCGGCTCCTGCAGTACCGGGCGTTCAAACAGGTCGCCGAACTGCTCGGTGAGCTCGAGGCCGCCGCATTGCGCCGGTATCCGCGGGCGGTGTCGCTCGAGGAACGCTTCCTGGACCTGCTGCCGGAGGTGAGCCTCGGCGTCGACGCGGCGGGTTTCGCCGATATCGCCGCGGCGGCGTTCCGCCCCCGGCCGCGGCCGACGGTCGGGCTGGACCACCTGCACACCCATGCCATCTCCGTCGCCGAACAGGCCGCGCTGGTCTTGGAGATGCTGAAGAAGCGCGGGGTGGGAGAGTGGTCGACCTTCCACGAGCTCTGCGCCGATTGCGAGATGCCGATCCAGATCGTCGCGCGCTTTCTCGCGCTGCTCGAGCTCTACCGGGGCAAGACGATCGAATTCGACCAACCCGACCCGCTCGGCCCGCTGGCGGTGCGCTGGATCGGCGACGACGCCGAGGGCGCGCCCGCCGAGCCCGTGACAATCGATGAGGATTACGGATGACATCGCACGGTGAGCAGTCGATGGATCACGCGGATGCCCGAGCCGAAGCGGCCGCCGTCGCCTCGGCGGGCGATGCCGCGATCGGACAGACCGGCCGTTCCGAGGTCGTGCCCTCCTCGGCCGATTCGTCGGGGCGTGGTGATGATGCGGCGGTCGCGCCTGCCGCGGACGATGCCGCTCGGACCGCCGCTGACGAGGTCGCGCCCGCTGGTGTCGACGCTGCGCACGATGCTGGTACCGAGTCGGGTGTTCCGCGAACCATCGTTGGCGCGTCCGGCGTTGCGGAGGTCGTAGGGAGTGGGCCGAGCGGTGATGCCGAGCATCCCCGCCAGGTGCGGCCCGGGGCGGAGAACGACGCGGACGAGGAGGAGGTTGCCCGTCCGCTCGACGACCCGGAGTTGCGATCGGCGCTCGAGGCGATGCTGCTGGTGGTGGATGCGCCGGCGTCGGTGGAACTGCTCGCGGCGGCAGTCGACGACGCGCCCGCCCGGATCGAGCGGGTGTTGCGGGAGATGTCGGCGGAGTGGACCGCGCGGGGCAGTGGAATCGATCTGCGCTATGTGGGCGACGGGTGGCGTCTGTACACCCGGACCGAGTACGCGCCCTATGTCGAACGTATGCTGTTGGACGGGGCGCGGTCCAAGCTCACCAGGGCCGCTTTGGAAACCTTGGCGGTTATCGCCTATCGTCAACCGGTTACGCGAGCACGAGTGAGTGCCGTGCGCGGGGTGAACGTCGACGGCGTGATCCGCACCCTGGTGGCGCGGGGACTGATCGCCGAGGCGGGCGCCGACGTCGATACCAACGGCACCCTCTACGTCACCACCGAACTGTTCCTGGAACGGATCGGGCTCGCGTCGCTGGCGGAACTTCCGTCGCTGGCGCCCCTGCTACCGGGCGTCGACCTGATCGATGAGATCAACGAGAGCCTGGAGACCGACCCCCGGTACACCAAGCTGAAGAAACCCGCCGAATCGGATATCGATCTCGGCACCGAGGATTGACCGGATCCGCAGCGGATCCTGTCGACTGATCAGAGGACCACGTGAATACACCCGCTCGCCGAGATGGCACACCGGACCGTAGGAAAAGACACAGCGACCCGCCTCGTGGCGGCGGACGCGCGGCACGAGGGGCGGCCGGACGCGCCGACCGCAGCGATGACAGACGGGGCGACCGCTACGGGCGCCGGGACGACAGTTACGGCCGCGGAGACACACGTGGGTCGCGACCCGGCCGCGAGGACGACCGTTACGGCCGCGGGGGCGAGAGCTACGGCCGCGGTGGTGACCGGTCCGGCCGCGGAGACGACCGCTACGTCCGCGGAGACGATCGTTACGGCCGCGGCGGGGAGAGGTCCGGCCGTGGGGACGACCGCTTCGGGCGCGGTGGTGACCGGTCCGGCCGCGGAGACGACCGTTACAACCGTGGCGGCGAGAGCTACGGCCGCGGAGACAGCGCCGGACGGGGTTCGCGGTCCGAGGGTGGCTACAGCCGGGGCGACCGGTTCGCTCGCGGCCAGGCGGCCGGGGACGCGCGCGGTGACTCGCGATACGGCCGTGGCGATGCCCGCCCCTCGCGCGGCGATTCACCCGCTGGCTCGCGGGATCGCGGCACTGCCGCCGGTCGCCCTCGCGCGGCCGCTCCGAAGCCGAAGAAGCGCAAGACTCCGCCGACCGTGCTGAGTTTCGCCAAACCCGCCCGCCACCAGCATGTCGAGGCCGAGCAATCCGGTCCCAAGAAGTTGCCGTGGGGTGAGGGCGAACGCCTGCAGAAGGTGCTCGCCAAGGCCGGCGTGGCCTCGCGCCGCGCGGCCGAAGAGCTCATCGAACAGGGCCGCGTCGAGGTCGACGGCGCGGTGGTGCGCGAACAGGGCCTGCGCATCGATCCCGATACGGCCGTGGTGCGGGTCGATGGTGTTCGCGTCGTGGTTCGCGACGAACAGGTCTACCTGGCGCTGAACAAGCCCAAGGGTTTCCAGTCGACGATGTCGGACGAACTGGGCCGCCCCTGCGTCGGCGATATCGTCGCCGAGCGGGTGATGGCCGGTCAGCGGCTGTTCCACGTCGGCCGCCTCGACGCTGATACCGAGGGCCTGCTGCTGCTCACCAACGACGGCGATCTCGCGCATCGGCTGATGCATCCGTCGTTCCAGGTGTCGAAGACCTATCTCGCGACGGTGCAGGGTGAAATGCAGCGCGGCGTCGGTAAGCAGTTGCGTGACGGCGTCGAACTCGAGGACGGCCCGGCGAAGGTCGACAAATTCCAGGTGCTCGAGGTCGCCGAGGGCAAATCGCTGGTCCGTGTGATCCTGCACGAGGGCCGCAAGCACATCGTGCGGCGGTTGCTGGCCGAGGTCGGGTACCCGGTGATCGCGCTGGTTCGCACGCATATCGGGCCGGTCGCGCTGGGCGATCAACGGTCGGGCACCCTGCGAGTGCTGGGCCGCGACGAAATCGGGAAGTTGTACGAGGCGGTGGAGTTGTGAGTGGTGTGGACATGCTGGACGATCGGATCCGAGGAGGCCGTGACGTGGTGGAATCCGGCATCGGCGACGACGGCATCCCTGGCGCGGAACTCGTCGTCGCCATGGACGGCCCGTCGGGCACCGGCAAGTCGAGTGTGTCGCGCCGTCTCGCGGCGCGGCTCGGCGCCCGCTATCTCGACACCGGTGCGATGTATCGCGTCGCGACACTGCGGGTGCTGCGCAGCGGTGTCGATCTGACCGATCCCGCCGAGATCGCGGCCGCGGTCAAGGATCTGCCGCTGACCATCGGCACCGATCCCGGCCACGAGCTGATCGAACTCGACGGCGAGGACGTCTCGGCCGAAATTCGCGGCGACGCGGTGACCAAGGCGGTCTCCGCCGTCTCGGCGGTCGCCGAGGTACGGACCCAACTCGTCGTCTTGCAGCGTGAGATCGCGGCCGCGGCCGGGCGGATCGTGGTCGAAGGCCGCGACATCGGCACGGTCGTGCTGCCCGATGCCGACGCCAAGATCTATCTGACCGCGTCGGCACAGGCCCGCGCGGCGCGGCGCAATCAGCAGAACATCGCCGAAGGCCGCGGCGACGATTACGACGCGGTGCTCGCCGATGTGCAGCGCCGCGACAATCTGGATTCCACCCGCGCGGTATCGCCGCTGCGCCCGGCCGCGGACGCGGTGCAGGTCGACACCAGCGAGCTGAGCATGGACCAGGTCATCGACGAGCTGTACCGGGTTGTGGCGCAGCAGATTACGGTGGGAGAGCGCAGATGAGCCCGAGTGTGACGCCGAGTTCGAATTCCGACACTCTCGCCGGCGACGGCATCTGGACCGACGAAACCGATTGGGAGATCGCCGATTTCGAGGGCGATGCGGACGCGCACGAGCATGTGCCGATGCCCACCGTGGCCGTCGTCGGCCGCCCGAACGTCGGCAAATCGACGCTGGTGAACCGGATCCTGGGCCGCCGCGAGGCGGTCGTCGAGGACATTCCGGGCGTCACCCGCGATCGGGTGTCCTACGAGGCGAGCTGGGCGGGGCGCCGCTTCCTGGTGCAGGACACCGGCGGCTGGGAACCCGACGCGAAGGGTCTGCAGCAGGCGGTGGCCCGGCAGGCCGAACTGGCGATGCAGACCGCCGATGCGATCCTGCTGGTCGTCGACGCTACCGTGGGTGCGACCGCGACCGACGAGGCGGCGGTGAAGGCGTTGCGGCGCTCCAAGACTCCGGTGATCCTGGTCGCGAACAAGGTCGACGGCGAGAAGGCCGAAGCCGATGCGGCCGTGCTGTGGTCGCTCGGGCTGGGAGAGCCGCGGATGGTGTCGGCGGCGCACGGTCGCGGTACCGGCGACCTGCTCGACGATGTGCTCGCGGTGCTGCCGGAAACTCCGCGCGAGGGTTCCGGGGGAGGGGGCCCGCGGCGAGTGGCCCTGGTCGGTAAGCCGAATGTCGGCAAGTCCAGTCTGCTGAACAAGCTGTCCGGTGACGAACGTTCCGTGGTGCACGATGTGGCCGGAACGACGGTCGACCCGGTCGACTCGCTGGTCGAATTGGGCGGCAAGACATGGCGTTTCGTCGATACCGCTGGCCTGCGCCGCAAGGTCGGCACGGCCGACGGAACCGAGTTCTATGCCTCGTTGCGCACCAAGGCCGCCATCGAGGCCGCCGAGGTCGCGATCATGCTGATCGACGCCTCCGAACCGATCACCGAACAGGATCTGCGTGTGATCGGCATGGTCGCCGATGCCGGCCGCGCACTCGTGCTCGCGTTCAACAAGTGGGATCTGGTCGACGAGGATCGCCGCTACCAGCTCGAGCGTGAGGTGGAGCGCGAACTGGTGCGGGTGCCCTGGGCTCAGCGAGTGAACATCTCCGCCCACACCGGCCGCGCGGTCCAAAAGCTGGTTCCGGCAATGGAAACCGCACTCGAATCCTGGGATCAGCGGATCCCCACGGGCCGGCTCAACACCTGGCTCAAGGAGGTCATCGCGGCGACGCCGCCGCCGATGCGGGGCGGGCGATTGCCGCGCGTGCTGTTCGCGACCCAGGCGACCACCCGGCCGCCGACGTTCGTGCTGTTCACCACCGCATTCCTGGAGGCGGGCTACCGCCGTTTCCTGGAGCGCCGCCTGCGCGAGGAATTCGGTTTCGACGGTTCCCCGGTGCGCATCTCGGTGCGGGTGCGCGAGAAGCGGGATCGCTCGAAAAAGTAGTGGAAGTGCCGGTGCGGGCGGATGTTTCGTCCGCACCGGACATCCCGCCGGCTTCCGGCCTTGCGGAGTTCTGCCAAAAATGTCTGTCGACAGACTTCATTGCCTCACGGACATATGCGCATTGAAACATGTTTGTGCGGCATGCCCCGGGCAGGCCCCACTTCGTCGCAGCAACGCCGACTTTTCACGAAAAGGCATCGACCGAGCCGGCCTGTGGCATCGCGGCCGCCCGCAAGGTACGGGGGAATTGCGTTGTGGGCGGGTCGGACTCGTTGTGGGCGAGTCGGCGCTGCCGATTACGCCGTTTCGGTCGCGGTGTGAACCGCATCACGCTACGGTGAATCCGCTTGGCCCACAATCGAAGAGGTTTGCCATGTGGAGCATCGCCGTACTGTCGGTCATCGCCGCCGCCCTCATCGCCGCCGGATTCTCCGCCGGGTTCCCGGACAAGTAGGCCGCGGGAGATCGTGGTTCGTTCCGGTCGCTGAGAATTTCACAATCAGCGACCGGGGCGGCCTGCCGGCGAATGGCTGCGCCCGAACGCGTGCGGAGACGCGGGCGATGCGGGTGCATGGGCGGCCGAGAATCCGATGCCGTGCGAGCGGTCGGATCTCCGCGCACTCGATCCGGTCGCGGCGGCGCTCGTCGTAGGCGCCGACCGCTCGATGCGGATCTGTCGCTGGTCGGAGCCTCTGTTTCGGCGGCCGAGCCGGGGCCGGTGGCGGCCACTGCGCGGCTTGCACGTGCAACGAGGGCTGGATGCACCGGTTGGCCGACGGTTTGTCGGGAGTTCGCCGCGGGCGTCGGTGGGCCGACGCCGGACGCCTTCGCCGCATGACCGCTCGGTATGTCTGTTATGCGAGACCGGTCGGTCGGAAATAAACATCACATTTCAGTAACGGCGCCGAATGGGTGGTCGATACGGGCGTGACACGCGCAGTGCGGCGGACCCCGGCGAGGCCGGGGGTCGGGGTGGCGGCACTGGGCACCGTCGCGGCCCGGCGGGGGTGGGGCCTCGGCGTTCGATCACGAAAGGTGCTGTTTACACATGCGAAGATTGCGTCGGCAGAGATCCGGGCGCTCCGGTACGACGCTCGGGCGGACCCTGCTCGCCTTGGCCCTGGCGCTGTTCGTGCCGCTGACCGCCGCGGTGTCGGGTCAGCTCCCGCGGGCCGCGGCCGCCTTCGACCCTTCCGGTTTCGACTTCTGGGTCGACTCGAGTATGGGGCCGATCAAATCGCGCGTCTTCCGCGCCGCCGACGGCAACACCGACCGCGTCGTCTACGCCCTCGACGGCATGCGCGCCCGCGAGGATCTCAACGGCTGGGAGATCGAAACCGATATCGCGCACCTGCTGACCTCGTGGAATATCAACGTGGTGATGCCGGTCGGCGGACAGTCCAGCTTCTACGCGGACTGGAACGCCCCGTCGAGCTTCCTCGGCGTCGCGCCGGGCTCGGGCTCCTCGTCCGGGTCGTCGTCGGGATCCGGTGCGCTGCAGGCCTTTTCGGCCGGGCCGGGTAAGTCCTACACCTACAAGTGGGAGACCTTCCTGACGCAGAATCTGCGCGGCGCGCTGCGGGACCGGCTGGGTTTCCGTGCCGACCGCAACGGCGTCTTCGGATTGTCGATGGGGGGCAGCGCCGCGCTGACCCTGGCCGCCTACCATCCCGATCAGTTCAGCTTCGCCGGATCCTTCTCCGGCTACCTCAACATCTCGGCGCCGGGTATGCGCGAGGCGATCCGCATGGCGATGCTCGACGCGGGCGGTTACAACGTCGATTCGATGGCTCCGCCGTGGGGCCCGCAGTGGCTGCGGATGGACCCGTTCGTGTTCGCGCCCAGGCTGATTCAGAACCACACGCGGCTGTGGATCTCGGCAGGCAGCGGACTGCCCACCGCCACCGACGGGCCGAATATGGGCACCGTCAACGGCATGGGACTGGAGGCGCTGGCGCAGGTGAACACCCGGGCATTCCAGGTGCGGATGGCGTCACTGGGCGCGCAGAACATCGCCTACGACTTCCCGGCCGCGGGCATCCACGCCTGGAACAACTGGCGTGACGAGGTGTATCGGATGGCTCCGGACTTGTCGGCCAACATCGGCTGATACGGATTCGCCGACGCTTTCCGCTGTGCGGATCGTCGGCGGTCCGCGGACCGCCACCCGGCGGCGTGTCGCTCACAAGACACGCCGCCGGGGCGTCTTCGTCGGCTAGACCTCCCGGAATCGCGCGCAGTGGCAGAGCCGTATCCGCAGTCCGCGGCGGTGCGCTCGCCGTAGGGTCGGATGCGGAACCGGGTGGCGATGTCGGGAGGCGAAGTCTCATGGCGGAAGCGCAGCAGTGGTCGTGGTCGAAGATACTGGGCCCCGAGGGCCCGCCGGCGGTGATCTGTATCCGGTTGGCGGTGGGACTGGTGTTCCTCAGTGAGGGGATTCAGAAGTTCGTCTACCCGCACGCGCTGGGACCGGGTCGATTCGACAAGATAGGGATACCGGCGGCGACGTTCTTCGCCGACCTCGACGGCGTCGTCGAAATCGTGTGCGGCGCCTTGGTCGTGCTCGGTCTGCTGACCCGACTGGCCGCGGTGCCGCTGCTCATCGACATCGTGCTGGCGATCGCGCTGACCAAAGTGCGCGAGCTGCGCCCGGGCGGATTCGGTGGAGTGCAGGGCTTCTGGGGAATGGCTCACGACGCGCGCACCGATTTCGCGATGCTGCTCGGATTGATCTTCCTGCTGTGGGTGGGGCCCGGCCGCTGGTCGCTGGATGCGCTGATCGCACGGCCCGCCGGTCCGTCACCGGCGGGGCGCGGGTCTGCTGGTGGGCGGGTCAATCCACCATGACGGCGACGTCCTCGGGCTGGGACGCACGAGTGGTCGTGGCGGTCATGAGCAATCCGCAGACGGTGAGGCCGGCGGCGACGAGATAGAGGGGGCGGGGGCCTGCGGGCGAGTCGGCGATCAGTCCACCGACGAGTCCCGCGGCGGCCGCGGCGAGTTGGTAGCCGGAGGCGTTGACGGCCATGGCCAGGGTGGGTGCCGCGGCGGCGGTTGTCATCACGCGCGCCTGCATTCCGGGGATGACGGCGAAGCCGAGCAGACCGATCGCGACGACCGCGACCACGGTGAGCGCGGTGACGGTCGCGACGAACCACGCGCCCACGAAGGTCGCGGCCAGCAGCCCGAGCAGCGCGGGTTGAGCGAACCGTGGGTTGCGGTCGTAGAGCGTGCCGCCGACGAGATTGCCGATCGTCGCGCCGACGCCGTAGGCGAGCAGCAGCAGTGGCAGGCGGCCGGCGGGATGCCCACCCAGGTTCGTGAGCAGCGGGGCGAGGTAGCTGAACACCATCAGCGCGCCGACGTTGCCGACCGCGGTGATCGCCAGCGCCACCAGCACCGGCCCCCGCCGCAGGACCCGCAACTCCGCGACGGCCGAGGTCCGCTGCGCGCCGGCCGCGGAGGGGAACGCCCGGGCGACCGAGACGAGGCCGACCAGGCAGGCGACCGCGATCGTGGCGAAGGTCGCCCGCCAACCCCACTGGCTGCCGATCCGGGTGCCGATCGGAGCTCCGAGGATCATCGCCAGGTTCATGCCGAATGCCAAGCGGGCCACCATGGTTCCCGCCCGCTCCGGGGCCGCGGACCGTACCGCGATCACGACGGCCTGGGCGAAGAACGTCGAGGTCACCAGTGCGGTGAGCAACCGGGCCGCCAACAGCAGCCGGAAGTCGGGCGCGAGGGCGGAGACGGCATTGCCGACGCCGGCGACGGCCAGCAGGGCCACCATCAGGCGTTTCCGATCGAGTCCGGCCGTCACGGCGGTGAGCAGCGGCCCGCCGATGATCATGCCGACGGCGTACGCGGTGACCAGCAGACCGGCGGCGCCGACGCTGACCCCGAGGTCGCCGGCGACCTCGGGCAGGATTCCGGCGACGACGAATTCGCCGGTGGTGACGCTGAATACGCAGAATATGAGGATGAGGAGTCTGAGCATGCTGGGACGCTAAACTCTCACGTCCACGTGAGAGTCAAGCCCGAACAGCGAACGGAGCGCCAGGTGAAGATCGGAGAGTTGGCCGAGCGAACCGGGGTGAGTGTGCGCGCACTGCGGTACTACGAGGAACGAGGTGTGCTGAAGCCGGAGCGAACCGCCGCGGGATATCGCGTCTTCGGCTACTCCGACGTCCGCACGGTGGCGCATATCCGCACCCTGCTCGCGGCCGGGCTGCATATGGACCTCATCGGTGAGATCCTGTCCTGCCTGTCGGGTGATTCCCTGCTGTTGGACGGCTGCCGCGAACGACTGGAAGTGGAGCGTCGCCGCATCACCGGTGATATCGACCGACTCGTCCACACCCGATCGTTGCTGGACGATCTGCTCGCGACCACCTAGCGCACCTCGATCGCCCACTCCGTGTTGTTTAGGCTGGCTACCGGCTATTTTGGTGAGTCGGCCAGGTCGGCCGGAGGGGAGTGAATCGCTCTCGGACTCAGGGATTTCCGGAGACGAGCGAAACTCCGAAGATCTGGCTCAGCCGCTCTCCCTCGACCAGGAGAAGGAACAAGCCGTAGTACACATCGAGCATCAGAGCATTGTGCCCTGCCGCGGTGTCGCGCGACATGGAGATGCGCGAGTTCGGTCCCACTGAGCGGGTTCGGTGATATTCGGACCACCTGGAATGTGACACGGTTCACGCCATCTTGTTCACCTGTCACTCCGGAGGGCATATGTCCACCTCCCTCGAAGCGACGACACCGTCGGAGCCGGTCGATACCACCGGCCGCCTCGACGGCGCGTCCAAACTGCGCATTTTCACCGTGCTCGCGGTGATTGTGCTGTTCACCGAGGTCGCCCCGATGCAATTCGTCATGGTGTCGGCGGCATTGCGCCAGATCGCGCCGACCTTTCCCGACCAGGGCGCGAATATCAACTGGGCGATCATCATCTTCGGCGTCATCGGCGCCGCGGCCTCGCCGCTGATCGGCAAGATGAGCGATATCTGGGGCAAGAAGCGGATGTTCCTGCTCTGCGGGGTGCTGTTTCTGATTGGCTGCGCGCTGTGCGCGATCACCAGCAACTGGATGATCTTCCTGGTCGGGCGAGGTCTGCAGGCCACCGCGATCGCGACCGCGGTGATCTCCTACGGTCTGATCCGCGACCTCATGCCCCGCAAGTACGTGCCGATCGGGCTGGGTGTGGCCTCCACCGGCCTGGGTGTTTCGGCCGTGGCCGGACCGCTGATCGGCGGCTACATCGTCGACCACCACAGTTGGCGGGCGATCTTCTGGTTCCTGTTCGTCTTCACCCTGATCATGCTGCCGCTGGTCGCGCTGATCGTGCCGGAGTCGCGGCTGCGCACGCCGCAGCGACTGGATGTGATCGGCGCGGTGCTGCTGGCCACGGGTGCGGTGCTGACGCTGATCTACCTCGACAAGGGGCAGGATTGGGGCTGGGCGAAGCCGTCGACTCTCGCCTGGCTGGTCGTCGGACTCGTGCTGCTCGCCGCCTTCCCGATCGTGGAAATGCGTGTGCGGCAACCGATCATGGATATGAAGCTGCTGTTCCACCCGCGAGTGAGCGTGGTGTTGTTCGTCTCGCTGCTGGCGTCGTTCACGATCGGATACCAGGGCTACGCGGTGGGGTACATGACCCAGTCGCCGCCCGCCGCGGATGTCACCGCCGGTGTCGTGCAGGGCACGCTCGCCGAGATCCACGCCCAGACCGGGCAGATGCTGCCGGCGCAGGCCGTGCAGGTGAGCCTGAATCCGGGCTACACCTACGGCGACAATCTGACGCTGCTCGGATTCGCGGTGCACGTGGCCTTGGCGCAGGCGGTGCTCGGCATGATCGCCGGACTGGTCGCCGGGTTCTGGATCCGCCGCTCCGGTGCGCGGCTGCCGCTGATGTCGGCGCTGGTGGTGATGGTGCTCAGCGGGCTGGCCTATGCGGTGCTCGACCACGGCTGGAGTGTGATCGCCCTGATCAGCGCCGTGTACGGCCTCGCCTTCGGTCTGTACTACGCCTCGACGCCGAACCTCATCGTGGAGGGCGTCCCGGCCGAACAGCAGGGCATCAGCGCGGGCATGCTCGGGGTGATGCAGTCGATGGGCGCCGCGATCGGCATCGCGGTGGCGACCGCGTTCCTCAACGCCAATCCGGTGCGCGCCGATATCTCGGTGGCGGGAAAGCATGTGGCCACCAAGGATATTCCGCTGTTGTTCGCCGACCGCGGATATGAGCTCGGCTTCTACTTCGTGGCCGTGGCCGCCGCTGTCGCGCTCGTCGGTGTGGTGTTCATGAAGCACGGCCGCAGCGCGGCCACCGGTGGTACGGCGTTCTGATTCCGGGACACCACGCGGGCGGTGCGGTGGCCGATGCGGGCCACCGCACCGCCCGCGTGCGTGGAACAGTCAGAGGCCGTGCGGTTTCGGCGGCGTGCCGGGCAGCTCGAGCGGCGGCGACCCCGGGGCTTCGAGTTCGCGTTCGAGCAGATCCGCGATCACGTCGGCATGCACCGGGTGGTGGAAGTACCAGCCCTGGGCGGTATCGCACTGCAGTCCGAGCAGCCGGTCGGCCTGATGCCGGGTCTCCACACATTCCGCGGTCACGCTCAGGCCCAGATCGTGGCTGAGATCGATGATCGTCTCCAGGATCAGCAGATCGCTGCGGCCGACCGTGCCGGCATTGCGGATGCGATGGATGAACGGCCCCGCCAATTTCACCACGTGCAGCGGAAGCTGGCCCAGATAGGCCAGATTGGAATACCCGGTGCCGAAATCGTCGATGGCGATGCGGATTCCGGATTCGGCGAGGGTGTGCAGCGCCTGCAGCGGCCGCCCGATGGCGTGCATGAAGGTGCGTTCGGTGAGCTCCAATTGCAGCCGGTCCGGCGGGATTCCGGTGTCGGCGACGATCTTCTGCACCCGTTCGAGCCAGGCCGGATCGGCGACCTCCTCCGCCGAGACGTTCACACTCACCACCGGCGCCTTGTCGCCGAAGCGGTCGCACCAGCGCCGGCCTTCCCGGCACGCCTGCTCCAGCACCACCGTGCCGAGCGCGATGATGTGGCCGCCGCCCTCGGCGAGGTCGATGAACCGGGCCGGACTCAGAATTCCCAGCTGCGGGTGGTGCCAGCGCACCAGGGCCTCCACCGCGACCGGCCGGTGGTCGCCGAGATCCACGATCGGCTGGTAGTCGAGGAAGAATTCGCCGCGGGCCAGCGCGCCCGGAAGATCGGCGAGTAGTTCGGCGCGGGTGTGCTCGCGGCGGCGCCGGCTGGGGTCGAAGACCGCGTAGCGGCCGCGGCCGTCGGTCTTGGCCCAGTACATGGTGGAATCGGCTGCCTGCAGCAGTTCTTCCGTGGTGGTTTCGGCGGCCTGTTCGGAGATGACGCCGATACTCACCCCGATCCGCAAACGGTGCCCGTCGATGTCGAACGGCACGGTGAACGCGTCGAGCACCGTGCGGGCCAGATCGATCAGTTCGCGCCGGCGGCGGGTGCGGGGCACCAGAATGACGAATTCGTCGCCGCCCATCCGGGCCACGAGATTGTTCTCCCCGACCGCGCACGCGCACAGCCGCGCCGCCGCGCGGGTGAGCAGTTCGTCGCCGATGGAGTGGCCGAAGGTGTCGTTGACGGCCTTGAAATGGTCGAGGTCGACGTAGCACAGGCCGACTCGCGCGTCCGGATCGGCGAAGGCCTCGGTGAGCGCGTCGAAGAACCGGGACCGGTTGGCCAGGCCGGTGAGCGGATCGTGATGGGCCCGGTAGCTCAGGCGCTCGCGCAACTCGCGCTGTTCGGAGATGTCTTCGACCAGCACCAGCGTGTACTGCGGTCGGCCGTGGTCGTCACGGATCAGCGATACGTTGATATTGGTCCACACGGTGTGCCCGTCGCGATGGCGATACGCCTTCTCCATCTGCGCGTGATCGTGGTCCCCGCGTAGCACGCCCGCGTACAGCTCCCACATGCCCGGCGGATCGTCGGGATGGGTGAGGTCGGTGACCTCGAGTTCGTACATCTGTTCCGGTTCGTAGCCGAGCATGGCGGCGAACGCGTTGTTGACCTCGATGATCCGGCCGGTCATATCCGACAGACCCGTGCCGATCCCGGCCTGGGAGAACACGGCCCGCAATCGGGCCTCACTGGCGCGCAACTGTTCCTCCACCACACTGCGCGCCGCGATATCGGCGGTGCGCACACTTTCCTGTTCGCTGAGCAGCCAGGCCCGGAAGGCGCGCACGTAACCGCCGGCGAAGGCGCCGATCAATTCCGCGGCCCGGCCGGAGGCGATGTCGAGTTCGGCGAAGTAGGTGGCCAGCACCGTCATGGTGCGGCCGAGGACCTCGTCGCCGACGAAATGAGCGCGGGCCAGATCGCCGCCCAGTTCGGCGACCCGCGCGGTACCGCCGGAGTCGGCGGCGTCGATCAACCCCCGGGCGAGGGTGACCAGCAACTGGCGGGCCTCGGAAACGCTCATGGGTACGACGTGATCGCGGACCCCGCCGCCGAGCGCCGCTGCCCATCGGTGCGCCAGGTCGGCGTGCGGACCGTCGTGTTCGGACCCATCCCACGCCATGTCGATGATGGTAGCCGGGGCGTGGACTTCGTGTGAACCGCGGGAGTTTCGCACACCTGTCGAATACGATTGCGTGGCTTCGCCTTCCGGCGGGGTTGGATTCCAGAGAGGTTGCGATGACCAGACCTAGTTGGGCGCCGGAAGGTATCGACCTGGATCGGCCCAGCGCATCGCGGGTGTACGACTATTTCGTCGGCGGGATGCACAATTTCGAGATCGATCGCACACTGGCCCGCCAGATCGAATCGTTCACCCCGAATGTCGCCGAAACCATGCGCGCCAACCGAGATCTGTTGCGCCGCTGCGTGCGTCATCTGGTCGACGCGGGTATCACACAATTCCTGGATCTGGGCTCGGGCATTCCGACCGTCGGCAATGTGCACGAGGTGGCGCAGGCGCGCAATCCGCAGGCCCGTGTCGTCTACGTCGATATCGACCCGGTGGCGGTGGCGCACAGCCGGGCGATCCTGGACGGCAACCCGCATGCGACGGTCGTGCAGGCCGATGTCGCCGAGCCGGACACGATTCTGAACGATCCGCTGGTGCGGGAGGTGCTGGACTTCGACCGGCCGATCGCCGTATTGCTGTTGGGCGTCCTGCATTTCGTCCCGGACGAGGCAGATCCGGCCGGATGTGTGGCACGGCTGCAGCAAGCCGTCGCCCCGGGCAGCTATCTCGCGATCACCCATGCCACCGCCGACGGGCAGCCGGTCGAAGTGCTGGAGGCGCAGAAGCTCTCGGGACGAACCTCGACCGAAATCGTGCTGCGCGACAAGGACCATATCGCGGGATTCTTCCACGACTGGCCGCTGCTGGAACCCGGACTGGTGCATCTGCCGCTGTGGCGGCCCGACAATCCGGCGGACGTGGGGGACCATCCCGAATTCTCCGGTGCCTATGGCGGTTTGGCGTTGCTGAACTGAGCGCGACTGTAGGGTGTGGACGCCCGTTAGAATATGGAAGGAATGCGGTGCGTACACCTTTGCTGATGGTTGTGTTCGGTCTGGCGCTGACGGCCGGTGGCGCGAATGCGGTTGCCGGGGCCGACCCGATTCCCGCTGTGCCCGGTGCCGTGCAGGCGGTATCGGAGCCGATCATCGTCGGTACCGACGGCGACGGCGGAACCACGACCCTCGACGTCGGACAGGAACTGGCGGTGGCCCTGCCCGACAACCCGACGACCGGATACGTCTGGCAGATCGGCGAAGTCGACCGCGGAGTGCTCGCTCAGGAGGGTGACCCGGTGTTCCGGCCGGGCAGCTCGATGCCGGGTGCGCCCGGTACCAGTGTGTGGACCTTCACCGCCGCCCGCGCCGGCAGCACCCGCCTGAGCCTGGTGTCGGTGCGGCCGTGGGATCAGGCCAACCCGGGCCAGCGGTTCTCGATGACCGTCACCGTGCGGTAGTACGTTCGATATCGAAACGGCCCGGCGCCGTGCTTGGGTTCTAGGAGTCGTTGCGACACCCCAGTTCAAGGGGTGCAATGGAGTTCGAGGTTCGACCTGACCGGGGCAAGTCGCGAGGATGTCGTCCGCTGACTGGTGAGCGCGTCGAATACTTGCGTCTCATGGAGCAGGGGCTGGGCAACAAGGAAGCCTGCCGGATTGTCGGGATCAACGAGAAGACCGGCAGGCGATGGCGCAACGGCCGCAACGCGTGTGGCCGGAACAGGGCGGCGCTACCGATTCGTTCGGTGGCGCCGCCGTCGGTTCCTGGGAGATATCTCAACGAAGCCGACCGAATCCACATCGCCGACCGGCTGCGTGAGGGCGGTTCGATCCGTGTGATCGCGGCCGAGCTGGGGCGTCACCCCTCAACAATCAGTCGCGAGGTCCGCCGTCCCGACACAGCCGCGACGACCTCGCTGCCGTCGCCACCGAACTCAACGGCCGCCCACGCAAAACGCTCGGCTGGCAAACCCCAGCCGAGCGTTTGCGTAAACTACTCGCGGCCTGACAACCCACCACGTGTTGCAACGACCCCAAGAATCCGCCGGAAGGGACGGGCCGTTCGCATGCCGGAACCGTTCAGCGCGCGGCGAAGACGGCCGCCGCGGGAACGACCGTGACCCACGACACCAACGCCACCATCGCGGTGAAGAACTTCGCTCGCGCCCGCAGCACCGGCATCGCGGCATCGAGATCCGCCGACCACACCCGCACCAGCGTGCTGCCCACGAACCCGAGCGCGATCAGCACGCCGGCCCCGTAGGGCACCAGACTCCAGATCCCACCGCGCAGGGCCAGGGTCCCGCCGGCCACCATCAGCGCACCTACCAGCACCCGGGTGAACGACTCGATCAGCGAGGTCCGCAGCCCCAGCGCCCGCACGGAGGTCAGGATGTCGTGTTCGGCGTCCTCGGGGATGTCCTCGGCGGTATTGATCGAGAACAGCCCCGTGAGCGTCAGGCCCATTCCGAGGATCGCCACCAGTGCCGCGACTTCGATGCCACGGTCGTAGAGCCGCAGCACGACCAGGCCGGGAAAGACCATCGTCATCAGATAGGTGAAGGGGATCTGCCAGAGCCCCGAGGCCTTGAAATGCCATGGTGGCAGCGAATATTGCAGCAGCAATACGGTTCCGAGCACGATCAGCGGCAGCAGATCCGGATGGCCGGTCGCCCACGTCAGATACAGCGCGGACACGCCGATGAATGCGGTGGTCGCGTAGATCTGGCGGGCCACGAACCGCACCCCGAGATCACGCACCATCCGCGAGAACTTCGATTTGTAGTCCACATCCACCCAGCGGTCGGCCAGGCAGTTGGCGACGTGCAGCAGCTGGATCGCGGCGGCGAGCATGAGCGAGGCCACCAGCATCGGCACCGTCAGGATCTCGTCCCACGACCGCGCGCTGAACAGGACGTCGGCGGCCATGATGCCCACCGACATGGGAGCGATCTCCGGTCTGGTCAGCCACAGCGCGTAATGCAGCCGCAGAGGGACCGGCAGCGCGATGCCGTCTTCGCCCGGGCCGGGACTGAAGATGCGGTGCAGCTGCGCGCGCAGCGATCCGGCGGCGTAGTCTACGGTGCCTGCCACGGCGAATGTCCTTCCGGTGGGGCGGTTCTCATGGCCGCGACGCGCGTGCCTTCGCGATGCTGCGGCGGAAGAACGGTCGCGCGAAATCTTCCGGGATATTGGCCCAGCGCAGGAAGAACGCGGTCAGCGGATCGACGGTGATGTGGGCCCGGCCGCGTTCCATTCCGCGCACGGCGACCTCGGCGACCCGGTCGGCCGGCATCGGCGCGATCGACCCCGTGATGGCCTTGGTTTCGGCAGGCTTGCGCAGATTCTCGCGCAGCAGGCCGGGGGTATCGGTGTCGGCCGGATACAGCACCGATACCGAGATCCCGTGCGGCTCGGCCTCGTAGCGCAGGCACAGGCCCAGCTGTCGTACGCCGGCCTTGGTCGGCCCGTAACTCGAGTAGCCGACGATGCCGAGAAATGCCGAGGTGGAACTGAGCAGCAGGATATTGCCGCGACCGCGTTCGACCATTCCGGGGTAGACGCTACGCACGGCGTATACCGAGCCCAGGTAATTGGCCTGCATCTGGATATCGAACTCGTCGTCGGCCAGATCGAGGAACCGGCCCGGCAGGGTGAGCCCGGCACAGCACGCCAGGACGGCGCAATCGCCCTGCCGCGCTTCGAGATCCTTGATCGCGGCGGCAAGCCCGGCCCGGTCGGTGACATCGGCGACGGCCCATTCGGCGCCGATGCGCCGCGCGGTGGCCGCCAGCACCGCTTCGCGCCGCGCGATGATCGACACGCGCGCGCCGCGGCGGGCGAAGGCAGTCGCCACGGCGGCGCCGATCCCTTCCGAGCCGCCGGTCACGATGACATGACGGCCGGTCCAGTCCACGCTCACGCGTCGTCTCCCGGTGCTGCGGCGAGGACGCCCAGCCGGTCACGCCAGGCCACATAGGCGCCGGCCGTGCCGTCCTGCGGGACGTCGGCGAAGGCGCGATCGATGAGCGCGGCGGCCTCGTCGATGCCGCGTCCGGTATAGGTGCGCACGGCGACGTGGGTATGCGCGGTGGCACTGTCGGCCTGCTGCCGGATCTTGGCGACCATGGCCGCGCCGGCGGCCAGCTGGGTCCGGAATTGCGGCACGCGGGCCAGGATCGCCTCCAGATCGGCGACCTCGACCCCGCCGGCGAACGTGGTGGCGATGCCGATGCCGTCCCAGAGGTCGGGGTGGCGGGTGCTGTCGAATTCCTCGATCATCTTCGCCACCCCGTCGACCGAGCCGCCGCCGATGAACCACAGCGCCCGGCCGATCCCCTGATCGATGGCGCGGTGCAGGGGCGCCGGATCACCCATCCACCGCGGCAGGCGGTTGTCGACGTAGTGGCGGCCGACCCATTTCTCGGTGTGGAAGAAGGCGTTGTAGAAGCCGTACCCGTCCAGGGCCAGCCATCGATAGCTCTCGTGTTTCGGGAGAGTCTTGCGCCACAACGCTTTCGGGATCCGGCCCATCGCCAGGCCCACCCCGACGTACATGGTCAGATCGTGTTTCGCGGCCGGACCGGCGATCAAATCGTGCGCGCGGCGGCCGAACGGGGTGATCGAGTCGACGGCGGCCAATCCCGTCGCGGCGCCCTCGAACGCGAAACCTCGATACTGCTCCGGCAGTGCGGCGATCGTGGCGATCACCTCGTCGTTGTTCTTGCTGCGCACCGCCATATCGATACTGGAGGCCAGATGGGTGGCGACACGTTCGAGTTCGGCGGCGGTGGCCGGGCTGGGGGCCGCGAATCCCGGTCGGTTCAGCGGCGGTTCCTGGGAGCCGGTGCCGAGCAGGAGGGAGCGGACCGGTCCGAAGACGGAAGGCATGGTGGTCTCGATTCTGTTGCTGCGAAGTGCTTTTCGGTCAGGAGGGGACCGGCGCGGGTTCGGGTGCGGGCAGTGGCTCCTGGATCGGCACCGGAACCGGATCGCGGTCGAATTCGGCGCGGCGGGCGAGCCGTTCGCGGATATTGCGCGACCACCAGTAGACGCCGCGGGCGGCACAGACGATCACGAGGGCGAAGAACAGCCCGAACGACACGTGCAGCACCATCAGGATCCCGTACATGATGCCGACCGATGCCCCGAACGCGATTTGATTGCGGGTGCCGAAGGGTGAGGTCGCGGGGTCGGTGATCATGTAGTTGGTGTAGAGCACGAACGCCAGACCGGTGATCGGCGTCAGCGCGGCAATCATCGAGATATCCGGTTCGAACAGGCCGCGCAGCACGGCCTGCAGGACGAATGCCGCCAGCCAGGCGAGGATCAGCGGCGTTTTCTTGGTGAGCTTGGCGTTCAACATGGTTCCGGCCATCAGCAGGCCCAGGACGATCAGCGCGTCGGCCGCTCCCGAGATGTTCTCCACGAAGTGGTACGGACCGACGATCGCGATCTGCGGAAAGAGCAGAAGCGATACGACGATCCCGAAATTCGACGGGTTCATGAAGTGTTTCATCTTGCCGTTGATCTTGGCCCGCAGCACCCATTTGGTGCCGACGGCGACGGTGATGCCGAACATGATCGGCAGAAATCGATCCGCCGCGTACATCAGGAAGTTGAAGGCCAAGCCGGTGATGTGCGCCGGCATCAGGAACACCATCAGCCCGCGTAACCCGTTACCGAGATATCCCGGCCGCCGCCGATAGGCCCACGCGGCAAGGGTTTCCAGTAACAGTTCGACGACGTAAGCGGTCGCCGCGGACAGGAACGGCCACAACCACGGCTGCTCGAAACCGAGCCAGAGGAAGCCGAGGATATTGAAGAATGTCAGCGAGGCCGCGAAGTTGCGCAGGGCGAGATAACGCGGATCCCGCCCCTCCTTGTCGACGCCGATGATCCTTCGCCACCGGGGCAGCTCCGAACGATCGGGAGCGTCGCCGCTGTGATCGGTATTCTGTGCGCTCACCGGGTGACCTCCCGCGCGTCGGAATCGAGAACCAGGGTGTGGCGGCCGGGCTGCAGTTGCAGCTGCTGGGTGTGGAATCCGCCGTGGTTGTCGCGCCAGCTCAGCGTGACCGGCAGTGGTGTCGCGGCGTCGATCTCGCCGAGACCCAGGTGGATTTCGGTGGCGCGCTTGCCGGCGTGGCCGCTGCCGCCGTCGAGCTGGGCCACATGCGGTTTCCCGTCCGGAGTGGTGACGGTGACCTCCGCGCCGAGGGCGGGGGAGCCGAGGATCGGCTGACCGGCGATCGTGGTGCCCCCCGAGGCGGTGTTGGTGGGCGGGGTGAACAGGCGCAGGCCGAGATACTGCCCGAGATCGGGAGAATCGTTGCGGTAGTAGACCGGTGCCTCCCACTGGCGCGCGACGGCGAAGCTCAGCCGTCCGGTGCCGGTGGAATCGCCCACCGCGATACCCCTGGTCGGGGTCGCCGCGAAGACGTTCAGAGCGGGTGAGATGTTGGTGAAATTGCCGTCGGCGTCCTGGACGAAGAAGCCCATCCGGTTGTTGCCGGCCAGATCCGAGTCGGCGGTGTACTTCGGCCAGGCCCAGGGATATTTCGTCAGATCGTCGTTCATCGTGGCCATCTCCTGCACCTGCGGCCAGCGCGTGGTCTTGCCTTTGAACATCCCGTTGCTCTGCACGATCTGCGGACGGCCGCTGTTGTCGAAGTCGTCGATCTTGGTGTCCCACGACCAGCCGTCCCAGGCCAGGCCCTTGCGCACCGATTCGTTGCGGAAGGGAGCGACACCCGAATTCAGCTTCTCCGCGGCTTCTTTCGGGTTTCGGGCGGTGTTCATGAAGGCGAGGTTCGCCTCGACGATGCCCCACCGCTGCGCGATATTGCTTACGAACAGGTCGGGCATACCGTCACCGTCGAGGTCGCCGAAGTCCGCGCCCATGCCTTTGAACGAATCATGGCCCAGCACGAAGGATTTCGGATCGGTGGGCCCGCGCGTGCCCTCGGCGAGGGTGAACCTGATCGCACCGGGGGTCGAGCGGTTCACGAACAGCCGGTCGGGTCCCATATCGTTGGCCACGTACAGCGACGGCAGGCCGGTGCCGGTCAGATCCTGGGTGGCGGTCGCGATGGTCCAGCCGTTGGTGGTGCCCTCCGGGAAGGCGTTGAACACTTCGCGGTAATCCACGGTGGGATCGGCGCCGCCGGTGGCGCGCTGGAAGGTGAGCAGGTGGTCGCTGCCGGCGTTGGTCGCCTTGGAGAACGACTCGTTGAGCGTCAGGCTGTGGGTGCCGTCCGGGCCGATGAAATCGCTGTCGGGAAAATAGTTTCCGATGAAGACGCTCGGGTTGCCGCTGCCGTCGAAATCGGCGACGGATGCGGCGAGGGTGAACCAGCGCGCCCCGTGATAACTCCCGTCGGGAGCCGCGGCGGAGGGCACCAGCTCGACCGGTTTGAACGCGCTGTTGTCCAGTTTCGCGGCGCCGGCACGCGGCAGGAACACGATCGGCGTGCGGCCGCCGTAGTACACCAGCAGGCCCATTCGGCCGGAATGGTCGAAGTCGCCGGGGATGCATCCGGTCGGTGCCATCTTGTCGTCGGTCGGCAGCGGGGCCGGATTCAGGACGAAGGGGGCGTAGCGGGTGGTGTCGCTGTCGGGCGCCGGGGTGACGATCACCGAATCGGACCGCGAGTCGACCAGGCACAGATCGTCGGCCTTGCCGTTGCCGTCGATGTCGTTGATCGCCACCGCCGAGTTGACCGACGACATCCACGCCACCACGTGTTCGTAGCGGGGCTCGATATGGCGGATCGTGCGCTGGGGCAGCCCCGGTGGTAGCGCGATCGGCATCTCGGTGAAGTGGAATCGGTGCGCCGCCGCTCCGTTCGGATCGTCGGATACCGGTGCGACCATGGCCGAATGCGCGGGCACCAGCAGAATTCCCATCAGCGCGAGGGATGCCAGCGGCACCAGCGCTTTGCGTAGCAGAGAGGTCGAGACGGGCAGTTTCACGAGTTCGGGCCCTCTTCCGTGGTGAAGCCGTCGAATATCCGGCGCAGGGTGCTCAGTGCCACGTCGAGCTGGTCCTCGGTGTGGCGGCAGTTGACGAAGAATCGCAGGCGCGCCTGGCCGGCGGGGACGACCGGATGGCCGATCGCATTCGCCATCACGTCGTGCTCGAGCAGTTGCATCGACGCGCGCACCGCCGGTTCGTCGGCGCCGGTGATGATCGGCGTGACGGGGGTACCGGCGCCATTGCCGGTGTCGAAGCCCAATTCTCTTGCGCGCGTGAGGAAATACCGGCTGTTGTGACGCAGCGCGGCGACCCGCTGCGGTTCGTCGTGCAGGACGGCCAGCCCTTCCAATGCTGCCGCGGCGGCCGACGGTGCGGGTGAGGCGGTGTACATGCTCAGACCGGCGGCGGAGTATTTGAAGCCGTCCACCAGTTCCCGGTTGGCGGCCAGATACCCGCCGACGCTGCCGAGCGCCTTCGACAGCGTGCCCATCCACACGTCCACGGCGTCGCCGGGCAGGTCGAACAGCTCGCGTGCGCCGAGGCCGCGCTCGCCGAGTACACCGAACGAATGCGCCTCGTCGATCATGACCGAACAGTCGTAACGCCGTGCGACCTCGATGATCTCGGGCAGCCGCACGATGTCGCCGTCCATGCTGTAAACACCCTCGAGCAGGACCATCGCGCGGTCGAAGGACCGCCGCGACATCCGCAGTATCGCTTCCAGCGAGTCGGGATCGTTGTGCCGGAACGTCACCCGCCGGCAGCCCGCCCATTCGGTGCCGGAGACGATGCTGTTGTGGATCAGCGAATCGCACACCGCCAGATCGCGTTTGCCGAGCAGGAAGGCCACCGCGGCGGCGTTGGTGAGGAATCCGCTGGAGGTCACGATCGCCGCGTCGGTGTCGTAGATGCGCGCCAGCTCGGATTCGAGCTCACGGTAGAGCGGAAGTTCACCGGCGACCAGCCGCACCGCGGCCGCCGAGGTGCCGTAGGTATCGATCGCGGCCGCCGCGGCGGCCTGCACCCGCGGTTCCGCGGCCAGATCCAGATATCCGAAACTGCTGAAGTTCAGCATGTCCCGGCCCGCGAAGCGGGTCCGCGCCCCGCTGACACCCTCGTGCGGCAGGTAATACGGGTTCAGCACTCCGGCCGCGGTGGCCCAACTGTCGAACCGCGCCCACTTCTCGGCCGCCTCGACCACGCCCGGGTGGTCGCGGAAATCGGTGCGGCGCACCGGTGTTTCGGTCGTCGTCGCGACGGTGACCGCCGCGGTGGCCGCGGTCTGCGCGCCGCCGCTGCCGGGATCGTGTTTGGACATCAGGGCCCGGGCCACCGCCCGCGCATCCATACTGTCGGTCGTCATCGGGCTCCTCACGCTGCCGTACGGTCGGACGTTGCTTCTTCCTGGGCGATCTGGGCGGCGATCTTCATCCCGAGACCGGCCAGCGACAGGCCGGCGCCGATGGACAGCACCGACATCTTCACGCCGAGGCTTTTCACCACACGCGCGCCGAATTCCATGGCCATCAGCGAATCGAGGCCGAGTTCGCTGGTGGGTGTCGCCAGATCCACGGTGTCGGCATCGACGCCGAGCACGATCGCCAGTTGCTCGGCGAGCAGACAGGCGACCACCTCGCCGCGCTGTTCGGAATCCAGTGCCAGAATTTCCGCGCGCAGCGCGCCGACGCCGGCCGCGCCGCCCCCGGCGGCCGCGACCAGTTCGGCGAAGCGTGGTGCGCGTGCCGAGGATCGGTGCGCCAGCGCCCATTGGCTCCAATCGATGTCGAGGATCGCGCACTGGGTGACCGGCAGCCGCAGGGTTTCCCACAGCAGCGCGGTCGCGAAATCCATGTCCAGGGAGCCGTAACCGGTCATCTCGGCATAGCGCGTCACCGCCCGCGAATCGGCCATCCCGCCGTCGCCGCGCATGAACCCCCAATCCACCGAGATCGCCGCCAGTCCCTGCGCGCGCCGCGTCCAGGCCAGGGTGTCCAGGACGGAATTCGCTGCGGCATAACCCAATTGGGGCGAGAGCCCGGCGATTCCGCTGGCCGAGGCGTAGAGGACGAACAGGTCCAGGTCCAGTCCGGCGGCACGGGTGGCCCGGTCGAGATTGAGCGCACCGAGCACTTTCGGCCGGAATATCTCGTGCAGCGATTCCGGAGTGACCTCGGGTATCTCGGTGTTGTTGACCACGCCCGCCGCGTGGACGAGTCCGCGTAGCGGTGCTCCGTCGGCGGCGATCCGGTCCAGCAGAGCCGCCACGGCGTCGTAGTCGGCGACATCGACCCGTTCGGCGCGCACCCGTACTCCGTCGGCGGCGAAGCGGGCGAGTTGTGCGCGGGCGGCCGCGGTGCGAGCGCCGCCGCGACCCACCAGAACCAGATTGCGGGCGCCGCGACGCACCAGCTGCCGGGCCGTCGCCAGTCCGAAGGCGCCGAATCCGCCGGTGACGAGATAGCTCGCCGCCGGGTCGATGTCGACCTCGCGGGGCAGATGCCGGACCTGCGGGTGGTCCGCGCGCAGATCCAGTGCCACCCGCCCGATCTGCGCCGAGCGAGCGACCGTCTCGAAGGCCGCGGTCAGCTCGTCCAGGCCGAAGACGGTATTCGGCAGCGGCGTGTACTCGCCCGCACGCAGGGCCTGCACCACGCGCCGCGCGGCCCGCCGGACCTGCTCCGGGCGGCGGGCGAGGATGCGGTCGATATCGACGGCGAAGAACGACAGGTTGCGGTCGAAGGGCCGCAGATCGATGGTCCCCGATCCGTAGATGTCGGCCTTGCCGATATCGACGATGCGGCCGAATTCTCCCGCGACCCGGAAGTTCTGCCGCAGGATCTCACCCGGCGCCGAACTGTAGACCACATCGGCGCCCGCGCCACCGGTCAGTCGCAGCACCTCGTCGACGAATCCGATCGACCGCGAGGACAGTACCTCGTGGGCGCCCGCCGCCCGCACCCGTTCGCGGCGCTCGGCGGTGCCCGCGGTCGCGATGACCCGGGCGCCGAGCCGCAGCGCGACCTGGAGCGCCGCCATACCCATACCGCCGGCCGCGCCGTGCACGAGTACGGTCTCACCCGGTTGCACGCGCGCCAGCTCCCGCAACCCGATCTCAGCGGTGAACAGCGGCATGACCGAGGTGCAATGCAGCGGATCGAAGGTGCCGGGCTCGAAGATGTCCATCACGGTGGTGGCGCCGGTATCGGTGCGCAGGGTGACGAACTTGCGCACGATTCCGGGTGCGACGACGAAGATCTCGTCGCCCGGCGCGATCCCGGTCACCGCGCTGCCGACCCGTTCGACGACGCCGTATCCGTCCATCCCGATCTCGGTGCCGAAGAAGGTGCCCTCGAGTTCACGCTCGGTGAGCACACCGAGCACCTTCAGCGCGTCCTTGTAGTTCAGGCCCACCGCCCGCATCCGGATCTCGACCTCGTCCGGGCCGGGGGCGACTCGGTCCGCGGTGGCGAGGGCCAGATCGGGAAGCAACCGCGACCGCGGGATGTCGAGTCGATACGACTGCTGCGGATCCACCAGCGGCGCAGGGGTTTCCCACTCCCGGATATGCGCCGGGAGAGTGTGCCGCCAGCGAATCGTCCAGCACGCACCGGCCCGCAACGCCACCTCGTCGATGCTGGTGTCGGCGTAGATTCGTTCGATGATGTCGGCGGCGGGCGTGCCGGGTTCGGTATCGACGAGCCGCCAGTGCCCGGCCGGTAGTTCGTTGAGCAGTTCGCGGCGGGCGCCGGTGAGCGCCGCATGGTCGAGGCGGGCGAAATCGTCGATCGGCAGACACAACGCGTTCTCGGTGACGATCACACCCCGGACCTCGACCGCACCCGAATCCGTTTCGGCGAGAAGATGTTTCACCGCGCGGGCGACCTCTGCCGTGCCGTGTACGCCGGTGGCGGGGTCGAGATCCTCACCGGCGGCGACCACCACGCGCAGGCTGCCCGAGTCCCGCGCGGCGGTCCGGAACAGATCGGCGAGCGCGGCGGCGTCGTACGCCCCGGAGTGTTCACCGACCGTCACCGGCTCGACCGTTCGCGACGTGGCGATCTCCTTGGCGCGCTGGCAGATCTGCGCCCCGAGATTGATCACCACGAACGCCTCGTCCGGAGCCGGGGCGGCCGCGGGGTCGCCGCTGTCGGTGACGATCTCCCAGACCGGTTCGTAGAACAGCTCGTCGAGCCGTTCGGTGAGTGAGCGTGTGGCGGTGAGGTTACGGAACCGCACCCCGAGCAGGCTCATCGCGACCGTGCCGTCGGGGGCGGCGATCCGGATGTCGGCACGCAGCGCGTCGGCCGGATCGCGCGTCACGACCACCACCGGATCCTCCGGCAGGGGGCCGTGTCGGCGGACTCCCGATATCGACGCGGGAACGACGACATCGTCGTCCGAATCGGGCTGCGGGCCGGACTTGTTCGCGTACAGCGCCGCGAAGCACTGCAGCGCGGCATCGACGATGGCCGGGTGCGCCAGATGGCGGTGGCAGCGATCGCGATCGCTGCCGTCGACGCGGGCGAGGACGGTGTCGGCGCCGACGGCGATGTGGCGTAACCGGCGGAAGGCGGGACCGTATCGGAGTCCGTGTGCGGCCATTCGCTCGTAGACGGTGTCGCTGGCGATCTCGACCGCATCGGGTGCGGGATCGGTGTCGATGCGACAGGAGTCGACATCGGCCTCGACGAGCCGGCCGTAGGCGTTGACCGTCCAGTCCGAGCCGGTGGCGGGGCGGGATCGGATCGTGAAACGCCGGGTGCTCTCCTCCACGCCGATCCGCACGACCGGTACATCGTGGTCGTCGATCACCAGCGGGCTGACGAATTCGACCCCTTCCAGGCCGAAGGTGTCGCGGCCGGTGCGCGCGGCGACCGCACTGAGCGCGGCGTCGAGGTAGGCGGCGCCGGGCAGCACGACCGCCTGCGCGACCACATGGTCGTGCAGCCACGGCAGATTCGATACCGACAGCTGCACCTCCCATTCCGGTGCGGTGGCCGCGGTGCGGTCGCCGAGCAGGGCGTACCCGCCGGGCGTGCCGAGCCGGTCGAGTTCGGTCTCCGGCTGCTGCGACCAGATGCGCCGGCGCTGCCATGGATAGCGTGGCAGGTCCAGATGCGGTGTGGCCGTGTCGATTCCGGCCGGCAGCCGGTCACCGTCGAGCGTTCCCGCGCGGTAGAGGTCGGCGAGGGCGTTGTGCAGATTCGCGTGGTCGTCACCACCGCGGGCCAGTGTCGGCACGGCGGCCCCGGTCACGCCGTGATCCAGCAGGATTTCGCGGATGCTGCCGCTGAGGACGGGATGCGCACCGATCTCCAGGAACACCCGGTGCCCGTCGGCGAGCATCGTGGCGACGGTGTCGGCGAACCGTACCGTGTCGCGCACATTGTGGCACCAGTAGTCGGCATCCCAATCGTCACCGGTCGCGCGCTGTGCGGTGACCGTGGAGTAGGCCGGAATCGTGGCCGCCGCGGGGGACAGGGCCGCGAGTTCGGTGCGCAGCTCGTCGAGAACGGGATCCATGCGGCGACTGTGATACGGCACTTCCACCCGCAACATCCGTGCGAACGTGCCGTCGGCGGTGAGGCGGTCGGCGAGGTCGCGCAGTACCGTCACATCGCCTGCCAGTGTGACCGCCGAGGGACTGTTCACCGCCGCGATATCGATGCCGGAGGCGTCTGCCGTCAGTTCCCGCGCCTCGGCCTCCGCGAGACCGACGGCCAGCATGCCGCCGGTGTGCGCGGTGGTGGCCTGCAACCGGGAACGGTGATAGCTCACCGCGACCGCCTGCGCCGCTGTCAGCGAACCGGATACGTAGGCAGCGGTCACCTCGCCGACGCTGTGACCGACCACCGCGGCCGGACGGATCCCCAGCGCGGCCAGCTCGGCCGTGAGCGCTGCCTGCACGACGAAGTTCGCCGGCTGGGCGATCTCGGTGCGGGTGATCCGCGAATCGTCTTCGTCACAGAGCAATTCCGCGAGAACCGACCAGCCGGCCAGTGCCCGGAACTCTCGATCGATCTCGCGAGCGGCGGCGGCGCCGGGACCGTCGGCTTCGAGCAGAGCCCGGCCCATCGCCCACCACTGCGGCCCCATTCCGCTGAACACGAACACCGGATCCGTGCTCCCCTCGGAGATCGCTCGTGCGGGTGTCCGGCCGCCACCGGCCGCGAATTCGGTCAGCTGCGCTCGGAGATCGTCGCCGTCGGTGTAGACGAAGGCCGTGCGCAGCGGGTGGTGTGCGCGCCGCACCCATGCCGCGGCGGTCAGGTGGTGCGGCGGCACCGCATCCGATGCCACGCACAGCTCGGCCGCCAGCACGCGCAGCGCGGACTCGTTTCGCGCCGACAACGGCAGGACGGGCAAAGACGATGCGGTGCGGGCTGGTTCGGCCGTCTCGGGCGCCGGCCCGATCAGCACATGCGCGTTGGTTCCGCCGTAGCCGAAGCTGTTGACGGCGACCACCGGGAGTCGCAGCGGTTCGGCGCGCAACGGCACCCGCAGGCCCAGGCCGTCGAAATCGATCTCCGGATTGGGCTTGTCCAGCCGTGCCTGCGGGGCGATCGTGCGGTGATGCACGGTGAGCGCGGCCTTGATAACGCCGGCGACGCCCGCCGCGGCCTCGGTGTGCCCGATATTGTTCTTCACCGACCCGACCGGCAGCGCCTCCGTGCGTTCCGGCACGGCCCCGTACACCGCGCCCAGCGCGGTCATCTCGATCGGATCGCCCACCGGAGTTCCGGTGCCGTGCGCCTCGACGAAGCCGATGTCGTGCGCGGCGATCCCCGCCTGCTGCCGCACCCGCTCGGCGAGCTGCTGCTGCGCAACCGGATTCGGGACCGGCACGGCCAGGGTGCGGCCGTCCTGATTCACCCCGCTGCCGCGCACCACGGCGTAGATGCGGTCGCCGTCACGGACCGCCGCGTCGAGCGGTTTGACGACGATCGCACCGGCACCTTCACCGCGGCCGTACCCGTCGGCGTCGGCGTCGAAGGATTTGCAGTGCCCGTCCACGGCCAGGAACCGGCCCTTGCACATGGAGACGAACGTCTCCGGCTGCAGCATCGCGTTGGTGCCCCCGACGATCGCCGCCGAACATTCTCCGGTCTCCAGCGCTCGCACGGCCTGGTGCAGCGCCACCAGGGAGGACGAACATGCGGTGTCGATGGTCATGGTCGGCCCGTGCAGATCGAGCAGGAACGCGATCCGGGCCGAGAGCAGCGTGTGCGAGGAACTGGTCGGGGTGTGCGAATTGATCGAGGCGCGAACGACATTGCGGCTCACCGCGTTGTCCATCATGAAGCCGCCGACGAATACGCCGATGTCGCGCCCGCCGACCCGCCCGGCCATCCCGCCGTCGTCGAGTGCCTCCCAGGCCACTTCGAGCAACAGCCGCTGCTGCGGGTCCAGGATGGCGGCCTCGCGCTGGGAGATGCCGAAGAAGTCGGCGTCGAAATCCCACAGCGATTGCGTCAGGAAGCCGCCGTGACGGGTGTACATGCGCCCGGGGGCGTCGGGATCCGGGTCGTAGAACTTGTCGAGACTCCACCGATCGGCCGGGACCTCGACGACGCCGTCGCCGCGGCGGAGCACGAAATCCCAGAACGAGTCCGGACCGTCGATACCGCCGGGAAAACGACAGCCGATCCCGACGATTGCTGCATCGGACATTGCGCGGTCCTCTGATTGTCTGCACCGAGTCGTGCACATGTGCACGGAAGCGGTCGAACCATTCATATACGAACAACAGGGAGCATAGATACGAACCGCTCGCGGCGGTTGGAGAATTGTCGAAAGTCGTTGTGCGAGTTGACCCGAGGGTATGGTGCGCTGAATTTTCGAAATGACATCCGGCCTGCTGACAGTGTTATTTTCGGGCTGACGATGTTATTTTCCGGAGCTCGACAGTGATTATGTCGGAGCCATGACAATGTTATTTGCGGCCATCTGCGCCATATGATCGAACAATGACATCGTTATCGGCCGGCGTGCGCGCCGGGCCCGGTGAAATAACAATGTCACCGCGATTCATGACATTGTTATTCGGGTACATTCAGCCGTCATGAAATCCGGTGAATTCGCGCTCGATCCGGGAGCCGACCCGATTACCGACCCCGCCTGGCTGCGCGGGTTCGTCGACCACTACATCGCCGGGTGGAACGCCGGTGACGCCGCCGCCGTCGCCGCCTGCGTCAGCGAGGACACCCGCTGGCTCGACCCGTCCGAAGAACGTGTCATGATCGGCCGGTCCGCGGTCGCGGCATTCGTCGACGACACCGTGCGCTCGTTTCCGGATGTGGCCTATCGCCTCGTGTTCGAGCCCGCCGTCACCGCCGACGGGCTGGCCGCGATCGTGCCGTGGCGGATGACCGGCACCAATACGGGGCCGATCGATCCGCCCGGATTCGCCGGTACCGGCAAGAAGTTCGACCTGTTCGTGGTCGACATCTGGCAGTTTCGCGAGGGGCTGATCTGGCGTAGCAAGGCCACCTGGGACCTGAACGAACTGTTGCTGCAACTCGAACTGCTACCCAAGCGCAACGGTTTCGCCGAACGCGCGATGGCTCGCATGCAGCGCGCCGGCGTGCGGCTGCGCCGCCGGTCAGGACGTGGGTGAGAGCACGCGCTCCACCGCGCGGTGCACCGAACGCTGCACCCACTCGGGATCGGCGCCCATGCCGATCATGATGTTCACGATCGAGGGCAGCAGTACCTCGCCGACGCCCTCGTCTCCGTAGAGCCCGGCCATGTCCAGCTGGATGAAACCGTAGAGACCCGTCCAGAATTGGGCCGCCGCCGCCCGTGCGTTCTCCGCGCGAACCAGGCCGGCGTCGAGGGCGCGCTGGGTCGCCCGCACCACGTGGTCGAAACTCTCGGCGAAGTTGTCGAAGTCCGAATCACCGGTACCGGACAGGATGTTGCCGCGATGCAGCTTCACCTCCGCCCTGGGTGATTCGGTGGCGAACATCAGGCGGAACAGTTCGGGTTTGCGCAGCGCTTCGTCGCGAAAGACGAAGCCCAGTACCAGAATGTCGGTGATCGGGTCGTCGGTGCACCCACACTCGGCCAGCCGGGCCGAGAGCTGGGCGAATCCGGCCGAGCCCACCGCGCGCAGCAGTCCGGGCATTCCGCTGAAATTGGAGTAGATCGCCATGGTCGACACTTCGCAGATCCGCGACACTCGTCGCACGGTCAGGGAGGTCAGGCCCTCCGCGGAGATGAGTTGAATAGTCGCGTGGATCAAGCGATCTCGTAACGACTGTGCCACCGCGGCACCGGATTCACAGGCAGTCGCGCTCATGCCGCCGCCACCGTTCGCAGTTCGGCGGCGGTGATGTCCTCCAGGGAGCGGCGCCGCGTCTCCACGATGTAGACCACCGCCGCGATCGTCGCCAGCGCGATCGGCACCGCACTGATCACGGCCATGACGCTGATCGAGGGCGCGGCCACCGCCAGCACCACCAGTGCGATCACACCGACGCCGCCGGCCTTCGTCATGGCCGCCGCGACACCGCTGCCGCGCGAGCGGATCCGGGTCGGGTAGATCTCCGCACCGTAGGCGACGATCACCGCCACGATCGAGCTGGAACCCCAGATGGGCACTACCAGAAGGATATTGAGCAGCAGCCGGTGGTCGGCCACATGGTCGCCGAGTATCACGAATCCGGCCAGGGTCACCGCCAGCAGCGCGCCCAGCGTGATGAGGGTCCATTTGGTGGAACGGTGATAGCAGTAGGCGACGGCGAAGTTCAGCGGGAATCCGATCAGGGCGGAATCGCGCAGGATGCGATCGGCGGTCACATCGCTGAACCCGAGATTGCGCAGGTTGGTCGGCAACCACAACTGGAATCCGTAGGTGACCAAGCCGACCCCGAGCCCGATCAGTGACAACACCACGGTGACACCGAGATACGGCCGCCGCAGCAGTTGTCCGAACCCGTCGCGCACACCGTCCTCGGCGGCCAGTTCGCTGTGCTCGACCGGGACGATCTCGGCGTTGTAGGTGCGCAGCACGTCTTCGGCCTCGCGGTGACGGCCGACGGCCAGCAGGTAGCGCGGCGATTCCGGGATCCAGCGCACCAGCAGCACCAGCAGGAATCCTGTCGGCAACCCGAGCAGCCACAGGCTGCGCCAGCTGTAGGTGTGCCCGATGGTCGACGAAAGCCAGCTGGTGACGATGTAGGCGCCGGCGATGTCACCGCCGATCAGCACCAGCAACCAGCCGCGATGCCGGGCCGGGATGGTCTCCGAGAGAAGCGTGAACGCGATCGGCAACATCCCCCCGGCGCCCAGCCCCATGACGAAACACATCGCCACGTTCCATTCGAAACTGGGCATCGCGCCACAGATCGAGGTGCCCACGAAGAAGATTCCGGCCAGCAGGATGGCGGCCTTGCGTCCCATCCGGTCGCCGAGCCAGCCCCACAGGAACGAGCCGAGTACGGTGCCCGCGATGCCCGACAGCGGCAGCAACGCGACCGGCAGCGCGTCGACATGAGGGTTGGCCGATGTTCTCAGGTGGTATTCGGCGCCGACTCCGGGTACCACGAACGACAGTGTCGTCGGCTTCATCACATCGATGGTGATCGCGGCCGCCATCACCAGCATCAGCACCACATGCACGCGGTTGATGGGGGCGTCGTCGAGGGCGCGCACCCGCAGCGCGACCACCCGGTGGTGCACCGACCGAGCCGGGAAAAGTCCGTAGGTGGTCAGCGCCAATCCGGCCACGATCAGCGCCATACCGCAGATCATCGCGGTGTCCATGGGCATTCCCGCCATGCGGTAGCCCATGTCCCGGGCCATCCGGAACATCGGCAGGTGCAGCAGCACTCCGCCGGTGGTGGCCGTCAGGCCCAGCCAGAACGCCCAGGTGCGCCGGCCGGCGCCGAGTGTGTCGGGTAAATGGGGAGATTCGACGGATTCCCTGCCCTGCATCACCGGATCCTCGTCTACTACATCAGCCGCCACCCCTCGGCCGTCGAACAGCTACCGGGCGGTAGCCTACACACGAAACGTGCAGATCGATGGCCTGTTTCGGAAGATCTAATGTGAAAAGCCTTCTCCGGAAATACTTTTCGCGTGGGGTATCGGCGAGCGGGCGCGGGCCTACCGCCGATGTCCCCGAGCGGGGCGCGTCAGCAGCAGTTTTGCGGAAATCCGGCGCCGGGCGGATGGCGCCGGCGCGCAGGGGGGTTCGGATTGTGTGCGACTCGGGCTAATCGGTGGTTACCGATCGCTGCGGTAGGTACGACAACACGCCGATTCTAGTGGCGGGCAGAAGGTCATACCTGCCAGTGGTGGGAACGGTCGGTGCCGGGGCGTGAGCGCGCGAGCCGCCCCGACGCGCGAGCCGCGTGACACCGAAACCGGTCGTACCCCGATGGCGGCGGACGAAACGCTCGATTCGGCCGCCGCCACGCTCGGTTTCGGAGCCGTCGGGTGTTATCGGGGAGACGGGGGTTCGGCGGATACGGCGGCGTTGTCGTCGGCCAGGCGGCCGTCCGCGAGCCGCAAGCGCCGGCTCACCCGCACCTCGGCGAGAAAGTGTTCGTCGTGACTGACGACCACGATCGCGCCCCGATAGGACTCCAGGGCGCCGACCAGCTGTCCGACACTCACCAGATCGAGGTTGTTGGTGGGTTCGTCGAGCAGCAGCAGTTGCGGCGCGGGTTCGGCGAACAGCACGCAGGCCAGTGTGGCCCGCAGTCGCTCCCCGCCGGAGAGGACGCCGACCGGCAGATGGGCGCGCGAGCCGCGGAACAGGAAGCGCGCCAACAGATTCATCCGCTGCGCGGCGGGCAGGTGCGGGGCGGCGGCGGCCAGATTCTCCGCCACGGTCCGGTCGGCATCGAGCAGGTCCAGCCGCTGGGACAGGTAGGCGATCCGGCCGTCGGCGCGGGTGACGGTACCGCTGTCGGGGGTGAGGTCGCCGTGCACGATGCGCAGCAGCGTGGACTTGCCCGCGCCGTTGGGTCCGGTCAAGGCGATGCGCTCGGGTCCGCGGACGGTGAGATCGGCGCCCTCGCCGGCGAACAACTCGCGCTCGCCGAAGCGGAACCGGATGTGCTCGGCGGCGAACAGCGTGCGGCCGGCCGGGACCTCGGTATCGGGCAGGTTCAGCACGATGCGCTGTTCTTCGCGCAGCGCCCGCCCGGCCTCGTCGAGGCGGTTCTTCGCGGCGTCCAGCCGGGCGCCGTGGGTTTCGTTCGCGCGACCCGCCGACTGCTGGGCATTGCGTTTCATGGTGCCGGCGAAGATCTTCGGCAGTCCGGCGTTGCCGAGATTGCGCTGCGCGTTGCTCGCCCGGCGCGCGGCGCGTTCGCGAGCCTGCTGCAATTCCCGCTTCTCGCGCTTGACCTCCTGTTCGGCGGTGCGGATGTTCTTCTCCGCCACCGCCTGCTCGGCCTGCACCGCCTGCTCGTAGTCGGTGAAACTGCCACCGTAGTAACGGATTTCGCCGTCGTAGAGTTCGGCGATGCGATCGGTGCGGTCGAGCAGGGCCCGGTCGTGGCTGACCAGCAGCAGGCAGCCGTTCCAGTCGGTGAGCACGTCGTAGAGCTGGTGGCGCGCCTCGAGATCGAGGTTGTTGGTGGGTTCGTCGAGCAGCAGCACATCCGGTCGCCGCAGGAGCTGCGCGGCCAGTCCGAGCGAGACGATCTGCCCGCCGCTGAGGGTGTGCAGCCGCCGGTCGAGCGGCAACGCGCCCAGCCCGAGCCGGTCCAGTTGAGCGCGCGTGCGTTCCTCGATGTCCCAGTCGGTGCCGATGGTGGTGAAGTGCCGCTCGTCGGTGTCGCCGGATTCGACGGCCGCCAGGGCGGCCAGCACCGGTGCGATGCCGAGAACTTCGGCGACCGTCAGCTCTCCGGTCAGGGGCAGATTCTGCGGCAGATATCCGAGAACGCCGTCGACGGTGATGCTGCCCGCCGAGGGGGTCAGTTCGCCGGCGATCAGGCGCAGCAGGGTGGTCTTCCCGGCGCCGTTGGGGGCGACCAGGCCGGTCCGTCCGCCCGGCACGCTGAAGGACAGATCCCGGAACACCGGGGTGTCGTCGGGCCAGGTGAACGACAGGTTCGAACAGACGATGAAGGCATCGGACATGGTGAGACCTCGAAAGTCGTTGCGGCACGGTGCGATCGCGCCGCAGGGTGATCGGGTGAACGACGACATGGCCACGTCGGCGGCGCCGCGCGCGCCTACCGGTGGCCGTGACTTCCGGGTCTATCCGGAGATGTCGAGTTCACCAACCATGTCTGGTCTCCTTGATCTACCGACTCCGCCCGACGATAACAGCCGGGGCCCCATCGCACGGAAAAGGCCAGGTCGGGTTGCCGCTCGTGCGTTGACAGGCGGTCCGGGCGAGGTGGTGTTCATCGCCGCCGCCCGCGGCGGCATTCCGAGCCTGTTCCCGGCCGGGATCGCGCCCCGGAGTCCGCTGGTTCGCCCGTGGAACCGATAGTGTCGACGGCATGCCGAGTTCGCTCGGTGTGTTGCTATCGCCCCGCGGTGACCGGCGCCGGCCGGTGCCGGGACCGGACAGGAGTGCTCACGGATGTCGCTGGTCGGACGGGAATCGGAACTCAAATATCTGGACGAGTCGATCACCGGCATCGCCGAGCGCGGCGGCGTCGTCGTCATCGCGGGTGAAGCGGGGATCGGTAAAACCGCGCTGCTGCACGAGGTCGCGGCGATGGCCAGGCTGGCGGGCGTCCGGGTCGTGACCGTGACAGCGACCGAGGCCGAACAGCAGCTGCCCTACGCCGGATTGCATCAGATCGTGTTCCCGCTGCGTACCGGCATCGATGCGCTGCCGCTTACCCAGGCCGCGGCACTGAACGCCGCGCTCGGATTCGTCGACGTGGCCGTACCGAGCGAATATCTGATCGGTGCGGCGCTGCTGACCCTGCTCAGCGATCGGGCGGCCGAACAGCCGCTGCTGCTGGTGGTGGAGGACCTGCACTGGCTCGATGCCGCCACCGCCGGGGTGCTCGGCTTCCTCGCCCGCCGGCTGGAATCCGAGCCGATTGTGCTGGTCGCCGCCACCCGGGACGCGCAGGCGGCGCTGTCGCAGGCCGGGCACCCGACGCTGGCGCTCTCGCGACTGGACGAGGAGGAGGCGCGGCAGCTGCTCGACACCGCCGCGCCCGGCCTCGACGATCACCGGCGAGAACGGGTCCTGGCGGCCGCGGCCGGAAACCCGTTGGCGCTGAAGGAATTACCCTCGGCCACCGACCGGCCCGAGGCGGCGTTGCCGCTCACCGAGCGGCTGGAACGTGCGTTCGGTCTGCGGGCCGATCAGTTGCCCGAGACGACCCGCACCGTCCTGCTGCTCGCCGCGCTCGACGAACTGTCGGTAGCGGAAACGCTCGCGGCCGCCGCACTGCTGGTCGGCGGCCCGGTCGACGACGCGGACCTGACCCCCGCCGTCACCGCGGGGTTGATCGAGATCGATTCCGGCGCAGTGCGATTCCGTCATCCGCTGATGCGGTCGGCGATCCCCGCCGGGGCGCAGCCTGCCGCCCGCCGTGCTGCCCATCGTGCGCTGGCCTCGACCCTGCGCGAGCAGCCGGACCGCGCCGCCCGCCATCACGCGGCCGCCGTCACCGGACCGGACGACGCCGCCGCGGCCGAACTCGAGGCCGCGGCCGAGCGGGCGTTGCGCCGGGGCGGGGTGGCGGCGGCGATCACGACCCTGGAAGACGCCGCGCGCCTGACCGACACGCCGGCGGCGCGGGTGGGACGACTGTTGCGCGCCGCCGAGCTGGCGGTGGAATCCGGCGAGCGCGACACCGTGGATCGGCTGCTGCGGGAAGCCGGTCGCCAGGATCTCGACTCGCGTCAGCGCGCCTTGGCGACCTGGCTGGTCAGCGGATTCGACGACGGCGTCGGTGAGGATCCGGCCCGCACCACCGAACTCGCGAAACTGGCCGAAACCGTTGCGGCGGAAGGGGATCGCGACCTCGCGATGCGCATCCTGTGGGGGACCGCCATGCGCTGTTTCTGGTCCGAGCCGGGTCCGGACGCGCGCCGCGCCCTGCTGACCGTCGCCGACGGTACGGGTCTGCCCGCCGGCGATCCGCGGATCGTGGCGATCACCGCCTACGTGGCCCCGTTCGAGCGCGGCGCGACGGTCTCGGAGCAACTGCGCGCACTGGCCGGGCGAACCGGCGCCGATCCGGAGGTGGACCGCTGTCTCGGCAGCGCGGCGTTGCAGATCGGCGCCTTCGCGCTGGCCGGCCGCTTCTCCGCCACGGCGATCACCGGCCTGCGGGAACAGGGCAGGCTCGGCCTGCTGACCAGGGCGCTGGCGGTGCGGGCCTGGAGTTGTGCGCGCACCGGTGATCTGGTGGGCGGTGCGGCGGCAGCGGCCGAGGCCGGGCGCCTCGGACCGGAAACCGGCCAGCACTTCATGTACGGTCTCGCCGTCGCTGTCGGAGCCGAAATCGCCGCGCTACGAGGCGATTTCGACGAAGCGGTCGAGCGCGCCGAGGAGGCCGAACGGATCGGCGCGGCCGCCGGCGCGCGACCGGTACTGGCCACCGTGCAACGGGCCCGCGCTCTCGTCGCGCTCGGACAGGGCCGCTACGACGACGCGCTCGCCGACCTGCGCCGAATTCTCGACCCCGCCGACCCGGCCTATCAGCTCGCCCTGCGCGCCTACGTCGTGGGCGATCTGGTCGAGGCCGCGGTGCGCGCCGGGCGCGTCGCGGAGGCGGAGGAGATCGTGCGTGAATTCGAGGAGCCGGCCCGGCGTAGCCCGTCACCGGCCCTGCATGTCGGCCTGCGCTACGCCCGCGCCCTGCTCGCGTCGGCCGAATCCGCGGAAGACCTGTTCACCGCTGCTCTCGACGCCGAACCGGACGGGTGGCCGCTCGAACGCGCCCGCGTCCAGCTCGCCTTCGGGGAGTGGTTGCGCCGGCAGCGGCGCATCGTCGAGTCGCGGGCACAGCTGCGAGCGGCCCGCGACACCTTCGACGCGCTGGGCGCGCGGCCCTGGGGCGATCGCGCGCGGCGCGAACTCCGGGGCGCGGGGGAGACCAGCCCGCGCCGCGACCCCGACGCACGCGACAGCCTGACCCCGCACGAACTGGGTATCGCGCAGCTGGCCGCCGAAGGGCTCACCAACCGGGAGATCGGGCAGCGGCTGTATCTGTCGCATCGCACCGTCAGCACCCACCTGCACCGCATCTTCCCGAAACTCGGTGTCACCTCCCGTGCCGAACTGGCCGGCGCACTGCGCACCGCGACGGATCCGGTGACGTAGCCCGCGCGCGATGACGTACGCACATACCGTCATCCGACGGGCGCGACAGCACACCCGTGCCGCCTACCGTTTCTCGTATCGCAGCCGTGGCAGTGGGCGCGGCGGACGAGAACACGGGAGATGAGCAGATGTTCACCAAGAAGCGGTTCGCGCAGATCATCGCGGCGGCAGCGGTAGCGGCGTCGCTGACGGCGTGCTCGTCGGGTACGGATGCGCAGGCTCCCGCCGCTCCGGCGACCGCCGCGGGCGTCGGCGCCGGCGAACACACCACGCTCGGGCCGATCAAGCACATCACTGCCGGTGTCCTCGACACCGCCTACGTCGAATACGGTCCGGAGAACGGCCCGGCGGTCGTGCTGATCCACGGCTGGCCCTACGACCCGGCGAGCTACATCGACGTCGGCCCGCGGCTGGCCACCCAGGGCTACCGGGTGATCGTGCCGTATCTGCGCGGCTACGGTCCCACGCGATTCCTGTCCCCGGATACCGCGCGCAACGGTGAGCAGGCGGCGGTCGCGCACGACATCGTCGCGCTCATGGACGCGCTGCACATCGACAAGGCGATCCTCGGCGGATACGACTGGGGGGCAAGGACGGCCGATGTGATCGCCGCGCTGTGGCCGCAGCGGGTGAAGGCGCTGGTTGCCGTGAGCGGATACCTGATCACCGATGTCGCGGCCAACCAGCAGCCGCTCGCGCCGGCCGCGGAGGCCGGTTGGTGGTACCAGTACTACTTCGCCACCGACCGCGGTGTGCTGGGCTATCGCCGCAACGTCCACGACTTCGACAAGTACATCTGGAAGACCGCCTCGCCGAAGTGGAACTTCGACGACGCCACCTACGACCGCAGCGCCGGCTCGTTCGACAATCCCGACCATGTCGACGTCGTGATCTCCAACTACCGCTGGCGTCTGGGCCTGGTCCCCGGCGAACCGCAGTACGCCGCGGAGGAGACCGCGCTGGCGCAGGGCCCGGCGATCACCGTCCCGACCATTACCATCGGCAGTGATTTCGACGGCGCCAATGCCGACGGCAAGAGCTACCGCGCGAAGTTCACCGGCAAGTACGAACACCGCACGCTGCCCGGGGTCGGCCACGATGTCCCGCAGGAAGCGCCCGCGGCCTTCGCGCAGGCCGTGATCGACGCCGACCATCTCTGAAACCCGCTGGGAGACAACGCAACACCCGCGCCACGATGTAGCGGCGCGGGTCTTGCGCTGTTGTGCCGATGTCCGCGTCCGCGGTCTCGCCTGTGGAGGTTATGAGTCTTGCGTGACGGGCCGCAGGCGGGTGAGTGCGTCATGGTCGCCGCGTGCGGCGAGGCCGAGCTGCTGTGCCACATTCAGATCGATCACGCCGGTGAGCAGGCCGAGGACCGCATTGGCGGGTCCGTCGAGGGTCAGGTCGGCGGCGTCGGTGCTGCCCACGCGGGTCTCGACGCGACCTGCGCCGATGTCGACGACCGCACGCACCTCGTCGACGACGAGTTGAATCACCACCGGTGCGGCCGCGGGATCGGCGTCGGCGGTGAACCATCCGGCTGCGTAGGCCAGCCACTGCGGGAGGAACGCGTCGTCCGGGTCGACCGTGTCCATGTACCGCAGTCCCCAGCGTCCCAGTGCTCGCAGTGCGGGTTCCAGTTCCCGGCCCGCATCGGTGAGCCGATAGAGAGCCGATGCGACGGGCGGCGGCGCGTCGTCGCGGGCGATCAATCCGGCGTCCTCCAGTTCGCGGAGGCGGGTGGACAGCAGATTCGCGGCGATGCCGGGCAGCCCGTTCTTGAGATCGGTGAATCGGCACGGCCCCAGGATCAGCAGCTCGCGCACGATCAGCAGGGTCCAGCGATCGCCCACCACATCCAGCGCGCGGGCGATCGAACAGTACTGGCCGTAGCTTCGCATGCGTCCACTATACCGACCTGAAGTAGAGATTCTGAATTTGTTAGTTGAAAAACTCTACTTTCTCGTCCTAGCATGAAATGGCAAGGTCGGTCGCCGAGTGGCCGGGAATTCCCTCTGTATCGGAGCAAGCGCATGACTCGCAGCCAGATCCCCGCCCAGTACGCCACCGGCGCGGCCCGGGCCGATATCGAACGGGCGTTGCTGGCCGCCGGAAAGGATCTCGGCCGCCTGCGGCTCGACGATCTGGCGATGCTCGAGGACTTCCACACCAGTGGGCGCATCGCCACCGGTGAACTGGCCGATCTGGTCGACATCTCTTCCGCCACCGAGGTTCTCGACGCCGGCACCGGTATCGGCGGCACTGCCCGATACCTGGCGGGCCGATTCGGCTGCCGGGTCACCGGAGTCGATCTGGTCGAGGAGTATTGCGAGATCGCTCGCTGGCTCGACCGGCTCGTCGGGTTGGACGACCGCATCACCGTGCGGTGCGCCGATGTCACCGCACTACCGTTTCCGGACGGCGCCTTCCAGGTCGTATTCAGTCAGCACGTCCAGATGAATATCGCCGACAAGAACGGCCTCTACCACGAAATGCGCCGAGTTCTGGCGCGTGGGGGACGGCTCGCGCTCTGGGATATCACCACCTCCGGCGCCGGTGAACCCGACTATCCGCTCCCGTGGGCCGACGGCCCCGGCTTCGGTCACCTCACGACGCCTGCCACTCTGCGGACGACGATCGAGGCGGCCGGATTCGCCGTCGAGCGATGGGACGACCGCACCGACGAGGCCGTGGCCGTGATGCGCATGGTGCGACAGCTACCGCCGAGTCCGCTCGGCCTGCACGCCTTCGTGCCCGACTTCGCCACGCGCGCAGCACATCTCACCGATGCGCTGGCCGACGGTCGGCTGCGCGCGATTCGCGCGGTGGCGCGGGCGCGGTGACCGGTCAGCGGGGTGTGAGCGCGGCACTTCGGATGGCCAGGTAGTCGCGTTCGCGTTGATTTCCGGTGAGGCGGGCCGCGGTCTCGAAACTGCGTCTCGCCTCGTCCGTCCGGCCCAGGCGGGCAAGCAGATCCGCGCGGACGGCATGGAACAGGTAGTGCTCGGTCAGGTCCAGGCCGTCGACGAGACTCAGTGCCGCGGCCGGCCCGTCGACCTCGGCCACCGCCACCGCTCGATGAAGTGCCACAACGGGATTCGGGTCCAGGCGCGCCAACCGGTCGTAGAGCGCGAGGATCTGCGTCCAGTCGGTGACCGGATCGGTGTGCGCGGCATTGATCGCGGCGAGCAGCTGATACCGGCCGGGGTGGTTGCGGCGCAGGCAGGTGCGGACGATGGCCCGGCCCTCCGCGACCAGTGCGGCATCCCAGCGGCCGCGGTCCTGGTCGGCGAGCCGGACGAAGGCGCCGGTCGCATCGGTGCGGGCGCCGCGGCGAGCGTGGGTGAGCAGCATGAGGGCGAGCAGGCCCGCCGCCTCCGGCTCCTCGGGCATCGACTCGACCAGTGCGCGCGTGAGCCGCACGGCCTCCTCGCACAGGTCCGCGCGCAGCAGTTCCGTGCCCGACGAGGCGATATATCCCTCGTTGAAGATGAGAAACAGGGTCGCGAGCACCGAATCGAGCCGCTCGGGCAACTCGGCCTCGCCGGGCACCCGGTAGGGGATACGGGCGTCGCGAATCTTGGCCTTCGCGCGGGCCAGTCGCTGCGCCATCGTCGCCTCCCGGACCAGGAACGCGCGCGCGATTTCGGGCGTTGTCAGCCCGCCCAGCAGCCGCAGCGTCAGCGCGACCTGCGCGGGCCGGTTCAGTGCCGGATGGCAGCAGGTGAAGATCAGCCGGAGGCGCTCGTCGGGCACGGCGGTCTCCTCGGCGTCGTCGGGCGGGGCGTGCACGATCGCCGCCTCGGCGTACTTGCCGGCCCTGGCGGATTCGCGGCGCAGCGTATCGATGGCTCGGCGCCGGGCGGTGGTGATGATCCACCCGGCCGGACTCGGCGGCGGTCCGTCCTGCGGCCAGCGCCGCAGCGCGGTGGCGAAGGCGTCGGCGACCGCGTCCTCGGCCAGGTCGATATCGCCGAGCGTGCGAATCAGCACGGCGACGGCCCGGCCGTATTCGGCGCGGAAGACGGCGGCGATCCGATCCGGCGTCATCGCGTCAGAACGGCGGAACATCCCGGAACGGGCGGATTTCGATCGGCAACGTGGTGGCCGCCGCGGCCTTGCGTCCCCAGGCCAGCGCCGCGTCCAGATCGGCCGCGGTGATCACCCAGATGCCACCGATATGCTCCTTGCCCTCCAGATAGGGCCCGTCGGTGATCAGCCCGTCGGCGCGCACCACGGTCGCGCTGTCCGCCGCGTGCAGGCCGCCGGTGAACACCCACGACCCGCTCTCGCGCAATTCTTCGTTGAGGCGGTGCAATTCGGCGACGATCCGTTCCATGGTCTCGGCATCGGGCGCACCACTGTCGGGTTGGTAGATCGAGAGCAGATACTCGGGCACGGCCCTCTCCTCAGCGCCGGGCGTAGCGGGCGATGATCACACCCGCGGTGGTCGCGACGCTACCGAGGAGGCGAAATTCGGTCAACGGCGCCGCGCCCTCGAACAACCTGGTCCCCGCACCGAGGGTGAGTGGGTGGATCACCAGCGTGTACCGATCGATCAGCCCGGCGGCGTGCAGGCTGCGCACCAGGGCCGCACTGCCGATGATCGACAGATCCTTTCCCGGACGTGCCTTCAGTTCGCGCACGGTCCGAGTCGCGTCGCCGCGCAACAGAATCGAGTTCTGCCACGCGTCGACGTCGTCGAGGCCGGTCGATGCGACGTATTTCGTCGCCGCATTCATATGTTCGCTGTAGGGGTTGTCGTCCGCCCGCCCCCACACGGTGGTGAAGTCCTCCCAGGTGCGCCGCCCGAACAGCATGTCGCCGGGCCGGGCCATATCCCCGCCCATCTCCCGGGCGAGCACCTCGTCCTGAAATCGCTGCCCCCAGCCGCCGAACGGAAAACCGCCCCGGGTGTCCTCGTCCGCGCGTCCCAGCCCCTGTACGACACCGTCGAGCGTGACATTCATGGTCACCGTGATCGCTCGCATCGCCCTGCTCCTCTCGATTCCGGGAACGCGCACGATCGCGCCCCTCACCTCCTATACGAACGGCCGCCGCCGGAATCGACCTCGGGCGAAGAATTGTCGAGTCGCCGGCGGCGATCCGATCTGAGCGCCGCCGAGCTACGGCTTCGGATTCGGTGTGAGCGTGGTCTTTCGCGATCGCGTGGCGAGCGCCGAGCGCTCCGCCGCGATCTGGCCGCGCAGGGCGTGGCAGCGGCGCAGGACGTCGGCGCGGTCGGGTTCTTCCGGGATGAGCGGGACGGCGTGCTCGATCATCGTCGCCTGTTCGAGGATCACCCGGAGCCGATCGGGGTCGGTGACGCGGTCGGCGATCTGTGCCAGCGCGTCGAGCTGGCGAATCATCACGGCCGGCTGCCCGGCGCCGGCCTGGCGGATCTTCTCGAACGCGCGCTGGACCAGCCGCTCGTAGCTGACCTGGGCGGCGAGCACCCGGATATGACCGTCCTTGTCGCGGCGCACCGGATTCGGCTCCCAGGTGACCGCGATCCGCGACAGGCAGTCGCCGAGCCAATCGATACACGTCAGCACCGTGAAGGTGTCGTTGGTCGCGGAGGCGAGCGCACGCAGTGCGATCTCGACGATCTGATCGACGCCGAAGGAGACGTCCTGCACCAGGCTGCGCATCGAGCCGGTGACGTGGCCACGGGAGAATTTCTTCTCGATCCCCTTCGCGGCCTGTACCGGCCACACCCGCGCGATCACCTGCCCCTCGGTCACGAAATGTCCTGGGCGATAAGGTAAATGGATGACCGCATCCGCTTCGGCGGCCAGCCGGACCAGCCGCTCGTAGCGGATGTACTGGAGATATCCGCTGCTGGAGGTGCGCACCTCGCCACCGGAGCGGGCCAGCAGATCGCGGAGCTCCCGCGCCGACGGACCATGTTTCGCCCCGCTCGCGGTGGTGTCGGCATTGGCGTCGACCGCCGTGCGCACTTCGCGCGCGATGTCAGCGACCACATTCGGCAGCTGGATCTGCCCGCCGATGTGATTGATGAAGTAGATGAGCACCGCCAGATCCACCACCAGCGAGCCGATCGACACCGTCGCGCTGATGTGCGGGACGAAATTCTCGCCGACCGACACCAGTGCCGCGATGGCGTAGACGAAGGTCGCGACGAAGGTGCCGAGCGTCAGCTGGGTGCCGCGGTCGCGGATGAAGTTGCGCAGCATGCGCGGCCCGAACTGAGTGGAGGCCAGCGTCAGCGCCAGGATCGTGATCGAGAAGACGACACCGACGACGGTGATGATCGCGGCCGCGATGGCGGTGAGAACCTGGCGTGCCGCATCGGGCGTCCCGCCCAGCACCCAGGTGGGCAGGCTCGTGCCGTTGTGGTAGGCCGCGCGGTCGAGCGTGAAGGTCAGTGCGAACAGCGCCACCGCGGCCAGTACTTCCAGCGTCGGGACGAACCACAGATTGGTGCGCAGCCGTTCCCGCCACCGATCCGCCTCGAGCGAGATCCCTTGCACGCTGGACCTCCTTGCGCTCTCGCCGACGGCGAATTTCCGGCCTGTCGACCCGAACCTACCTCCACCTCTCGGCGGAGATCGAATCGTGGCGCGGCGCGGGCGCAGCCCGTTGAAGAGACAATAAGTTCGCAATTGCGCACCTATTGTCTTAAACTGGCCGTGTTCGATGCGTCCCGCGGATTCTGGAGGCCCGACGTGCTGGAGGTGTTGCGACACGACCGTTTCCGGCGCTTGTTCACCGCACAGGTGGTGGCCCTCGTCGGAACCGGTCTGCTCACGGTCGCGCTGGGTTTGGCGGCCTACGATCTGGCCGGATCCGATGCCGGTGCGGTGCTGGGCACGGCACTCGCGATCAAGATGGTCGCCTACGTCGGCGTGGCACCGGTGGTCTCGGCGCTGACCGATCGGGTGCCGCGGCGGATGCTGCTGGTCTCGGCCGATGTGGTTCGGCTGGTCATCGCCTTGCTGTTGCCGCTGGTCACGCACGTCTGGCAGATCTATGTCCTGATCTTCGTGCTGCAGGCGGCCTCGGCGACCTTCACCCCGGCATTCCAGGCGGTCATCCCGTCGATCCTGCCGGACGAGGAGGACTACACCCGCGGGCTGTCGCTCTCACGGCTGGCCTACGACCTGGAATCGCTGCTCAGTCCCGTACTGGCGGCGGCATTGCTGACCGTGGTCGGCTACCACCTGCTGTTCGTCGGCACCGCGGCAGGCTTCGCGACCTCCGCGATCATGGTCGTGCGCACCGCGCTCCCTCGATCGGTGCCCGCCGACCGCTCCGGCTCGCTGCCGGCCCGGATCACCCGGGGCGCACGGCTCATGGCGGCGAGCCCGGTGCTGCGCGGGTTGCTGGCGATGAATGTCGCTGTCGCCGCGGCGACTTCGCTGGTCGTGGTCAATACCGTGGTCTACGTCCGCGACCTGCTGCACGGGCCGGCACCCGCGGTGGCGGTGGCGCTGGGTTGCTTCGGCGGCGGTTCGATGATCGCCGCGCTGGCGATCCCGCGACTGCTCACCGGCATTCCCGATCGGCGTCTCATGCTGGTCGGCTGCGCGATCCTGCCCGTCGGCCTCGCCGGTGCCGCGACGCTCGCGGCGCTCGAGCCCGGACCACGCGCGGGCTGGGTGCTGCTGGGGGTGGCCTGGTCGATCATGGGGGTGGGCACCTCGCTGATCAACACGCCCTCGGCGCGACTGCTGCGCGCCCAATCCGACGGCAGCACCCGCACGGCCGTGTTCACCGCGCAGTTCTCGCTCTCGCACGCCTGCTTCCTGGTGACCTATCCGATCGCCGGCTGGCTGGGCGCCGCCGCCGGACAGGCCGGCGCGGCGCTGACCCTGATGGTCCTGGCGGCCGTGGCCGCCGTGGTTGCCGCGCGAATGTGGCCGGTGCACGTATCGTCGGGTGCGCAGATGGCCACAGCAGGAAGTCGGTGAACCAGCTCATGACCGGTGAGGAAACCCCCGCAGTCGGCGCCCTGCCGCCCAGCCTGGTGCACATCGTCGAACCCGACCCGGCCCGTCTCGAAGCCGCCACCTCGGTGTTCCGGATGCTCGCCGACCCGACCCGGCTGCACATCCTCTGGGTTCTCGCCGACGGCGAGGCCGACGTCACCGCCCTCACCGAGGCCTGCGGCGGCTCCCGCACCGCGGTCAGCCAGCACCTGGCGAAACTCCGCTTCACCGGCATGGTCGAGACTCGCCGCGAAGGCCGCCGCATCATCTACCGCATCCGCGACGGCCACCTCGCCCGCCTCGTCCGGGAAGGACTCAATCTCGCCGACCACATCGTCACCGGCGAGCTGCCCCACGAATAAGGCGCGGTTCGCGGGCGGTGCTTCTCGCGAGCGACCCGTCTGATCCGTACCGGGGCAGCACCGTTGGGTCACGGTGTGGGATCGATCCGGGGTCGGCGGCGAATGCGTTGTCCCCCCGAGGGCAGCGGCGCCGAATCAGTTCTGGGCCGTGTCGATCGGCCCGGAAGGGTGTGAGTCATCATGTCCGCCGAAGATCGAGATGCTCGCCCGCCGGCGTCGAATCCGGAACTGTCCACCGATGATCGCGCCGAACTCGAGCGGTTGCGCGCGTATGTCGCAGCGCATCCACCGCGCACTTCTCATCGGCACGCCTGGCGCTGGACCGGCGTCGTGCTGCTGCTGATCCTGACCGCGCTACTGATCATCGGATCGGTGACGACGCGGTTCGTGCGCAGCCAGATCTTCGATACCGACCGTTACGTCACGACCGTCGCACCGCTGGCCACCGATCCGGCGATCCAGAAGGAACTGGCCGACAAGATCACCGATGCGATCGTCGGTCGCGTCGACATCAAGGCGTACACGGCGGATGCGGTCAACGCGCTCACGCAGAACGTCGGGCAATTGTCGGATCGCCCCCGTGCCGTCGCGGCGTTGAACAGTCTGCCCGCGCTGGTGGCCGACCAGGCCGAGAACTACATCCACCAGGCCGCGACGGCCGTGGTGACCAGCGATCAATTCCGCGAGGCGTGGGACACCGCCAACCGCCGCGCGCACGACGCACTGGTCCATGTGGTCAAGGGTGAGACCAGACCCGGAATCGAGGTCAGCGACAACGGCACCGTGAGCATTTCGCTGAAGCCGATCCTCGCGACCGTGCGCGAACGGCTCGACGCACGCGGAATCAGCTTCGCCGACAAGATTCCCGATGTCGACGCGCAATTCGTCATCTTCCATGCCACCGAGCTGCCCAAGTACCAGAAATGGCTGCGCACGCTCGACCGCGCGGCGAACATCCTGCCGTGGGTGGCGCTGGCCACCGCGGCGGGTGCGGTGTGGCTGGCTCCCCGCGGCCGGCGGCTGCGGACCCTCGCACTGGTCGGCGTCGCCGGTGCGGTCGCGATGGTGCTGCTGGCCGTCGGGGTGGTGATCGCTCGCAGCATCTACCTCGATTCCGTTCCGCCCGACGCGTTGTCGCCACCGGCCGCCTCCGCGCTGTTCGATACCGTGATCCACCCGATGCGGGTGTCGCTGCGCGCGGTCGCGGTCGTCAGCCTGGTCGTGGCCGCGGTGGGATATCTGGCGGGGTCGTCTCATTCGGCGCAGTCCGTGCGTTCCGGCTTCGGGCGGCTCATGGTCGCCGTCCGCGGCCGGCGTGGGCGCCCGCCCAACGTGGTCGAGTCGTTCGTCGCGCACTACCGCACACCGCTGCGCCTCGCCGTGCTCGCCGGCGCGGTGCTCGTGCTGGTGCTGTGGCCCTACGCGACCGGTTTGGTCGTGGTGGGGATCGTGCTGGTCGCGGGAGCGCTGCTGCTGATCGTCGAAATTCTCGCGCGGCCCGCGGCGGCGCCCGAAACCACCGCGAAGACCAAGCCCACGGCGACCGGGTGACGCGGAATACCGCGATTCGGTTACGTTTCGGGGTCGATCGCACGGTCCATCGGTTCGTGATTATCCGCGGCGTTTTCCGCGACGAATCGTTAGATGCCCGGTTGGCTCGCCGAATTCGTCCATCGAGCGATGTACCAGGTCGATGAGCGAACCGGGACCATCATCCGCCGCGGCGGCTGGTCAGGAGGCAGCGCAGGGCCGCATGTCACAACCCACCGGAACCGACGCATGTCGGTACGCGCCGGCGGATCCGCCGGCGAGGTTCACGAAAAGGGGTGAGCCGTCGTGACGGCTACGGAACACGGAACACGCAACGGGCGAAACGACACCCGCAATGCGGTGGCGGCCGGCACCTCGCTGGCCGCGGCGGCCCTACTGGCCGTCACCGGAATCGTGTCCATCCTGCAGGGCATTTCGGCCATCGTGAAGGACGACGTCTACGTTTCCGGACCGCAATACATCTACAAGTTCGACATCAGCGGATGGGGATGGATCCACCTGATCCTCGGCATCCTCATGGTGGCGGCCGCCGCCGGGTTGTTCACGCGTTCGACCTGGGGGCAGATGTTGGCGATCGCGCTACTGGGTTTGTCGATCATCGCCAATTTCCTGTGGCTGCCGCACTATCCGTGGTGGTCGATCCTGGTCATCGCCCTCGACATCGTGGTGATCTGGGCGATCGCCACCTGGGATCCGCGCAGAATCTGATATCTCGCGCCGGCCGGACCGCGTCTCGGGGACTCGGTCCGGTCGACGCGCGCTCACCTGCAGCCACCGCATCGGCGCGTCGAATTCGCCCGTGCCGTACCGCCGGCGCAGCGCCTCGGCAGCGATCGCGGTCGCGGATTCGAGATCGAGCGAGGAGTGCCGTTCGATCTCGCCGCGCAGCGGGGTGCCCTGGCAGAGGGCGACCGCCGCGGTCTCGGCCGTCGTGCGGCTCGACCCGTCGATGTACTCACCGGTGATCCGCTCGAAGCCGGCCGCCGCGAGTTCGCCGCGAATCCGATCGATGTCGAAGTATCCGTGGGGCGTGCGGCGAAAGAATTCGAGCGGCTCGTCCGGTGCCGCCGCGCACAGCGCCTCGGTGACGATCAGGGTCACCACATTGGTCTCGAGCCGGTCCCAGACGTTGAAGACGAAGACGCCGCCCGGGCGCAAAACTCGCAGGGTCTCGGCGTATCCGCCGACCTTGTCGGGCAGGAACATCGCGCCGAACTGGCATGCCACCAGGTCGAACGAGCATTCGGCGAACGGCAGGTCTCGGGCGTCGGCGACCTGCCACCGCACTCGATCCGATGCCGTGCGGTTCGCGGCGGTCGTCAACATGGGTTCGTTCAGGTCGGTCGCCACGATGTCGCGACCGTCGAGCCGGGCGAGCGCTCTGGTCAGCACCCCGGTCCCCGCCGCGGTTTCGAGGATGTCGACCGCGTCCGTCGCGGCCACCGCCTGCGCGAGCAGCCGGGCGGGTTCGGCGAAGATCATCGGAACCAGCAGCGTGTCGTAGATCTGCGGGATCGATCCGGTGAAGGACGTGTCCCCGCCTTCGGCCGGCCCCGGATCACCACTCACGGCAGGTGATGCTACGCGCGCCCTGCGGCTGCCGGGCGAGATCGCCGCAGCGCCGGGCGGTTTCGCCGCGCGGTGATCACATGGCGCGCGCGTACGCGAGCGCCTCGGGCGTCTGCTCGAAGATCTGCGTCTCGCCGCCCGCGGGCAGGGCGCCGAGCGCCGCGAGCCGACGGCGATGCTCGTCGCGCAAGCCCGACATCAGGACCGTGATGTTGCGGTGCTGCAGTTTCGCGATGGCGTCCTTGAGGACCAGTGCGCCGGTCGTGTCGAGGGCGGTGACATGCGCCATGCGAAGGACCACCACATGGACGTCGGCGACCTCGGTCAGCTCCAGCAGGAAGCGGTGCGCGGCGGCGAAGAACAGCGGTCCGTCGATGCGGTAGGCGACGATACGGTCGTGCAACAGGCGGTGTTCCTCGCTGAGGTGGTCGCTCTCGTCGAGCGGAACCTGTTGCAGCCGAGCCTCTTTCGCCACCGAACGCAGCGCCAGGACGATCGCGATCGCGACGCCGACACCGACCGCGGTCACCAGGTCCATGGCGACCGTGACCAGGAACGTCGCGGCCATGATGAGTGCGTCGCCGCGTGAGGCACGCGCGATGGCGGTCAGCGACGCGGTTTCCACCATGCGGACCGTCGTGGCCAGCAGCACCCCGGCCAGCGCCGCGACCGGGATATCGGCGACGAGCGGTGCGGCGAGGTAGATGATGGCGGCGAGCACCACCGCGTGGGTCAGCGCGGCCAGGCGTGTGCGTGCCCCGGAGCGCACATTGACGGCCGTGCGGGCGATCGCACCGGTAGCCGGCACGCCGCCGAACAGCGGTGCGGCGATATTGGCCAACCCCTGCCCGAACAGTTCGCGATCGGGATCGTGGCGGGTGCCGACGGCCATGGCATCCGCGGCGGTCGCCGCCAGCAGCGATTCGAGGGCGCCCAGCGCAGCGACCGCCAGCGCGGGCGCCACCAGCGATCCGAGGCTGCCCCAGTCGAGGAAGTTCAGTGTGGGAGCACTGAGTCCCGACGGGAGGGCGCCGATGGCCGCGGTGGGGATGTCGAAGAGCGCGACCACGACGGTCGCGCCGGCCACGGCCAGCAGCGCGAAGGGCAGCTTCGGCAGGAACCGCCCGCCGACGAGCATCACCGCGGCCACCGCGACGGCGATCACGACCGGCGCGAGATGGGGTTGCGAAATATATTGGCACACAGCGTCATAGGCCGACTGCCACACCTTGTCCCCGTGCGCGTGCGCGATGCCGAGAGCGTTGGGGAACTGCTGCAAGGCGATCACCACGGCGATGCCGGCGGTGAAGCCCTCGATCACCGGGGCCGGCATGTATCGCACCGCACGCCCGGCCCCGGCGACCGCGAGCGCCACCAGCACGATGCCGGCCATCAGGCCCACGGCCAGCACCCCGCCCCCGCCGTGCTGGTGGACGATCGGAACCAGCACGACGGTCATCGCGCCGGTCGGCCCCGACACCTGGAAACGGGAGCCGCCGAATATCGCGGCCACGATGCCCGCGACGACCGCGGTGGCCAGTCCGGCCGCGGCGCCGAGTCCGGAGCTGATGCCGAATCCCAGTGCCAGCGGCAACGCCACCAGGGCGACGATCAGGCCCGACAGCAGATCCGGGCCCGGGGTGCGGAGGGCCGGACGCCAATCCGACCAGCGGGGGAGCAGTGCTGCGATGTTCACAACCGGGCTGCCAGACGCAGTTTCAGCGCGGCGAGTTGTTCCCGCAACGCGTCGGGCAGGCGATTGCCGCCGATGGTGGCGTACCAGTGGTCGATGTCGGCCACCTCGGCCACCCACTCGTCGATGTCGACCGCGAGCGATGCCGCCGTCCGGGCCCGCTGCCCGTCGTCGAGCCCGGTGAGATCGAGGGCCTCGACCGCCGGCACGTAGCCGATCGGCGTCTCGACCGCCTCGGCGGTGCCGTCGAGACGCTCCAGTGCCCACTGCAGCACGCGCACGTTGTCGCCGAAGCCTGGCCACAGGAATTCGCCTTCCGGACCTCGTCGGAACCAGTTGACCTGGAAGATCTTCGGCAGTTTCGCCGGGTCGGCGGCGGCACCCAGCCGGAGCCAGTGGGCGAAGTAGTCACCGACGTGATAGCCGAGGAACGGCAGCATCGCCATCGGATCGCGCCGTACGACGCCGACCGTCCCGGCCGCGGCGGCGGTGGTTTCCGACGACAGCACCGAGGCGGTGAACACCCCATGGGCCCAGTCGAAGGACTCGGCGACCAGCGGGACAGTGGTGGCGCGACGGCCGCCGAAGAAGATCGCCGAAATCGGCACGCCGGCCGGATCGTCCCATTCCGGAGCGACCGAGGGACACTGTCGAATCGGTGTGCAGTACCGCGAATTCGGATGCGCGGCAGGCGTTCCCGAGTCGGACGTCCAGTTCTCGCCGTGCCAGTCGACGAGACGGGCGGGCGGTTCGGCGGTCAATCCCTCCCACCACACGTCCCCGTCGGCGGTGCGGGCGGTGTTGGTGAAGATCGAATTGCCCTTCGCGATGGTGGCGATCGCGTTGGGATTGGTCGTGGCGCCGGTGCCGGGGGCGACACCGAAGAATCCGGCCTCGGGATTGACCGCGTAGAGCCGGCCGTCGGCGCCGAAGCGCAGCCACGCGATATCGTCACCGACCGTCTCGGCGGTCCAGCCGTCGAGCGCGGGTTCGAGCATGGCCAGGTTCGTCTTGCCGCACGACGACGGGAACGCCGCGGCGACGTAGCGCGTCTTTCCTTGCGGGGAGGTGAGTTTCAGGATCAGCATGTGCTCGGCCAGCCACCCTTCGTCCCGGCCGAGTACCGAGGCGATGCGCAGTGCGAAACACTTCTTGCCCAGCAGCGCGTTGCCGCCGTAGCCGGATCCGTAACTCCAGATCTCGCGGCGCTCGGGAAAGTGCGAGATGTATTTGGTGGTATCGCACGGCCACGCCGCATCCGGCTCACCGACGCCCAGCGGTGCGCCGACCGAATGCAGGCATTTGACGAATTCCCTTCCGGTCGTGAGCTTTTCCCAGACGGCGTCGCCGGACCGCGTCATGATCTGCATCGACACCGCGACATATTCCGAGTCGGTGATCTGTACACCGAATTTCGGGTCCTGCGCATCGAGCGGCCCCATGCAGAACGCGATGACATACATCGTCCGGCCGGCCATCGCGCCGCGATAGTGCTCGGTCATCACCGTGCGCATATCCACCGGGTCGACCCAGTTGTTGGTCGGACCGGCGTCGGTCTCGCGCTCGGAGCAGATGAACGTGCGATCCTCCACGCGCGCCACGTCGTCGGGATCGGAGACACACCAGAACGAGTTCGGCTTACCGGTCAGTGGAACGAAGGTTCCCTTGTCGACCAATCGTGCGGTCAGCCGATCCCACTCCGCCCGGGAGCCGTCGCACAGGACGATGTGCTCGGGGGCCGTCAGCTCGGCGACCTCGGCGATCCACGCCAGAACGCTCTCGTGGGCCACCGGAACCTCGTCGAGCTGTGCGATGACACGTGAACTGTCGGACACGAGACCTGCCTCCTTGATAAAGCTGCAATGTAGTTAGTTTAGAAAACCTGCAAACAGTGGTCGCATTCGGGCCCCCCGCTCCGCTGGTTCCGGCCCCCTATGCCCGGATCGTCAGGCGAGCTCTTCCAGCGCCTCCGCTTGGCCCGCGACCACGCCGGTCAAGATCGCCCGCGCCACCGCCAGCAATTCGGCCACCTGCGGGGAGGTGAGCTCGTAGGTCACCGACAGTCCCTCCCGCCGGGCCACGACCAGCCCGGCTCGGCGCAGAATCGCGAGCTGCTGGGACAGATTCGCCGGCTCGATGCCGATTTCGGCCAGCATCTCGGAGACCGCCTGTTCGCGCTCGCTGAGCAGTTCGAGCACGCGAATCCGGATCGGATGCCCCAGTGTTTTGAAGAACTCCGCTTTCATCTGATAGAGGGGTCTGCTCAGTCCGGGCACGCAATCACTCCTTTTGGTACGCGGCCCCACGGCCTGCCCCGTCGCTCTTGATTGCAGAGTTTAGCAAACAGGAAAAGTGCCGAGCTGTTCGCCGCCGCCGATCAGTCGGCCAGTGCTCGGTCTTGACGATCAGGTGAAGGCCGAGCAGCAGATAGAAGTGCTCGGCTCGATCGAGGTCCGTGCTGCCGACGGTGACCTGGTTCAGACGCATACCGTCCAGTGTCACCATCGCGGCGCCGGACCGGCTAGCCACCCTCGGGTGGGAGCGCGACGGCAAACGCTTCCGGCCAGGCGCGAAAGTGGTTGTTCTTCCGCGGTTCTGGCTGCCACCGGCGCGGACGCTCGGTGACCGGTGATCGAATGTCCAACTGCCGTCTATTCGTTTCCGTGGAGTAGGACGAAACCCGTGCCGATGAGGGCGGACAGAAGACGTTAATTCCCGGACCTCCCGGGTATGACGAAAAGCGCAGTCCGCAAGTGTTACCGAAAGGAGGAACCCGATGATTATCGGTGATTTGTCTCAGATCGTGAACATGGTCGTGGGCTGGTTCGGCCAGATGCGCGGCGTGATCGGCATCTGACCCCGGTCCCTAACCCCACCCGCCGAACCGCACAGGATGCGGTTCGGCGGGTGGTGGTCTCTCGTGATCGGAAAGCTGACCGGCACAAGCCTTATCGGACGCGGCGACCTTTTCCGGAACGTCTTCGGTGCCTCACAGGTGGGCGACGGCGAAGTCCGCAGCCTCATCCGCTCTGGCGGTGTAGCTGGTCCGGTGCACTTTCCAGCTCGTGCCTTTGGGGTCGCACACCGGGTCGTTCGCGGTGCAGGTGTCGTAGGTGCGGTCCGCATAGGGGCCGGTGACGCTGTGACCGATACCGCGGATCGGGTTGCCGAACAACAGGATCGCCGCGATCTTCGGCGCCACCGACGCTGGCAGGGTGGCCACGATCGGCCCGCCGACCTTCGCGCCCGCACTGCTGATGTCGATCGAATTGTCGACCACGTTCGCGCCTTGTGAGTAACCGACCAGGACGAAGCGCTGGTTAGGGCAGGCCTTCGCCGCATCGGTCACATGTGTCACCAGGTCGCGATTGCCCTGCTGCACCGACCACGGCTCGACCGGACTGGCCGGGTACTGGACACGGTAGGCGCTGTGCGAGCGCGACAAGCGTTGTGCTAGTGCGTGATACACCGGATTGCCGACGACCGCGCCGAGGCCGGGATCGGCGCCGAGCGGTTCGCCGGTGCCGCGAGCGACGACGACGTCGACATCGGTGCACGTCGTCTGCGCCGCCGCGGGCGTGGCCGCCGAGATCCCGACCACGGCGAACGTCGCGGCGATCGACGCGACTGCGGAGACCGCAGCTATCTCGCGGACGTGGCGCGGCCTCTCCCTGTCGAACAGTCCCATCTGTGCGGTCTCCTCTGCTGATCAACCCGATACCTGAGCGGTACCGATGCTGGTCGGACGCTAGAACCGCCGGCGAGGTCAGGAGAGCCGAGGCGACGGTCTCCGTTATTTTCACCAAGACCCTCCGGCATCGCTGGTCGGGTGCACAGGGGGCCGCAACTACCGAGCAGCCGGGCTCGCAAGCGCGGTCTCAGGGTCGGGCCGACCGGACGCTGTGCACGACCAGCGCGGACCGCAGGTACCACAGGTCCGGATAGCGGTGCGCGTGAAAGCCGGTGAGTTCGGCGATGCGTCGCAGCCGGTAGTCCACGGTGTTGGGGTGCAGGTTCAGCGTCTTCCCGGTGCGGCGCCGGTTGAGGCCGGTGGCGATGTGGCAGCGCAATGTCGCCAGCAGTTCGGGGTGGTCGTCGAGCGGTGCGAGCAGAGCCCGGAGGTGCGCCACCGCCGGTCCGGGCCGGGTGAGCTGGTATTCCAGTGCGAGCTCGTCGAATCCGTACAGCCCGGCGGGCAGCTCCAGCCGTTGCGCGATGTCCAGCAGTTCGTGCGCCCGCTCGGCGGCGGCGGCGATATCGGCGATGGATGCCTCCACCACCGTGGCGGAGATCGAAAGGTGTGCTGCCCGGCCGATTTCGGCGACCAGGTGCTCGACGCCGGTTGCGGCCACCTCCGTCGCGGGGATCAGGGCCGTGCCGCCGGTCGCCGACAACTTCGACAGCGTCGCGTGGCCGGTCCGGGCCGACAGCGCGTGTCGAAGCCGTTGCGCTCGAAGGTCTTTGCCGATGATGTCGTCTTCACCGGAGTGTCGGTCCGGCTGTGTCGCCAGCGCGAGGACTCGATAGCGCTCGGAGATGCTCACGCCGTACCGATGCTCGATCTCGGACACGGGTTGCCCCTCCAGCAAAGCCGAGAGCGCGGCCTCGTACGACGCGGGGTGGCCGTCCTCGGCTCGGTCGAACTGGTGAACGCAGGCGCCGATGATCGTGGTGCTCATGGTGTTCAGCAGCTCCCCGACCAGCCTGGCGGCGGCGATGTCGTAGTGCCGGCGAGCCGATGCCATATCTGCCCGGCCGAGCCGGTTCAGCACCTCCCGTAGCGCGGCATGCAGGGCGCCGACGACGACGATCGACACCCCGTCGCGTGCCCAGGTCTGCGCGGCGTCGTCGAGTCGCGCGGAGGCGTCGCGAGGAGAGGGCGCGTGCAGGATCTCGATCGCCAGCCGCAGGCAGTCCCGCTCGGCGCCGGCCGGCGCCGTGTCTGCCGCGACGCGGGCCAGGAGCCGGCCGATCATCGCTCGCGCCGTGTCGCGAGCATCCACCGGTGCGACCGGAGCCGGACGGTTCGCCACGGTGCGGACGCTCTGTCGCGGTCGAACGAGGTGGTCGGTGGTCGGTTCGGACATTGGCTCACTCCCATCTGCCGGGAGTGCCAGCGTGCACGGCGTGCGGGTTTGCCCGCATCGGCGAAACGACGTATATCGCGCCTTACGGGTGTGCTCGGGCGGCCATCCACGCGGCGATCTGCGCCCGTTTGCCGAAGCCGAGTTTGGTGAGGATGTGGCGAACGTGGGTATCGGCGGTGCGTGGGGCGATGACCAGCCGAACAGCGATCTCGCGGTTGGTCAGCCCCTGGGCGACCAGCTGGGCGACTTCCAGCTCGCGCGCCGTCAGCGGTGACTGCGGCTCCTGGATCGCGACGTCCTCGGCATCTTCGCGCAGGGCGTAGCGACGCGCCCGCTCGCGGGGCATGGCGCGCCCGGCGGCATGCGCGCTGTCGAATGCGTCGGCGCCCAGCGCGGTGGTGGCCAGCTCCCGGAATCTCTCGTGCGGCCGCGGCATGATCGCGGCCGGGTCGGAGCCCAGCAGGTTCCACGCTGTCGCGGCGGCACCGAACAATGTCGCCGCCCGTTCGCCTTCGCCGCGCCGGGCCGCGCACCAGGCCAGCGTCTCCAGATGGTAGGCGTCGCCGAAACGACTGTCGCGCAATCGAGTCGAGGCCAGCGCGGTGCGGGCAGCGGATTCGGCGGCGTCCAGGCAGCCGGACATCACCTCGATCATGGCGATGCCGAACAGCGCCATATCGCGGTAGTAGGTGTCGCCCAGTTCGTCACTGCGCGCCGTCATTTCCCGCAGCAGGCGTAGACCTTCCGCGGGAGAGCTAGCGGTGTTGGCGATGCCGTGGTGCAACCGGGCGCGCAGTTCGTTTCGCCGGTCGCCGTGGGCGTGGAAAACCGGCACCGCCGCACCGGCCAGATCGGCCGAGAGCCGGTCCTCGAGGCGGATCTTCGCCACTTGCGCGCGCACCACATCGGACCACGCGGCGGCCAACCGGTCGCCGCGGTCGGCGGCGATCTTGTCGGCTTCATCGAGCCTGCGCAGCGTGCCGGGGATATCCGACAGCCATGCCGAGAACTGAGCGCTGGTCGCCAGTCCGTAGGCGCGGGCGGGATGGTCCGGCGAGGTGGCGGCGAGGGCGCGGTCGAGCCGGGTGCGCGCCTCGCGGTTCGCGCCCCGCAACGTCCAGTATTCGACGATCCGCTGAGTCATCGGCAGGGCGATATCGGCCTCACCGGGCTCGGTGAGCGACCACTCCAGCGCCGCGCGCAGATTCGCGTGGTCGCGCCGCAGCCGCCACACCCACGACGACTGGGCGGGACCGATCCACTCGGCATCCGCCCGCGCCGTGAGCCGGTCGAACCAGTCGCGATGTCTGCGGGCGATCCGGTTGTCGTCGGCAGCCGCGTGGAGTTCTTCCTGCCCGAACTCCCGGAGGGTCTCCAGCATCCGGTACCGGGCGTCGTCGGTGCCGTCTCGCTCCAGTACGGACTTGTCGACCAGCGCGTCGATCACGTCGAGCACGGCGGCAGGGTCGACACCGTTACCGCCGCAGACGAATTCCGCCGCCTCGAGGTCGAACGATCCGGTGAACACCGACGCCCGGCACCAGACGAGTTGTTCGGCGCGCGAACACAACTCGTAACTCCAGACGATCGTGGCGCGCAGGGTCTGCTGTCGTTCGGGCGAGACCGGTGAACCGGTGGTCAGCAGCGCCAGCCTCCGGTCCAAGCGCCGGCAGATCTGGTGCAGTGGCAGCGAACGCATGCGCGCCGCGGCCAACTCGATAGCCAACGGCACTCCGTCCAACTGGCGGCACAGTCGTGCCACATCGGCGGCGTTGTGCGCGGTGACGTCGAAATCGGACCGCGCCGCGGCGGCCCGATCGGCGAAAAGGCGGCTGCTGTCGTACCGCAGCAGTTCCGACGGTTCCGCCGTATCCGGTGGTACCGGCAGCGGCGGCACCCGCAACGTCCTCTCCCCGGGGACCGCCAGCGACTGCCTGCTCGTCGTCAGGACCGTGACCTTGCCGCACTGGGTGAGCAGCGCCGCGACGAATTCCGCGCACGCGCCGAGGACGTGCTCGCAGTTGTCCAGCACGAGCAGGACCTCGCGCTCGCGCAGATAGCCCAGCACCCGGTCGATCGCCGGCTGTTCGGAGCGGAGCTGCAGATCGAGTCGGTCGGCGACGACGTCGGCCAGCAGCGCCGGTTCGCGCATCTCGGCCAGTTCGACGAAATACACCCCGTCGCGATACGCGCGTGCGGTATCCGAGGCGACCCGGAACGCCAGCCGCGTCTTGCCCACCCCGCCCGGCCCGGTCAGCGAGACCAGACGCGCCGACCCGAGCAACCGCCGCACATCCGCGGACTCGCCGCGCCGCCCGACATAGCTGGTCAACTCCGACACCAGCCCGGTACGCACCATCCGGTCGTCCACTTTCGTCCCAGCACCCGCATTGTCAGCTCTCGGCAATCCTACTGAGCACCTTTGTCACCGTGCCCATGATTCGGGCAGGTCGACTGCGGTCCCCTCACGCCTGCGGAGGCCGACATGGTGTGCGTGGAGGCCGAGCGCGTCGCTTCGGCATTGGGACGCGGCGACTACTGGTGGCTGCCGCGCCGGCAGGACTGGACGCCGGAGCCTCGGTAGCGGTGGCGCGCCAAATGTGTTCAGGGACAAAAGAATTCGACGGCCAGAAGGGTGCACCCGATGACTGTGATCAGGAGGGCCGGCGACAACGGCAGGAACCAGAGGAGATGAGTGCCGGGCTTGCCCTCGATGCGGAACCGCTCCGGCGTGTCCGGTAGATACCTGACCCGGACGGCCCACCCGGCGTCCACGTCCGGCCCTGCCACTGGCCACGCTGCGAGACGGCGACGAACCGGTCCTCGTAGTGGCCGGCCATCGTGCGCGCTCGCGCGACGATGGCCGACTCCCGCATTTCCCGGCCGTCGACGGTGCGGAAGGCGGCCACCGGAGACGAAAACTCCACGGTCGTTTCGGTGCCATCGCTGTCGGGAACCGTCCGGTGACTACGCTCGACGGCGACGATCCGCCCCGCTACCACGGCCTCGTCCCGAGCGAAGCGCAGACCGAACCTAGCCGCCTCGGCGCTCAGAGGCAGACCACCCACCCCACGCCAGAGAAAGACCATGGCCACGAACCAGTAGCCCACGGCAGCCCCCCGCGACGCTCGTGGAACGAACTTCCAGGCCGCCACACGGCGACTTCGGAAGAGCGGCAAGTTGGTTCGGCTCGTCATCGTGCCGGCGCATCGGCGAAAAGCGACCCTGCCGCCGCTGACTTGTGGCCGCCGTCCGACTCGGCTGGCGCCGGCCAGACGAGCCACCACCGCTCGGTGCGGCAGGCCGCGCGAGGCGAAATTTTCCGTCTGGGTGACGCCACAACGTTCCGCTGAGTGGTCAGCACGGCGGTCGACGACGCCTGTGGCGACTCCGAGTGGTCCGCGCGAAAGAGGTTCGATGCACCGAAGGAACCGTGGGACGAGCCCACCAGCCACGGGACGGTGGCACCCTTGCGAAGTTCGCACGCAGCATTCTGCGCGTTGGCACACTCTGGGCACACTGGCGGTCGACAATGACTCTCAACCGAAACAGAAAATCCCCTCCGACCCTGGTCGGAGGGGATTTTCTCGGTCGGGCTGACAGGATTTGAACCTGCGACCACTTGACCCCCAGTCAAGTGCGCTACCAAGCTGCGCCACAGCCCGTTGCTCCCGCTTGCGGGTGCTCGAAGAGATTACCTCACTACCCCCTTGTTGGAGCAAATCGGCTGCTTGTGGGCAATCCGGCCCGGGGCCGCAGGCAGGGCGCGGTCCCTGATGCACGTTCGACGCCGCACTGCTGGTTCGGTTTCCGATTGTACTGCGGCACAGAGAAGTTGAGTTGCAGGACAAACTGCCGCAGTTTGCTGTTGCTGCGGCTCGGGATCGCTCCTGCAGCGATCGCATGTCAGCGCCGATCCGTCTCGGACGTGGCGGATATTGTGCTCGGGATCGAGCAAAACCTTGTTGCACCACCGGTGGCGCCACCGCTACATACGCCTGCCGATATGGTCCGAGGAGCGGGCCCGGGCGAAGGAGGCGGCGATGGTAGTGACGGCGGGTGTCGCGGCACCGGGATGGTTTACGCGGGCCATTGCGGAACTCCCCGAACATCGTGAGGTCGACGTCGGGGGCGGTGTCGTTCATCTGCGGTGCTGGGGCCGGGCGGGGACGGCCGGTGTGGTGCTGGTGCACGGCGGATCGGCGCATTCGGGCTGGTGGGACCACATCGCTCCGCTGTTGGCGGGTACGCATCGTGTGGTGGCGCTGGATTTGTCCGGGCACGGTGACAGCGCCGTGCGATCCCGATATCCGATCGAGGGCTGGGCGGACGAGGTGATAGCCGCTGCCGAGGCCGGCGGGATAGCCGGACGGCCGTACGTCATCGGGCACAGCATGGGTGGGCGAGTGAGCGCCGTGGCGGCTGCGCGGCATCGGGAATCGCTCGCGGGTCTGGTCGTCATCGATTCTCCGTTTCAGGAGCCGTCGCAAGAGTCGATCGTCCGGCAGTTGCTCCACCGGCCGAAGACGTACCCGACGCGGGACGAGATCTGTGGCCGGTTTCGAACCATTCCGGATCAGGCGGTTCTGCTTCCTTACGTCGCGCGGCACGTGGCGGAGGAATCGGTGCGAGACACCGGTGCCGGGTGGGGCTGGAAGTTCGATCCCGAGATGTTGCGCAAGCGCCTCGAGGACGGGCGTATCCCACCGCTGGGCTCGCTGCGGGTCGTGGACGCATCCGTGCTGTACATCCGATGCGAACGCGGTGTGGTGACCCGGGAGCGGGCGCTGGAGATCGCGAGCTTGTTCGGGCGGCCCGCGATGGTGGTCGAATTGGCCGAGGCCGGTCATCACCCGATGATGGATCAACCGCTTGCGCTGGTGGCGACCTTACGGACCGTCCTCGCCCAGTGGGATTCGCGCGTTCGACCGGAATAACGGCGCAGCCTGCTCCGTTCGACGTCTTATGCCGAAACCTTTCTCGGAAGCCGAGCGTCAAGAATTCCTGGCGGGCAAGCACATCGGAGTGCTGTCGGTCGCGGCTGGCGACGGGCGTCCGCCCGCCACCGCGCCGATCTGGTACGACTACACCCCGGGCGGCAATATTCGCATCAACACCGGCGCGGCGCGCCGCAAGGCCAGGCTGGTGCGGGAAGCCGGCGTGGTGACACTGACGGTGCAGCGCGAAGAGTTGCCCTATCAGTACGTCATCGTCGAGGGCACGGTCGTGGAGGCCGCCACCCCCTCGCCCCGGGAGGCGCGGGTGAGCATCGCCAGCCGCTATCTCGGTCCGGAGGAGGGCCGCGCCTTCGCGGACCGGATGGACGGCAACGACTCCGTACTGTTCACCATCCGCCCCGACCGCTGGATCAGCCAGGACTACTCGGGCGATCTCTGACAGCACTGTTCGGGCGTCCGGTCGGCGAAGTAGTTTGCTCGACATGAGCAGGTTCAGCCGGCGGTGGTCGCCCGTTCGTTCTCGGTCCGCCGGTGGGTCGTGAAGGATCGACTCGGCGACGGCGCAGGCGACGCGCGAGAATTCGGTGGCCGGCCACATGATTCTTCTTGCCGCCGGACAGGCCGTCGGCCTCGACGACTGCGCGGCGCGGGCGGTATCGTCCGCCGCCTGACCGAGGCAGCGGTAGCGGCACTGGAGAACTCGGCCAAGCGAATCAAGCTGTCCGACCGAACTATTGCCGCCGAATTCGTCGACGCCCGCATACCACCGTCATCCACCGTGTCGAACGCCGGCGACTGCGGGCGTCGTGATGTTTCGCCACGAAGTCGTGATCACACCGTGCTGATAGAAGGGAGCGGCACGGAAGCGTTCGCCGATGACGCCGGGCTACCATCTGTTTCGCTCTCCGGTTCCGAATAAGACTCCGCTTCAACGACTTCCGACCAGCCCTGGCGTGCGAGCAGCGCATTTCGATGCGATGTTCACGCGGAAGCCACTCGGGCACTCAGATGTTTACTGAACGGTAGCCATGGCTAATTCGTGGCGGGGGCCTCCCTGTTTCACCCGATCGAAACTGCTCGACCTCTCACCGATGCACCCCTGATCGATTACTCGTTCCGGACCGCATCGGCCGCAAGTCAGAATGTTCGTCGAAAGGACTGAGGGACAGTGCATTACCTATGTTCGAGCTCGGCCATGGTTTCGTCGGCCGGTGGTGGCCGGTGACAGCCGAGATGGAGATCCTCGAACTGACAGACGAGTTCTACCAGGATCCGCATGCGACCTATCGGGCGCTGCGCGAGCGCGGTCCCCTGCATCGCATTCGATTGGACGGTGTGGTCGGCTGGTTGATCGTCGATCACGACGTGGCCAGGCAAGCCTTGGCGGAGCCGACCATCAGCAAGCGCATCGGGTCGCCCGAGGGACAGGCCGTGCTGGCCAAAAACGGTGCGGCCGAGATGTTCAACACCGCCATCGGCGACAACATGCTGTTCGCCGATCCGCCACAGCACACGCGTCTGCGCCGCCTCGTGGCGAAGGCGTTCGCGGGCCCCGCCATCCGCGATCTGCAACCGAGAATCACCTCGATCGCCGACACCCTGCTCGCCGACATCAGCGCGCGAACGACTGTCGACCTCATCGACAGCTACGCGTTCCGGCTGCCGATCGCGGTAATCTGCGAGCTGCTCGGGGTGCCCGACGACGACAAGGCAGACTTCCGCTCGTGGACCGCCGTGGTCGTCGGCGACACGGCCACGAACGAGGAACGCGCCGCCGCCGGGGTCACATACTTCACCTACCTGACGAAGTTGATCGCCGAACGCACCGACGACCCCCGTGACGACCTGCTGTCCCACCTGATCATCGCGAAAGACCATGAGGACCGGCTGGACCAGCAGGAACTCATCGCCATGCTGCTCCTGCTGCTGATAGCGGGGCATGAGACCACGGTCAATCTGATCGGCAACTCGGTACTCGAGCTACTGCGCGAGCCCGCGATCGCCGAGCGGTTGCGCGCGGACCCCGAGGCGATACCCGCCTACGTCGAGGAGATCCTGCGCTGCCAGGGGTCGCTGCACTTGGCCACGGCCCGCTACACCACCGCCCCGATCACGTTGGGCGATCGGCACATCGACGTGGACGAATTCATCCTCATCTCGCTCGCCGCCGCCAACCGCGACCCCGCCCGGTTCGCCGAGCCGGACCGCATCGACCTCGAACGACCCGGGAACCGGCACATCGCCTTCGGACACGGCATCCATCACTGTCTCGGTGCCGCCCTGGCACGAATGGAGGCCACGACCGCGATCTCGAGGCTGCTGGCCACGTTCCCGGATCTGTCGCTCGACGGCGAATTCAGTAACCTGACCTGGCGAAAGAGCCTGCTGATTCACGGCTTGACCAGCCTGCCGGTCCGGCTGGCCGCACACACGCAATCTCGCACCGGGCCCGTGACCGACACGGACCGCGTCTCCGTCATGGCCTGACCCGGCCGTCGACACGACGAGTGGTACATCGCGGCAATCCCATTCCGGCTCGGCCCCAGCGATGTACCACTCACCCGTGAGGGTGCCAGGAGAGTGACGGGCACCACGCGGCCTGTGACGCAACCGGTCTCACGAACGCTCGGTGAGGCGGTCGACGTCATTTTCGACCCGCTGCCCACTCGCTACGGCGAGCATCGCGACTTCGTCGAGCTCTTGGGTAGCTTGGCCGTGGCCGAGGTATTCGATACGGCAGGCCAGACGGTTATGGTCCATGTCGTTGACCATGACACCTGCACGCCATCACCGGCGCTGATGTGCCGCCGGCAACGCCTCCGCGTCATGCTCGCCACCTGGCCCGCCGACGACGACCCTGAGCACAATGCTCGCCAATTCAACGACCTCGCTGAACGTCAGCTGCCGTGGAAGTCGGGCGACGCGATCCGTCTGCGGAAGTTCGCTTGGTCGACCACCGCAGTCTCGCCGCACGTACAGCTCAGAGCTGTGGCCGAGGCCTCTCCACCTGCTGGCAGGGCTGCCTAGAGTCTTGTGAGACATGAACTTTGGAGGTTAATGTCGATTCCTGGTGTCGTAGGTCGCCGTCTGGGCGTAAGCAACAATGATCGCAAGGCCGATGCCGACCCACAGTCGTTTCCCGCGGCGGGTGAACGACGGAAAGGACCTTCGATGACGTCCGGCTCAGCTTCAGCCCCGACTTTGATGGCGGTCATGGCCCACCCGGATGACGAATCCACCAGCGCGGGAGGCGTTTTGAGCCTGTATGCACGGCGGGGGGTGCGTACCGTTCTGGTCACCTGCACGAACGGCGAGTACGGTGACGGAATCGACGGTGCGAAACCTGGCTCCGCGGGCCACAATGCGGAGCGGGTTGCCCGAACACGTCTTGTGGAGTTGCGGACAGCGTGTGCGCATCTCGGTGTCGGCACACTCGAACTTCTTTCTCACCACGATTCGGGCTCGATCGATCAGGTGCGTCCGGCGTGCACCGTCTTCGCTGACATACCACTGCAGACCGTCGCCGAGGAGTTGGGCGCGCTCGTCGAAAAACACCGCCCGCAGGTTGTCGTCACTCACGAGCCGACCGGCACCCGGCATGTGGACCACATTCATACCGCGCGCGCGACAGAAGCTGCCGTTCGCGCGGGTGGCGTGGCGGCGAAGTTGTATTACGCGGCGCACGGGACCCTGTATTGGACGCGGTTGCGAAATGCTCTGCGCGAGGCGGGAATCGACTATCCCGAACCCGACCGCAGCCGGCGCGCGGTCACCGACGGTATCGATGAACACGTGGCCGCGCGCGTCGACATCCGCTCGGTCGTGTCCAGGAAGCGGTCGGCACTGTTTTCCCATGCCAGCCAGATCCATACCTCCACGACCGCGAAAGTTCCGGAGGAACTCTGGCCCACCGTCTTCGCCGTGGAAGAGTACATTCGCGCATTCGATGTCACCGGGGCGCCGACACCGGAAGACGATCTCTTCGCCGGGCTCATCTGAGCGCCGAACAAGGAACCGACACGCTGACCGGGCCGAGGCCAGTCGAGAGGTGTCGAGTTTGCGGGTCGCACGGCGGAAGGGTACCCCTCATGACGAAACAGACGAGCGCGCTTAGGTTTTCGGTCCTGGATACTGCGCCGATCGTGCAAGGATCGAACGCGAGCCAGGCGCTGCGTGAGTGCGTCGAGCTGGCACAGTTCGTCGACGGTCTCGGCTACCACCGGTTTTGGATACCCGAGCACCACGGAATGCGCGGAGTAGCAAGTGCCGCACCGGCAGTCGTCATCGACCGCGTCGCATCGCTGACCCACCACATGCGGGTAGGAGCCGGTGGTGTCATGACACCGAACCACTCGCCCATCGTGATCGCAGAACAATTCGGCACGCTGGAGGCCTTCCACCCTGCGCGGATCGACCTCGGACTCGGACGGGCCCTGGGTGGGCCGCGCGAGGTCACCGACCGCATCCGCAGCCCCCACGATCGGGCAGCCACGCCCTTCGAAGACCAGATCCGGGAGCTGCTGGAGCTGTTCGACGAACAGAGCGAGGACCGCGCCGCGGCAGTGCCGGCCGAAGGAAACCGGCCCGAAATCTGGCTGCTCGGAAGCAGCGACTACACCGCGCGGGTCGCGGGTGCTCTCGGTCTTCCTTTCGCCGCGGCCCACCACCTTCAACCGCACGACACGATCGCGGCCACCCACGTCTACCGGCAAGCTTTTCAGCCGTCGACATTGTGCCCGGCGCCGCGGACCATGATCAGCGTGGCAGTGATCGCCGCCGAAACCGACGAGCGCGCGCAGTGGCTTTCCGGACCATTGAGGATGAAGACCGCACGGCGAAAAGAGGGACAGCCGATACGTTTACCCAGCCCGCAGACCGCCGAACGCTATGGGTATGCGACCCGGCGAGCGGCCGCGGACGAACTGGAGGGCGTCTTCGTCGGATCGCCGTCGACTGTGGTGACGCGCTTGCAGGACTTGGCAGAGGCCACTCGAGCGGATGAACTTCTGATCAAGACCGACCTCTACCGCCCGAGCGACCGGGGCGAGTCGTTCAAGCTGCTGGCCGATGCCTTTCTCGCGCTCTGTCACAGGCAAACCCCGTAGCAGCCCAGCCAGCGGATCGTCTGCGTCCAGTTGACTGCTCCGCGCTCGTTTCCGGTTCCTCGGGTTCGGGCTCTGTGGGCTCCTTTTGAGATCGGCAGGGGGGTGGCAACCAGCAGTATCAGTGGTGGGAGCGGAATCCGATGCCGCGGCATCCGGCGTTTGCGGCGCGGATTCCGTATTCGGGACCGTGCATCGGTCCGGAAGTAAGCTACCGTGCTGGTTTTCTCTGAAGACGTTGGACTGCAACGATTTACGGTAGGGTCACCTGGCGTGCCCACACCACGAATGGCAGGCCGTCTCGCAGCAGGCGGAAGGGGACACGTTCCCGCACCGCGCGAGAGGGGAACGCGTTGAACGACATAGACCCGGGTGCATCTCGGATCGCGTACGGTTCCGGGGAATCCGGTGGCTCACGCGTGCGGTTGGATGCCCCCTCGTTCGCGGCCGATCCGCACCGGGCCTACGAAGACATGCGACGACACGGCCCGCTGGTACCGGTCGAGCTCGCTTCGGGTGTGCCTGCGACGTTGGTGATCGGCTACCAGGTGGCGGTGCAGCTCCTCAACGACGAGCACCATTTCCCGGCCGATTCTCGCCGATGGGAGAAGAACGTCTCGTCGGACTGCCCGCTACTGCCGATGCTGGGCTACCGCCAGAATGCGCTGCGAACCGCGGGCGCCGAACACGAGCGATACCGGCGGACCATCTTCGCGGCGTTGGAAACCGTCAACCTGCACAAGATGCACGGCTCGGTTGCGCGGGCCGCCGAGTCGCTGATCAACAGCTTCTGTGAGCGCGGTACCGCGGATTTGCGGATGGACTACGCCTATCCACTGACCTTTCGTGTCCTCAGTGAACTGATGGGTTTCCCCGAAGGCGCCGCGGCCGAGGCTTATCAGGGGATGGCCGCGATGCTGGAGGGGGTAGGCGCCGAGGAAGGACAGCAGCGATTCGTCGAGGCTCTGATCGGAGTGGTCCGCCAGAAGCAGGTCGAACCCGGCGACGATCTGACCTCGGAGTTGCTGAGGCATCCGGACAAGCTCGATCTCATGGAGATGGTGAACCAGTCGGCGCTGCTGTTCTCGATGGGCACGGAGCCGACCTGCAATCTGATCCTCAACGCGTTGCTGCTGTTGATGACCGACGACCAATACGGTGGCGAGGTCCTCAGCGGCGCCATGACTACCCGGGATGCCATCGATGCCGTGTTGTTCGAGGACCCGCCGCTGGCGAACTGGTGCGTGAGCTACCCCAAACAGCCCCAACTCGTCCGCGATGTGTGGCTGCCTGCCGATGAACCGGTGGTGATCAGCCTGGCCGCCTGCAACAACGACCCCGCTGTGAGCGGCGACCGCAAAGGCAACCGGTCGCACCTGGCATGGGGGGCCGGTCCCCATACCTGCCCGGCGCAGTCGCTCGCCCTGACGATCGCCTCGCAGTGCATCGACGTACTCCTCGACGCTTTGCCGGATATCCGTCCGCAAAAACCTGTGCGGCAACTGGATTGGCGGCCCGGTCAGTTCCATCGTGCCTTGGCGTCGCTACCGGTTCGGTTTCCGGCCTGCCCGCCGATGCGTTTGGCCTGAGGGGTCGAACGTTGTCCTGCATGGTTATTCGATGTGTCAGTATCGGCACTCTCTGTGCCGCAACAGCATGCAGGTAACGCAATCGTGGTTGTATTGCGCAGCAATCGAATTCATGTTGTTCTGCGCCGAAAAACAAGTGGTCGCGTAGATGTTCGGATAATCTGCAGCTTGTAGCGGTCTGGAGAAGGTGTGCACCGTCCGACCGCACCGCTGTCAGAGCCTCCCATGGCTACTCATCGAAAGGCAGATCCCACAATGACAACGACCTCGCAGCATTCCGAAATCTCGACCGGGCAACAGGCCCGCGAGATTGACGCGGTCGTCGTCGGAGCCGGATTCGCCGGGCTTCATATGCTGCACAAACTGCGCGAGCTCGGGCTTTCGGTGCAGGTATACGAAGCAGGCGGCGGACTCGGTGGCACCTGGTACCGGAACCGCTATCCGGGCGCACGCGTCGATGTGAAGAGTATGTACTACAACTACTCCTTCGACCCGGAGCTCGAGCAGGAGTGGGAGTGGACGGAGAAGCTGCCGCCGCAACCAGAGTTGCTCCGCTACATCAATCACGTCGCGGACCGTTTCGATCTGCGCAAGGACGTGCAATTGCGGACCCGGGTCACCGCCGCGGTCTACGACGAGTCCACCGCGCGGTGGCGCATCACGACCGATCGGGGCGAGGTCGTCTCAGCGAGGTTCGCCATCATGGCGACGGGCTGCCTGTCGGTGCCGAAGATGGTGGAGATTCCCGGCATCGAGACGTTCCGGGGCCGCAGTTTCCACACCGGCGAATGGCCCGAGCAGGAGGTCGATTTCACCGGCCGGAGGGTCGCCGTGATCGGCACCGGTTCCTCTGGGGTGCAGGTCATTCCGCTCGTCGCCGAAACAGCCCAGCACCTCACTGTGTTTCAGCGGACCCCGAACTATGTTCTTCCCGCCGGCAATCACCCGATCGATCCCGAATTCCAGACCCGGATCAAGTCGCGCTATCGCGAAGTGCGCAAGGCCAACCGGGAATCGTCCTTCGGAATCGCCCAGCCTGAGGCCACCAAGGGCGCTCTCGAGGTGAGCGAGGAAGAGCGAACAGCCTTCTATCGCAGGGTATGGGAAGACAAGAACAGCGAACTGGTCAGCATGCTGGTCGGATTCACGGACCTGCTCGCCGACGAAGCCGCCAACGAGACCGCAGCCCAGTTCATCCGCGACCGGATCGCCGAGACCGTGTCAGATCCCGCTGTCGCCCGGCTCCTTCAGCCCACCGGCCTCTTCGGCGTCAAGCGTCCGGTCCTGGGGACCGACTATTACGAGACCTTCAATCGTCCCAATGTCCGGCTCGTGGATGTTCGCGCGACCCCGCTGACCAGGGTTACCGAATCCGGTCTCGTGACGACGCAGGAGAGTTTCGAGTTCGACGACATCATCTATGCCACCGGATACGACGCCATGACCGGCGCGCTCAACGCGATCGATATTCGCGGCCGGAATGACGCGTCGCTGCGGAAGAAGTGGGCCGCCGGGCCCGTCACCTACCTCGGTCTTGCCGTGGCAGGCTTCCCGAATCTGTTCGTGATCGCCGGCCCGGGTAGCCCGTCTGTCCTGTCGAACATGATGGTGTCGATCGAGCAGCACGTCGACTGGGTGGCGGCCGCGATCGACGCGTTGCGATCCAAAGGCATCACAACCATCGAGGCCGAGGCCGAGGCGGAGCAGGAATGGACTCGGCACGTCGACGAAGTCGGCAATATGACGCTCTATCCCAAGGTGGACTCCTGGTATGTGGGATCGAATGTGCCGGGCAAACCGAGGGTGATGTACGCCTACATCGGCGGCGTGGGAGCGTATCGCGAAAAGTGCGACCATGTCGCCGCCGACGACTACGACGGTTTCACTCTGACCCGGTGAGCAAGGTACTGCCGGTGCAGGGACACGGCACCGCGTGCCCCTGTGGCGGTGGGGGCGGATACGGTGCGGGCGCCGAGCACGTGGCGGTTGATCGGTCCACGGCCCAAGCCGCACGAGAATGTGTCACTGCCGCCACGACATATGACGAATTGCCGCGCCGCCGAACAGCGGGAATGGAGCTGGCGCGCGGGTGCGCGTGTGCGTGCTGGGGTGGCGGTCGGGCACAGCGAAGCTGTGACGAGCGCCGAATCATGTTGCGCGGCTGGCAAATTCGCGGTGACGATCGACAGCTGTCGGCGCAGCGATGACACCTGCCGAGTCGGGCGGGCACGATCATTTCACCGTGAGTTCGACCACCGGGAGGGTGAGCGGTGGTGGGTGTGAGGTTAGCCATCGCTCGGGGTCCAAGGTCACCGCGTGGCGTGGCGTAAGGCTCGTTGATCGGTGACTTCGGCCTGCGGGCGTCGAGCAGAGTGGCGGCGACGATGGAATTGTCTCCGTTTGCTGGGCGAGAGGTGACTGCGATGGGGGCGCTGTTCGGACTTGCGGCGCGTGCGCTGGTCGCGCGTGAGCGCTGATCATCCGGGGCTGCTCGACTTCCGGGTCCTGTTCCACCCCTGAGGGATCGAAGGAGCAGAAATGCACAATAAGTCGCGACTGACGATAGCGATGTGTGCCGCGCTTCTGGTGCCGGTGGTGGCGTGTTCGGGTACGCCACAGCGAACCGCGTCGCCACAGCAGTCGCAGTCCGTTCCGGCCGAGTCGACCCGAACCAACGCCATGGCGGCGATGCACGGGGAAGCATTCGCCCATGCGAAATACCGGGCGTATGCGGATCAGGCCCAGCACAGCGGCGAGCCTCGGGTAGCGCAGGAATTCCGCACCGCGGCACAGACCGAGCTGTCGGATCATTTCACCCGCGAGGCCGATCTGGTCGGTCTGGGTGGTGACACCGCGGCGAATCTGCGTGACGCGATCGCCGGCGAATCCACTGAATCGACGACCATGTACCCGGGCTTCGCCGCACAGGCGACAGCGGCGGGTGACGCTGCTGCGGCGCAGCTGTTCTCCGCGATCGCCGGCGATGAAGCAGCGCACGCACGCGACTTCTCGATCGCCTTGGCGACGCTCACCGATCCCGCTGCGGGCGCCGGGGTTCCGGCAGGGCCCGATGTCACCGCGACGTCGATCACGCCGGGACCGGCGAAGTCGTCGGGTGCGACCCTGGCCAACCTGCGCACGGCCATGCAGGGTGAGGCGTTCGCCTTCGCGAAATACAGCCGATATGCCCGCCAGGCTCGTGAGGCGGGGAACCCGCAGATCGCGCAGCTGTTCTCCCGCACCGCCCAGGTGGAGCTCGACGAGCACTTCGCCGAAGAAGCGACGCCGGCCGGACTGGTGGCCTCCGACGTCGCCGCCGATCTCACCGACGCGATAGCAGGGGAGAAGCACGAAGCCGAGTCGATGTATCCCGACTATGCCGCCCAAGCCGACAAGGCCGGAAACCCCCAGGCGGCCGACCTGTTTCGAGAGATTGCGGCCGACGAAAAGGCCCACGAGCAAGCCTTCCAACAGGCTCTCGATGCCCTGTGACCCGCCGGGACGCTGTCGCCGGCCCAGCGGTGGATTCTGTGGCCGGCAGTGCCCGATCGCTCCGATCACGAACAGTTCACAACCCACGTCGGAGCACTCGGCCGGCCGGAGGCGGTTGTCGGATATCTCCACCCAGTGGGTAGAAGGGGATGCTCGACGTGGCGGCCGAGCACTGCCTCGAGAGCATCGTCTCGAAACGGCTGGACTCGGTCTGGCGGCCTGGTCAGCGACCGCGGTCATGGATCAAGACTGCGCTGCGCCGGTCCGCGGGTGTGGTTGTCGCGGGACGGATTTTCCGCGAAGAGTTGCATCTGATGCATGACTCGCGCGTTGATTGATCGAAGGTGGGATGGTGCGACAATTGGGCGTTCCGGTCCGGGCCGGTCGCAACACCGCACTGGTGGACAACGCTGCCACCGTGCCTGCGAAGCTACTCAGCGACCTGCTCGGTCTGTCCACCACCGGCGCCGTTCGATGGATCCACATCGCGGCCTGCCTCCAGCAATGCCTATGCCGCCGAGGTCCTCGCCCGCCGGGCCCGGGCACGGTGATGCGCCGCAGTCTCTCAACGGCAGCAGTTGGGGTCCAAGACCACGCACAGCGCGGCGAGCGCCTCGCGTTTGGCGTGGTGGACGACGTTCATCCCGGCTCGTTCCGAATCGACCAGGCCCGCCTTGCGCAGTTGCGAAAGGTGGTGGCTGACGGTGGATTCCGACAGGCCGACCGCGGAGGCGAGGTCTCCTCCGTTTTCGCCGGTGTCGGGGCCGGCCAGCAGCAGTGACATGAGTTTCACGCGCACCGGGTCGGCGAGGGCTTTCAGGCGCAGGGCGACCTCGAGGGCGGCGGTGTCGTCGACCGGGCCGGCCGCGACCGGTGCGCAGCAGACCGGGGCGGACATGTCGATCACGGGCAACGCTTTGGGCATGGCGTCCACACTACCTACGTGATTGACATATGTCGAAAAGGTGGCAGACTCGGCGGCATCCACTTTTTCGACATATGTCTCACTATGGAGGTTCTCATGTCCCGTGTGCAACTGGCCTTGAATGTCGACGATCTCGAACAGGCGATCACCTTCTACTCGACCCTGTTCAATACCGAACCGGCCAAGCGCAAGCTTGGCTATGCGAACTTCGCGATCGAGGAGCCGCCGTTGAAGCTGGTGCTGCTGGAGAACACCGGTCAGGGCGGCACGATCAATCATCTCGGTGTGGAGGTCGAGACCTCCGAGCAGGTGCACGGTGAGATCGCGCGCCTGTCGGAGGCGGGGTTGTTCACCGAGGAGCAGATCGCGACCACGTGTTGTTTCGCCACCCAGGACAAGGTGTGGGTCACCGGCCCCAACGCTGAGCGCTGGGAGGTTTACACCGTGCTCGCCGATACCGAGAACTTCGGTACCACACCAGAATTCGCCACCGGTGACGGCGAGGCGGTACAGGCATGCTGCGGCACCGGCAGCGCGGCTGAGGGCGAAACCGCTCGCGACGAGTCGAGTACCTGCTGCACCAGCGAGGCGAAAGAGAAGGCGATCGCCTCCGGCGCCGGCTGCTGCAGCTGACACCGGCGGGCGCGGCCGCCCGCGCGGTGACACTGCCGGTGCGGGGTGGGGGACGTTTGCCTCTGCCGCGGTGCGGGGGATACGCGGTCGAATGGAACGTACGGGCCGGGATGGCCGGTCTTGGTTGTGGAGGTGGTGGCGTGGGTGAGATGAAGTTTCTCGCGGGGGTGCCGCGGTTCGTGTTCTTCACCGGCAAGGGCGGGGTCGGTAAGACCTCGATCGCGTGCGCGGCGGCGGTGACGCTGGCCCGGGCGGGCCGGCGAGTGTTGCTGGTGTCGACCGATCCGGCGTCGAATGTGGGGCAGGTATTCGGTGTCACGGTCGGCAACACGGTGACCGCGATCGGGGGCGTGCCGGGGTTGTGGGCGCTCGAGATCGACCCGGAGCAGGCGGTGGCCGCCTATCGGGAGCGGATCCTCGCGCCGATGCGCGGTGTGCTGCCGGAGGCCGATATCGCGTCGATGACCGAGCAGTTGTCGGGCTCGTGCACGACGGAGGTGGCTTCGTTCAACGAGTTCACCGCCCTGCTCACCGACGAGACCAGCGGCTATGACCACGTGTTGTTCGACACCGCGCCCACCGGGCACACCGTCCGGTTGCTGCAGTTGCCCGGCAGCTGGAGTGAGTTCCTCACCGGCGGCGGCGATGCCAGCTGCCTGGGCCCGCTGTCGGGACTGGACAAACAGAAGGCCGTGTACGCGGCCGCGGTCGACGCGCTGGCGGATCCGCACCGCACCCGCCTTGTGCTGGTGGCGCGCCCCTCGCGGTCGACACTGGCCGAGATCGCCCGCACCCGTAGCGAATTGGCCGGTGTCGGGCTCGCCGATCAGCATGTGGTGATCAACGGCGTGCTGCCCGACACCACCGATTCCGGTGATCCGCTGGTGGCCGCGACCCGCCGCCGCGAACGCGCCGCGATCGAGGCCATGCCCGCGACCGTGCGGGAGCTGCCGCGAGATCTGGTCGAGCTTCAGCCCACCAATATCGTCGGTATCGATGTCCTGACGACCCTGTTCGACCCCACGCCGGCGATGCCCGCCGTGGAGGCGGCGCAGCCGATGGTGGCGGCGGTGGCTGATGCGCCGCTGGCCGGGCTGATCGAGCAGATCGAACGCGATGGGCCGTGCCTGATCATGTGCATGGGCAAGGGCGGGGTCGGTAAAACCACCGTGGCCGCCGCGGTTGCTGTCGCGCTGGCCGAGCGCGGCCACGATGTGCATTTGTCGACCACCGACCCCGCCGGCGACCTCACCGAAACCGTCGCCGGGAGCCTGGAACACCTGCAGGTCTCGCGCATCGATCCCGCCCGCGCGGTCGCCGACTACCGCGCCCGGGTCATGGCCGGCAAGGGCGCGGGCCTCGACGAGGCCGCTCGCGCCGCGCTCGCCGAGGATCTGCGCTCACCGTGCACCGACGAAGTCGCTGTCTTCCAAGCGTTCTCACACGTCATCGCCGAATCCCGGCGCCGGTTCGTCGTCATCGACACCGCCCCCACCGGCCACACCCTGCTGCTGCTCGACGCCACAGGCTCCTACCACCGCGACATCGTGCGCCAGATGGCGCCGGGCACCCGATTCGTCACCCCGCTGATGCGGCTGCAAAACCCTGAGGCCACGAAAGTTCTGCTGATCACCCTGCCCGAAACCACCCCGGTCCTCGAGGCCGCAGAGCTGCAAGCCGACCTCGAACGCGCCGGCATCCACCCGTGGGCGTGGGTCGTCGACAACAGCCTCGCCGCTGCCGCACCCACCGACCCGCTGCTGCGCCGCCGCGCCGCCGCCGAACTCGACCAGATCCACAGGGCCACCACCTACACCGACCGATACGCGGTCATCCCCGCACTCGCCGAAGAACCCGTCGGGGTCCCCGCACTCGCCGCACTCACCCGCCCCACCCACACTGCAGCCGGGTAACCGCGTCCCGGTGCCCGGAGGTGTCACCCAGAGTTCACTCGCCCTCGATATCGATCTTGGTCAATATCGATGTGTGTCTAATCAACGGGTGGATGTCACGGCGCTGGGCGCGCAATCCGAGCCATGGCCGAGATCGGCATCGACATCACCGCCCAAACCCCGAAAATCCTCACCCCCGACACCGTCCAAACCAGCGACATCGTCATCACCATGGGCTGCGACGACAACTGCCCCTACTTCCCCGGCGTCGACTACCGCGACTGGAAACTCGACGACCCCGCCGGCCTCGGCCTCGACGGAGTCCGACCCATCCGCGACCAAATCCGCACCCACATCGAACAACTCATCGCCGAACTGCTCCCCACATACACCACGAACTGACCAACACGACCGTCAAAGCTCGGCCCAGTACCGACGACCTATTCGACACGTTTTGATAGTTCGGCATACCGGCACCGGGCAGCCTCCCCCGCAGCGGGGTGTTCGGGTCACTGATCCCGGGTGACCACACTCAGGGTGTGGAGTTGATCTACATCGGCAACGGCGGCACCGGATTCACGCGCGCGCAGCCGCGGGTGCTGCAGGCGCGAATGAGGGGCCCCGGCGGCTCGGTCCGCCGGGGCCCTGTGGCCGACCGTAGGAGACGGTCATCGATCGTGTGGGCGAACGGGAAGCTGTGCCGCCGGACCGTCACGGTGGCCGGCAGTGGTCCGACGTCTCCGCAGGGGCAGTGTGGAGGTGAAAGCACCGGGCTACACGGGAGGAGCTAGAGCTCGCGGCGGCCCAGCGAGGGTGGTCACGCCGGCTGGCCGGTCGGCGTGATCACCCTCGCTGGGGTCACTGAGTGACCGGCATCGGATCCTTCACGAGAGCGAGCGACGCAACGGGGGAGCCGGTGTGAGTCGCGGAGTTCGTGCGAGGCACGAGGATGTGGGTGGCGACTACGGCCCAGAAGGTGCGCCGGTCGATGATGTCGAAGTCCCAGTCCTCGACCAGGCGGTGCAGTGTGTCGACGATGGCGGGAACGTCGAAGTCGGTGGCCAGTGCGGCGCCGGTGGACTCGATGAGGCCGGTGACGTACTTGGTGGCGGTTTCCATCGTGAACATCTGTTCTCCAGATCTGCGCGGCGCGAACACCCGCATGGTTCGCGTCTGTGTGCCCCGACCTGGCGAACAGACCGCACACTGGCCCGCCGCCACATTCCTGCCCCAGCCGTTGGCCCACTATCGCGGCTGGCCAGCTGAAAGAAGGTCTGCGCCAATAGTTTTACCGCATCACCTCCAGGGTTGGGGATGCATGACGACAAATGTGTGCTTCGCCGCCGTATTGTGCGGCGGGTCGGCGCCCGGTGACGAAATGGCGAGTAAATCCTGGAAGCCGTGGCCGCATACCCCTGGGGTGTAGCGGCACCGATGGTTGCAGGGCGGATCTACGCCGTGACCGCAGCACGCGCCCGCATCGGTTTCGCGATGCTGCTCGGGTTGGTGTTCTGCTGTGGGTCGGGCTTGGCCCCGGGTCACTGGATGCGACGCCGGCCCGGCGTGCTCAGCTCACGCGCAGCAAGGCCATGAACCCGTAGTCCATGTGCAGCTGCTGGTGGCAGTGCAGCAGCGACGCCCCCGTTTCGTCGGCGACGACATCGATCGCCATCTCCTGGTAGCCGCCGAGCATCACCACATCCTTGTGCAACCCCGCGGTCGGTGTCCCGGCGATATGAGTGACCTCGAAGGTATTGCGGTGCAGGTGAATCGGATGGATGTCGTCGGTGGCATTGCGGAACAGCAACCGATACCGGCGTCCGCTCGCCAAGTCGAACGCCGGTGCGCCGGTGTTCATGTCGAACGCGGCACCGTTGAGAGTCCACACGTTGAACCCGTCACGGTCGGCGTTGCGTTTCTCGACCAGCAGCTCGATCTGCTGATCCGGCGCCGCCGTGATCGCGGCGGGCCGGGTGAACAGGCGATAGTCCCACGTGAACGGCGGCGGCGGAGCCCACTGCGGCTCACCGGCGCGGCCGGCGTATTCGACGACTATGCCCATGCCGTTGGCGCGGTCGTCGTCGGACAGGTCACCGAGTATCCAGACGCCGGGGTTGTTCATCTCCACCACCGCCGAGACACGTTCGGCGGCACCGAGCCACAGCACCGGCACCCGCGCCGGGTTCGGCACCGGGTTGCCGTCCAGCGCCAGCACGGTGAAGGTGTGCCCGGGCAGCGCGAGGCTGCGGTTCTCGGTCGCGCTGCCGTTGACCACATGCAGCAGCACCCGTTCGCCCTCTGCGACCCGGATCGGGTCGCCGTGGCCGAGCATGCGGCCGTTGATGGTGAAGGTGTCGTAGCCGACCTCGTACCCGTGCGGGCGGCCCGACGCGAGCGAGGCCGCCATCGCCGCCTCGCCTCGATCGCGCAGGTCCGTGAGCGGTTCACCGGCCAGGAAGTTCGCGGCCATGTCCCCGGCCTGGCTCAGTGTGGGACCGAACTCCTCGAGGGTGAGGATGACTTCCCGGTCGTAGGCACCGGGATTCTGCTTCGGCTCGATGTAAACGGGTCCGGCCTGGCCGTTGTACTGGCCCAACTCCAGGTTCGCGCCGGCGATCAGGTGCGTGTGATAAAACCGCAGCCCCGACGGACCGGGCGTGAACGACAACCGCCGCATCCCGTGCGCGGGGATGAACGGTGTGCCCTCCTCGCCCGAGCCGTCCACTTCCACCGGCACCGTCTGGCCGTGCCAGTGCAGCTGTTCCGGGGTGCCGGTGTCGTTATGGATGTCGACCACCACCGGTTTTCCCTCGGCGAACCGCAGCAGCGGGCCCGGGAACTGCCCGTTGTACAGCGTGGCCGACACCGAACGACCGGGCGCCACCTCCACCTGCCCCCGACCGATACGCAGCGTGTAATCAGCCTTGCCCGGTCCTGATGACCGGCTGCATCCCGCCACCACTGCTGCGCCCCCGGCTGCTACCGCCACGCCCGCCATACCGAAGAACTCGCGCCGGTTCACCCGCCTCACCTCGACTGCCGCCTCTTCCAGAAATCGGGAACCGATGTCGCACCACGATATCGCGCACAGCCCGGCACCGTAGCAGCCACAACCGCCGGTTCGGACGTGGTCGGAACACAACGTTCCGCCGACATTTTCGTGCGGCCCATCGCTGAAATCTTCTGCAGCGAGCTGATCGGATCTTCCTCTGCCGGTGGGCCAGGTGCCCACTTTGTCGTGGCCGCCTCGGCCGGCCGAATCCGGCAGCGAACGCATGTGTGTACGCGCCGCTGTAGGTGAGCGAAAACCGTTGCTGCGCAGAGAATTCGGGATCGTCCGCGTAACGGGTTACGACTATTTGCCCGGTGCCGCGCCGGAGACACTCGTGCCGTGAGCTGTCGCCGGTGGTGCCTCGCGGGGCGGGGCATCGAGGCTGGGGATCAGGAATCGTTGCAGCAGTTGTGTTTCGGTGTCGGGGTGGGCCGGCCACAGCAGCATCGAGACCATGGTTCGTATGAACCAGGTCGCGACCAGCGCGTCGTCGGGGTCGGTGCCCAACAGGTCGGCCACCAGCGCGATCAGCGCGGGTGATTCGGAGAACCCGGTGACAGCGCGGGGACCGTGCTCGGATCCCAGGAACGCGGTGACGACCGGTTCGGCTCGGGCCTCGCGTAACGCGACCGTGAGCGCGGTGTAGGTACGGTCGGTGCCGCTGCGGCGGGCGATCGCGGCGTCGACTTTCTCGATGATGCTGGTGGCGGCCCGGGCGAGCACGGTTTCGCGCAGGTGGGCGACGCCGCCGGTGTGGCGGTACACGGTGGCTCGCGAACAGTGGGCTCGCCGGGCCACGGAATCGACGGTCAGGTTGTCGAAACCCGCGCTGATGATCAGGTGTGTGGCAGCGCTGTAGATGTGGTCGGCGGCGCGATCGTGCCGATCGGTGGCCAGCAGCCAGTCCATGCCCATCGTCTCAGTATGAGACGACACCGGCCGACGGACGGTGGGAAAACCACACGTCGGTCGATAGTGGTGAGACGAGCGATTCGCGCCGGGCACGCCCGTGTGTGTCGACTTCGTTCGCATGTCTTGTCCGTGAGACTTCCGCGCCGACACGGTGGAGCTGTGCGCGGCGCCTTGCTCCCGAGTCGCCGCTGAGCTGTGAACGGAGACCGGAATGGCGTCACTCACGCAGGAAGCGGACACACAGGTGCTCCGATGGTCGGGGCGTCAGTGGCGCACCGTGGTCGTGTCGTGTCTGGCGGTAGCCCTGGTCATCGCCGCGATGGCCGCCCTCTACACAGCGCTGCCCGCGCTGGCGACCGACACCGGCGCCACGCAGGTGCAGGCGACCTGGATCGTCGACGGCTACACCCTGGCCCTGGCCTGTCTGGTCTTGCCCGCGGGTTCGATCAGCGATCGCTACGGCCGCCGCCGGGTACTGATCGCCGGGCTCGGGGTATTCGCCATCGCCTCCGCCGTTCCGCTGTTCACTTCGGCACTGGCCGGCCTGATCGCGGCTCGGGTGGTGGCCGGCGTCGGGGCGGCGATGGTGATGCCGTCGACCTTGTCGTTGATCACCGCGGGATTCCCCGAACGGTCCGCACCCCGGGCGATCGGTATGTGGGCCGGGTTCGCGGGCGTCGGCGGCATGCTGGGTCTGGTCGGGTCCGGGTTGTTGCTGCAGCACTGGTCGTGGCAGTCCATCTTCAGCGGACTCGCGGTCGCAGCGGTGGTACTGCTCGCGGCAGCGTTCTCACTGCAGGAATCGCGAGCGGCAACCACGATTCGGCTGGATCCACTCGGAGCGATCACCTCGATCGCCGCGATAGGCATGCTGGTGTGGGCACTGATCGCCGCCGGCGATCGCGGATGGGGCGACCGCTGGATCCTGACCGCCATGGCCGGGGCCACCGTCGCCGCGGTGGCCTTCGTCGTCACCGAGTTGCGGGTGCGCTCACCGCTGCTGCAACTGCGGCTGCTGGCCCGGCGCGGATTCTCCGCCGGTGCGGTCTCGATCACGATCCAATTCCTGGTCACCTTCGGGCTGTTCCTGATCAACGTGCAATACCTGCAGTTGATGCTCGGCTACAGCCCACTGGGCTCCGCACTCGCAGTCCTGCCCATGGGTGCCGGCGTGGTCGCCCTGTCGATATTCTCCCCGCGACTCGCCGCCCGCTACGGACTGCGTCTGCCCACCACGGCAGGATTCATCGCTCTCACCGCCGGACTACTGCTGCTGAGCCGACAAACCCCCGCCTCCGGCTATCCGGGAGTTCTCGTTCCACTGCTGGTCATCAGCTTCGGTCTCGGCCTGGCCGCCGCACCGGCCACCGCAGCCATCATCACCGAAACCGACACCGACCACCACGGCGTCGCCGCCGCCGTCAACGACGCCGCCCGCGAGATCGGCGCCGCCATCGGCATCGCCATCGCAGGCACCGTCCTCGCCGCCGGGTACCGGTCCACCATCACCCCCACCCTCGAACACATCCCCGAACCCGCACGCACCCCGCTGGCCCACTCCCTCGCCGCCACAACACAACTCGCCGACCGAGTAGGACCCCGAGCACAACCACTACTCGAGGTTTCCCGCACCGCATTCCTCGACGGCCTCCACCTCACCGCCCTCACCCTCGCCGCCCTCACCCTCATCACCGCGATCGCTCTCACCGTCTGGGCGCCCGGACGACCCCATCGAACGGCCACAAACCACGACAACGCCTGAGCGACAACGCTTCACGGCGATTCGCCACCACAGAATTTCTGCCACACGACCGAAAACCGGACGTACCAACTCCGGTGCCACCTACCCCTTCGGCACGAACTGACATGTCGCCCTTCAACACACCAGGCAGCCACCCGACCAGCAGGATGTTCGGATTCGCTGATCCAGGACCCAGGTCACGGTAGTGCGCCGCCGTTATCGCGGTAGCTGACGAATCAGGCCGATGTGTTCACTGCGCCGTCGGCATCGAATCATCCAGATCCCAGGTCTGCCCGCGCCCGTTCAGCGATCTCGTCGATGCTGGTGTCGTTCAGGAGCTTCTGGATCGCCGTGATCCCTACGGTCGCGACTCGGCGCCATTCGTCGTCGTCTGTGAGTGCACCCGGATGATCATCGAGGTAGCTTCGGACTACCGCCAAGGAGGAGCCGGGTTCGGACTGCATGGCTGTCAGCGCGCGGTCGCGGCGCGCGAGGAGGGGACCCATCTCGCTGCCCACGATCCGCACTGCGGCTTCCGCGCGCAGATGCGATTGCATGAACTGCGGAAGTTTGTTCATTTCCGCTGCGATAGCGGCACGGTCCGGTGGATGGGCGTTCAATGCGGCACTGATTGTCGTCAGCTGGCCGTCGAGGTCCATGAAGGAAGTGACGTACTGCGTGTACACCTCACGACGATCCTTCCGCACCGCCTGAGCTGCGGTGAAGTGCTCCTGTCGGTTCATCTCGGAGTTGCTCACACTGGTGGATGCCCACGCTGATATCCCAGCCGAGATCACAGCGGCAGCGACCGCGGTGACCAGTGCATATCGTCCGCTTCGTGTCGCGATCCGTAGATCGCGCTGAAGTGCTGCCAAGTCGAACGAGGACGCTGGGACCGAAGGTTCGGCCGGACCGGCGGATTCTGGAGGAATCCTCGGTGTATGGGTCTCGTCTGCCATGAGCTCAAATTACGTAGGAGCCGGCCCTCGAAGGACCAGACGCGCACGAGAGTGATCAGCTTTTTTCGATGGCCACCCGGCCGTCGGCTGAGGAGTTCAGGGGCGTGCTTGCCGGTGGCTTCGGTGAGCGTTTCGAGTTCGGGCCCATGCCGACGGACTCGGCGATCTGGGCTGCCGGCGGCCGGGCCGGAGCCTTCGGCTGAGTCACAGCATTCGCCGGGCGCCGATAGCATTCGGAGGCGGCCGCCATCGCCTGATTTCGCAGAGGAGCTCTCCATGTCACAGCCACCGCGTGGCGACCAGCATCCCGTTGTGGTCGACTTCCGGGCCAAGCGGAGAGACAACTGGCAGCTGCGGGTGGCCGACTGGATCACCCGGTTCGCCGGGTCGATGCCGTTCGTCTATCTCCACGCTGCGGGTTTCGCCGGTTGGATGCTTCTCTGTGAGGACAGCCCGTGGCCGACACTGACGCTCGTGGTGTCGCTGGAGGCGATCTTCCTGTCGACGTTCGTCATGATCGGGCAGAATCGCGCGGCGGAGTTCCAACAGCTGAAAGCCGACCACGACTTCGCCGAGGAAGAGCTGGAACTCAAGACCAATACCGAACTCACCCGTGCGATTCACGAGATGACCACCGAGTTGCATCGCAGGATCATCATCGACGAGAAGGTATCCGGCGTCGCCGAGAAGCCTTGATACCGCAGCCGTCTTGCGTGAGGCTGCGCCGACCTGATCGTTCGCTGATCAGTGTGCCGGTGCCCTGGTGTGAGTGTGCTGGGTGAGGAACAGGGCCGCGCGGTCGAGCGCCTCGTCCGCCTCGTCGAGCATGCCCGCGAAGGCCTGGAACACGTGTGGCACGTCGGCGGTGACGTCCAGGATGATGTCCACTCCCGCCGCCCGCGCCCGCGCGGCGAGGCGGGTCGAGTCGTCGAGCAGGATCTCGTTGGTGCCCACCTGAATCAGCATCGGGGGAAAGCCGGTGAGGTCGGCGAGGACGGCGGGGCTGAGCAGGGGTTGATGCGGGTCGGCGCCGGCGAGGTACATGGCTCCGGTGTGTTCGACGGCCTGCCGGGTGAAGATCGGGTCGACGTCTTCCTTGGTGCGCATGCTGTCGCCGGTGCGGGTGGCGTCGAGGCCGGGGGAGAACGCGACGATGGCGGCGGGCAGCGGCAGGCCCGCGTCGCGGGCGGCCAGACAGGTGGTGACGGTGAGGCCGCCGCCTGCCGAGTCCCCGGCGAAAGCGATGGTCGAAGGATCCGTTCCGGTGTCGAGCAGGGCACGGTAGGCGGCGAGGGTGTCCTCGATCGCGGCCGGGAACGGGTGCTCGGGTGCGAGCCGATAGTCCAGGGAGTAGGCCGCGAAGCCGGTCTTGGCCACGAGATGTCCGGTCAGCGACAGCGCGGTCTCCGGGGAGCCGAAGACGAAGCCGCCGCCGTGGAAGTACAGGATCGTCGCGGCGCCGGGCTCGTCGTCCGGCTCGACCCGCAGTGCGGGTCGGTTGCCGAGCGTCGTCGGCGCGGTGTGGATGTCGGCCGGGACGATCATCCGGGCCATCAGCGTCGCGAAGCCGGTGCGCAGCGCCTCGACGGACCGGGGGCCCGCGGGCCGCGGCTGCCGCAGCATCGCGTCGACGAGGGCCCGCTGTTGCTCACTCATGGTGGTGCTCCTCCCGGAAGTAGATTCCATTACACTATATGCCGTGGAATATAAATCGAGCGGTGACGTCGACCTCACGCGCTTCTTCGCCGACTTGGTGCGGTGCGAGACGCGTCTGTACAACGCCCTCAACGACCGTCTGCGCGAGCGGCACGGGATCGTCACCTCACAGTTCGAGTTCCTGCGCTTCCTGCGTGATCGGCCGGGATCGCGCGTGGCCGACCTCGCCGCCGAATTCGCCATCGGAGTCGGTGCCACCAGCAAGGGCGTCGACCGTCTGGAGGCGCGGGGATGGGTTGTGCGGCAACCGAATCCGTCCGATCGCCGGTCCTCGCTGCTGGCCCTGACCGCCGACGGCGCGCGGCTGTTCGCCGCGGCGGAGCAGACGGTCGCGGCCGGCCTCGCCGAGCTGATCGGCGACATTGTCGACGGTTCCCCCGACGCCGTCCGCGCCATCGCGGAACTACGGGTTACGTTGGAGCGCAACCAAATCGGCACACCCACCGGTTGATCGACATCACCCGCGACGGCAATCCCGCGACCGCGGCACCCCCGCAGCGTGCGTCAGCGGCAGGTGGCGGAGTGGGAATTTCCGCCGATCTGGGAAATGAGGCCGCGGGGGAGCAGCACGCCGTAGAGGGAGATGTCGAGGCTGCAGATGAAGCCGTTGCCGTAGGTGCCGTCGCTGCTGAATTTTCCTATGTCGGCGAAGATGTTCTGTGCGTCCACCGCGGTGCGGTCGAGTCCGGCGCCGTTGGCCAGCAGGACGGCGAGGGCGTTGGTGGTGGCATTTTGTGCGGCAGTGATCTTCGGCTCGACCTGGGTGAGCATGTCGGCCATGGCGGAGGTGGTCTTCGCGATGCGGGTGGTGCTGGTTTGCAGGTCCTGGCCTTGGTCGTAGAGACCGCCGATCAGCGCGCGGGTCTGGGTGACCAGTGTTTCGAACTCACCGCCGCGTAAGGCCATTCGTTGCATGACCGTGGAGAGTTGGGTGATCACGTCGGCGAGGATGGCGTCGCGTCGCTGCCAATCGCCGGCGAGGGCGACTGCCTGGGTGATGAAGCTGCTCAGCGATACGCCGTCGCCCTGCAAGGCCTGGATCAAGGTGTTGGAGAGGTCGTTGACCTGCTGTGTGTTCAGGGTTTCGAACAGTGGCTGGAAACCGTTGAGCAGACCGGAGATATCGAAGGACGGCTCGGTCTGCTCGAGCGGTATCGAACCGTTGTCGGGAAGCGGCGCGGGGTTGCCCTTGGTGCCGGGTTCGAGCGCCACATACCGTTGGCCGAGCAGATTCTGGTAGCGCACCAATGCCCTGGTGTCGCCGAAGACGGTCTGCCCGCGCTGGAGGATGAATGTGACTGTGGCGTGGTTGTTTCGGTCGAGCGCGATCGTGACGACCTTGCCGACTCGCACACCGGCGACGCGGACGTCGTCGCCGGCCTGTAGTCCGAGGACGTCACCGAAGGTCGCCGAATAGGTGTTGGTGGGGCCGGAGACGGTGCGGGCGAGCGTATTCCAGATCGTTGTGGTCACCAGGGCCGCGACGACGGCGAACACGCCGAAACCCGTCAACGGCCTGGACAGGCCCCCGCCCCGGCCGCCCATTACGCCTTGTTCCCGAATCGGGACAGCACGGCGGGGATCTTCGACGCGGCCATCAGTGCCCGGAACTGCCAGCTGTCGTCTCGGGGCAGAATGCCGCCGCGCTGGGTGGCGTCGAGGAAGTCGTAGAGGGTCTCGCCTTCCACCATGAGTCCGTCGGTGTTGAAGTGGTAGCGGTCGACCGCTGGGCACTGGATGAAACGCCCGTTGCCGTAGATGACCGGCGCCGACTCGTCGTAGGGGTACAGCCGCAGCGGCCCGGTCCAGTGTCCGCTACCGATGTACCGGATGACGGTGCGCACGGTTCCTTCCGTTGTCACATCCAGATAGACCTGATCGGGGAGCGGGTCGTAGCGCCAGTCGGGGATGGCGTCGAAGAAGGCGAAGTTGTATTCGACGAATTCGTCGATGCCGACGATGGTGCGTCCGAAGGTTGTGACGTCGGTGTAGCGGATGTCGGGCGCGTAGAGCTCGTCGTTGATGCTCATATCCCGCACCAGGAAGCTCCACCAGTACTTCTTCGCCCACTCCATCAGCCAGCTGACGTCGACGCCGAAACCTTTGTAGAGCTCGAGTTTGCGATCGAAGTCCTCGAACCATTGCAGGGTGGTGGCTTGTAGCTCGGCTTCGGGAATCGCCCGGATCGGTACTGCCCGATTGGAATTGAGGAATTCCGGAACCGGCTTCGACAACCGCGGCTGCCGCAGAGCCTGCTGAAACTGTTCCTCGTTGAACATGAACACCCTTTCACCACGACAAATGCACCGCCGCTTCCTGTGAGCGGGGGCGGGTACCACCAGGAATCTCGGTACCGCGATGAACGACGAATCGCTCACGGCGTTGCGGTCCCGAGCCGGTCAAGGTGAATCATATGATTCATGTAGAATCACATGATGTCAATACGTGTCCGCGGCGGATGCGAGGATGATTCGGTGAGTGCTCCCAAACTCTGGCGCGGCCAGACGCTGCAGGACCGTTCGGGCGAACGTCGCGAGCAATTGCTCGACTGCGCTTTCGACCTGCTCGGCACAGCAGGCGCCGGCGCGGTCACCATGCGCGCGGTCACTCGGCAGGCGAATCTGAGCCCTCGCTACTTCTACGAGAGTTTCGACAGTCGCAAATCGCTCGTCGTTGCCGTCTACGATCGCGTCGAAGGCGAACTGCGGCAAAGACTTTCGGCTATCACGCCCGGTACCGATCCGCAGGCGGCAATCCGGGCGGCGCTGGAAGCGTGCGCCGATTTCTTCGAGGAGGATCCACGCCGGGCGCGGGTATTGCTGCGGGAGCCGCTGGCCGACGACATGCTGCGCCGGCACATCACCGAGCGCACACCCGAGGCGGTGCGGGCGGTGGCGCCGCTTCTCGGCAGTGGCGCCGAGGCGCTGTTCGCCAGTAGCGATGCCGCCCTCGCCACCATCGGCACCGCGTTGGCCGGCGCGCTGACGGCTGTGTACCTGGAATGGATCGACGCGCACCTGACGATCGACAGAGACCGGCTCGTCGATGTCAGTGTCGGCATCGTGACCGCGTTGCTCGGCGTCGGCCTCGGAAGCTGACCGACCGCACGCCTTGTCCTTCGGAATCGGCTGCGCACGCCGGCCGTGATTACCGGCTTCGGGCGCGCCTGCCCCGTGTTAGCTTCTTGGCCGTGAGCTTCGAACCGGCCGATGGTATCGAGCTGCGCCCGTCCGATTCCGCCTATGTCGAGCTGGTCTATCGGGCCGGGCCGGTTGCCGGGGCGGTACCGGCGCGGATGCGGTCCGTCGCGAATTCGAACTGGGAGCTGGTCGTGTGGCGCGACGGTGGGCAGACGCACGTTTCGGTCCGCGGACCCGAGACCGGCCCCACGGTGGTGGAACTGGGGCCGGGTACCGGGGAAACGCTCGGAATCATCTTCCGGCACGGCGCGTTTCTCGCGCCGATGCCGGTGCCGGGGCTGGTCGACACCGCGGTGTCGAGTCCGCACACCACAGCCCGCTCGTTTGTACTGCAAGGCGAGGAATGGGAAATCCCGGCGTACGACAATGCCGACGTTTTTGTCGACCGCCTGGTTCGTGCCGGACTGCTGGTGCGTGATCCGCTGGTCACCGATGTGTTGCGCGGTGATGGCACCACTTTGGTCACTCCGCGATCGGTGCAGCGGCGGGTGGCCGCGGCGACCGGGCTGACGCAGGGTGCGATCCGGCAGATCGAGCGGGCGAGGCAGGCCGTGCTGCTGCTGCGGCGGCAAGGGGTGCCGGCGGTCGAAGTCGCACAGCGGGCGGGGTATCACGACCAGCCACACCTGGCGCGTTCGCTGACGCGGTTCACCGGCCGCACAGCGTCCCAGCTGCGCCGCGCCGACAACGAGGAGATGCTGTCGCTCCTGTACAAGACCGAGGTCGAGGTGCGCCCATAAATTGTGCGGTGACGCCGGAAGCCCAGCACCCCGAACACTTTTGGAGGCACGTCATGGCACTCACGCAGATCTACGTCAACCTGCCGGTCACCGACCTGGAGGCGAGCAAGAAGATGTACACGGCGATGGGGGGAACGATCAACCCGGACTTCACGGGGGACACCTCCGCTCAGGTGGTCTTCGCCGACGCGGTCGTGGTGCAGCTGATGACGCGCGAGACATTCGCGACCTTCACCAAGCGAGACACCGCGGACGGTCCGATCGAGGTGATCAACGCGCTGGCCGCCGGGTCGCGTGAAGAAGTGGACCGCCTCGCCGACGCGGCGCTGGCCGCGGGTGCCACCGAACCGCGGGAGGCCCAGGACATGGGCTGGCTGTACAACCGGGCGATCGACGACCCGGACGGTCACTGCTGGGAACTGCTGGCCTACGACCCGGCCGCCATGGGCGACGGCAGTGCGACCGCCCAGGGGTGACGTCGGCGGCGGTCAGGCCCGGTCCGGAGATCGTGCACCGCTAACTTGTGCAACCGTGTGGTGATGCGCGTGAGCTGGGTGGACTACGGCATCCGGATGTCGTTGTGCTGGGGCCCGATTCGTCCCTGGAAGCAGATCTGGCCCGAACTGATGACGCTGCGCATCGATCACGGCGCCTGATCACCAGGCGCGTGCCGGCTCAGGCGGAGCGGCGTGGCTGTTCCGCCTGAGCCGGGAACTCCGATGCGGCTGTCAACGGGGTACCGGCGGCGCGGGCGATGAGTGCCGAACGCAGATACCACAGACCTTGACTGCGGGAAGGGTCGAAACCCGTCAATTGCCCGATTCGCCGGAGTCGGTAATCGATGGTGTTCGGATGGATATTCAATTGCCGTGCGGTACGCCGCCGATTCATATCGGTGTGGAAGAAAACGTGCAGCGTGCGCAGAAGTTCGGGGTGATCGTCGAGCGGGGCGATGCGATTTTCCAATATTCGGCGGCCGATTCCGGGGCGGGTCAATTGATATTGCAGCGCCAGGTCGTCGAATTTGTGTAGTCCGGAGCCGATTCCGAGGGATTCGGTGGTGTCGAGAAGTTCGTGAGTTCGCCGCGCGGCGGCGGGGATGGCCTCGGTGGCGCATCGGGTCACGACCGCGGTGACCGGCGCGGCGGCATAGTCGCCCACCACCTCGACGGCGCGGGCGAGTTCGGGTTCGGTGCAGACGCCGGAGGGCAGCAGGACGGTCCCGCCGTCCACCGACAGTATCGCCAGAGCGCGGTCCTGGAATTGGCGGGTCAGCGCCGATTGGATGCGGCGCAGCTTGCGGCCGGCGACCACGTGCCGATCGAGACCCGGGCGGTTCTCGTCCGGATGCGGGGCCACCCGGACGGCGAGCACGTAGTACTCGTCGGCGATCGGAATGCCGCATTCCCGCGCCACTTTCGAGCTCGCGTGCCCGGCGAGCAGCGCCGAGGTGAGCGTGTGCACGGCGCTGTGGTGGTCGCCGGAGGCGGCTTTCAGTTCGCGCACGTACGCCCTGCTGATGGCCCCGGTGCACAGGTCGGACAACTCCACCGCGGCCGTTGTCCACGCGATGACGCGGGCGCCACTCGGCTCGCCCGAGCGCGGGACGACAACCTCGAGGGCTTCGGCGAACGCGACGTGCATCGCGTGCAGCACCTTCTCGACCGGCAGGTCGGCGCGAGCCCATCGAGCTGCCGCGACCTGCAAGAACGTCGCCGGGTCGGCCGTTGCGGGCGCGCTGCCGCGTTCGCTCGCCCACCGCATGCACACGCGGATCACGGCCTTCACGTCCCCGTCGAGCAGTGGGCGAGGCAGTGCGGTGAAGGGATGAATCTTCGTGCGCAGATGCGACAGCAGGAGATCGGCCAGGCGTTCGGTGTCATCGGCGGTGATGAGCCCGGTGCTCGAGGCGTGCGCGATCGAAGTTTCCGGCGCTGATCGGATCGTCACGGGTGACCTCCTCGTCACGACTGCGGGTGGTGTCCGGCCGCCGACATGTTGCCGCCGGTCCAGGAATCGAAGATTAATGCGAGTCCTCGCTCACCTTCTACTCGGATTCGCGGACCGTGCTGCTGGTATATGACAGCGCTCTGAAGTGTGAAAATGCTCGTACTGCGGGCGAATTCGAGAGTGCGGAACGCGCATAACTGTCCCACTGCTCACTTTTTGCGCGAAGCTCGAGTCCCGGCCTCCCCGGCCTTGATGGCATCCCCCGGCCTCCCTAGCGTCCCGGCGTCCGGCCTCCCGGCGTCCAGTTGTCCCGGGTGCCCAGTTGTCCCGGCGGGCCGTGGTCCGTGCCGGCCTGGGCCCCCGAAGCACGATCGAATCTCCGGTGTCGAGTCGCAGCTGTGACCGCGCCGGAAAGAATGCACGTCCGACCCGTGAGCATCGAATTCGCGCGAGCCCTCGCATATCCCTTCCGCCATATCCCCGGCCCCGAACGAATCGACTGTGTGGATTCATGGCGGTCCCTGAATAGTTTCGTGAACCCATGAAGACATCACCACAACCGTCGCAGCGCGCTCGATTGTCTCCGTAGCGTTTGCTCGCGAATTCCGGAAACGTCGATCGACGACTTTCCGGGCAGCGAATTCGACGATGTCAGGAACACCATGAAGAAAAGTATTCGCCGCAGTTGTACGAGTGCGGCCATTGTCGCGGCGGCCGCCGCGCTCACCGTGGGGCTGACCGGCGTCGGCGCCGGCGCCGACCCGGTCGGTGATCAGCAGCAGGAGCAGCAGCTCGCGGAGATGATCACGCACGGGTTGAAGAATCCGTCCGCCCACGCGATCGCCGACAGCGGCAGCTCGGGCACCGGTTCGGCGTGCACCTCGGGCAGTGGCGCGGGCTCGGGCAACGGTTCCGGTGACTGCTACGGCGGTTCCGGTTCGAGTTCGGGCTCGTCGGGTGGAACATTCAGCGACACAGTCGGTTACGGCCCGGCGCAGAGTTCGTTCCTGGCCGCCTTCGGCTACGGGCTGCTGAATCCGGATGTCGCGCCGCCGGGGACCAACGACTGGAATTGCAAACCGACTGCGGCGCATCCGGAGCCGGTGGTGCTGGTGCACGGGACGTGGGAGAACGCCTACGACAACTTCTCCTACATCAGCCAGCCGATCCACGACGCCGGCTACTGCGTGTTCACGTTCAACTACGGCAAGTCGAACCTGATCCAGGGTGGCGGTCTGGGGTCGGTGCTGCCGGGGACCAACGGCACCGGCTACATCCAGGACTCGTCGAAGCAGTTGGCGCAGTTCGTGGATCGGGTGCTGGCCGCGACCGGGTCACAGAAGGTGAATCTGGTCGGCCACTCCCAGGGCGGTGCGATGTCGCGGTGGTATCTGAAGTTCGACGGTGGTGCGGCGAAGGTGCATCACATGATGACCTTCGGCGCCACCAACCACGGCACCTCACTGGACGGTATCGGCGCGCTGGGCCGGATGATCAACAACCTCGGCATCGACGTGCTGGGTCTGGTGGAGATCTTCGTCGGTCACGCCGGCATTCAGCAGACGATCGGCTCGGATTTCGTCAACCAGCTCAACGCCGGCGGCGACACCGTGCCGGGGGTGGACTACACGGTGGTCGGCAGCCGCTACGACGAGATCACCAACCCCTACGATCTGACGTTCCTGAAGCCCGGCCCGGGTGCGACGGTCGACAACATCACCCTGCAGGACGGATGTGAGCAGGACGTGTCGGATCACCTGACGATGATGTACTCGCCGCGGGTGTTGTCGATCATCCTGCATGCCCTCGACCCGGCCCAGACTCCGGCGCTGACCTGCAGCTTCAACCCGTGGCTGGTGGGTGGCGGCGGCAAACTGTGACCCACCGCAGCCGTCCCAGCGCGGCGGCCGTGCCCACCGGGTGGATCGACCACCACCCGGTGGGCATCTCGGCTCTCCAGGCCCGATACCGCGCGTCCGTGGCGGCGTTCGGTGTCGACGACGAATTCGGAGGTGCCCATGCGCGATGTGCGCTGCTACGCAATCGATTCCACACTCGGCCGGTTGTTCGGCCGCCACTTCTACGGTGTCCGGCTCCAGCCGCTCGAGGACGGATACGGCTGGGTCGTCTACGGGCATCCTCCGGCCAGGCGGATCGTCGCGGCACTCGTATGTGCGGCGCGGCAGCGCGGTTCGTTCGCGGAATTGCGCGATTGCTGCACCTATATGGATCTGTGTGACGGGATGGAACGCTGGTGGGTGACCGATCTGTCGGCCGACACCGACGGCTTCCTGTGCTGGTATGCCCGCGACCGAGGCTATCCCGGCGCGGTGCCGATCACGACGATCGTGCCGTGAACCGCCAGCGGGCGATATCGGCGCCGATGTCGGTCGCGGGTGGTTCGTGGTAGAGCCATTCGCGGGCGAGGCGATGCCAGTTGTTGGTGGTGTGCAGTTGTCCGAGTACGGCATAGGTGAACAGGTCCGCGCGGCGGGAGAACACGTGCTCGGGTGGCAGGCGCTGGTGGCGCATGCCGCGGAACTCGGCCGCGCGGGGGTCGACGGCGAGAACGACTGCGCTGGTGGCCAATTCGGGGGTGACGGTGATGTCCTCGTCGATCAGGTGCCAGCCGGTCGCTGCCCAGATGTAGCCGAGGCATTCCTCGGGCGTGACTCCGGCGTCGGGATCGACGATGCCCTGGGCGACCCAGGAGTGGTAGATGTGCTCGGCGCGGTATTCGCCTGCGGCGCGGATGATCTCGCGTTCGAGTTCGACGTCTGCGGGACTCATGGCGGTGTAGAGCCCGAAGTCGACGAAGGCGAGTCGTCCGTCCGGGGTGAGCAGGATGTTGCCCGGATGCGGGTCGCCGCAGAACTCGTGGTCGGTGAACAGGGAAGTGATGTAGAAGCGGTAGATCAGCTCACCGATGCGGGTGCGATCGGCGTCGGGCAGGGATCGCATGTGCTGAAACGGTTCGCCGTCGACCAGTTCGGTGACCAGAACATCGGGGCCGCAACACTGTTCGATGCTGTCGGGCACGCTGATGTAGGGATGGCCTCGGTAGCGGGTCGCGACGTGGTGCTGGGTGCGGGCCTCGCGGGGGTAGTCGAGTTCGCTGCCGATGTTGCGGGCGATTTCGGCGAGCACCTCTTCGTCGGCGGCGCTGGGCAGGACCGCCTTCCACAGGCGGCTGATCATCATGAGGTTGCGCATATCGGCTTCGACGGCTCGGTCGACGCCGGGATATTTGACCTTGACCGCGACGTCTCGCCCGTCGCGCAGTCGCGCGCGGTAGACCTGCCCGATGGAGGCGGCGGCGATCGGCGTTTCGTCGAAGTCGGCGAAGATCCGCGCCATCGGGCCGAGATCGTTCTCAATCACCGCGCGCATGGCGGAGAACGGGAAGGCCGGGGCCTGGTCGCGCAGTTGGGCGAGTTTGGTGCGGAACATCTCGCGTTGTTCTTCGGGGAGGAGGTCGAGGTCGAGCACCGACAGCATCTGCCCGAGCTTCATCGCCGCGCCCTTCATCCCGCCGAGCACGGTGACCAGTTGCTGGGCGGCCTGCATCGCCGAGCGTTCGCTCAAGCGCCGGCGCGCTTCTTCGGTGCGGCCCACCATCGACAGCCGGGTGCCGACCCCGCGCAGCGCCTGTCCCGCAGCGAGCCGGCCCATTTTGCTGCCGCGCGAGATACGGCCGTGGGGAACCCGGTTGCTCACTGCTAAACCTCCATCTTTTCGGACCTGCCGCTCACCGCGCCGGACCGAGTGGGGGCGAGGCGAGGCCAAGCTACCGGCCTGCCCGCGAGTGTTCGGCCGTTCGGATCCACTCGCGTGGATATCACGAAAACGCGCGGCCGACGTCGGAACAGCACACAGCCGCGACCGAGCGGAGAAAAAAAGAGGTTTGAGCTCTCGCGGCGGGGGTTGTATACGAATGTGATGTATGGCGGTGACGAGGAGATGAGTGTCTTGGTGGATGACAGCGGCTTGAGCGTCGAGGTCGACCGGACCGGCGGTGCGCTCGTCATATCGGCGTACGGCGATGTCGACGCGATGACGGCCGACCAGCTGCAGAGTGTGCTGGACCGGATGAGCGAGGCGTTCGAGGATGCCGACCAGGCCGCGCCGGTCATCGATCTGTCCGGAGTGGGTTTCCTGGGTTCGGCCGGTCTGAGCGTGCTGCACGCGGCCGCGACCACGGTGACTCCCCGGCGTTTGCGGGTGGTCGCGTCCGGGGCGGCCAAACGTGTCATCCAGGTCACCGGCCTGGATAGGATGGTCTCGGTGTACGACGATCTGGCCAGCGCCGGCGTCACCGCTCGCTGAGCCGACAGCAGAACGCCGCCGGGTGGCGTTCCCGGCGGCGTCCGTATGAGGTCGACGTCCCACAAGCGCCTCTCGGCGGGTGGTCGCTCGAAGCGACTGAAGGGTGCGGCCCGGGGCTGTCCGGACGCCGACAGCGGATACAACCGAGACACCCGGCGAGCTATTTCCGGGCCGCGTTGTGACGTGACCCACGCGGCCTCGATCGGCTATTCGGTCGCGGCGTTGCCGAACTCGCGCTCGGCCTCGATTCGCTGTTCACGGGCGGCGGCGCGATCCCGTGCCGCCGCGGCGCGGTGGAAGGCGGCATCGCGGCGAGACCGGTCGGCCGCGGAGGCGTGCGCGGCGCCGGACGCCGGATCCATGCCGGACGCCGAACCCGTGCGGGACGCCGAAGCCCTGGCGTGAGCAGCGGCCTTCTCGTAGGCGGCAGCCGCGCGTTCGTGGGCACGTGCGGCGTCCTCGTGCCGATCCGAGGCCGCCCGATGAGCGCTTTCCGCACGCGCGAGTGCCTGTCGAGCCCGCTCGGCCGCCATGTCGACGTCCTCGTGTGTGATCGGTCGTCCCGCGCTCAGCTCGGCCTGCCGCGCGGCCAGCTCCTCGGCCCGCTCGGCTGCCTGTGCGGCGCGCTCACCCGCGCGCCGGGCGGCGGACTCCGTCATGCACCACACACTATGCCCGCGCGGCGAGCCTTGTAACGGCAACGTTGCACCGGAACGCCGGGAGGACGATTCTGGAATCCATGCGCGCCCGTGACGTGGAGATCGGGCATACCTACGTGGTGCTGGTCCCGCATCGACTGCCGGCCGCCCGCTATCCCGACCGCGAGCGACTGGGCACATCGATGTGGGTGGCGAGCCTGCTCACCGGCGCCCGGTTCCGGCTCACGGTCTCCAACGTCGACTACGACACCGATCCGGTGACGGTCGAGGGACTGCGGCTCATCGAACGCTCGCACACCGAGGTCACGCTCAGCGACGACCAGGCCGCGGCCCTGGGCTTGGCGCCGAAGCAGGGATATCGCGTGGTGGGATCGCTCGTGGACCGCACCGGCCGGGTGGCGTGCCTGCCCTCGATCGAACCGATCCGGGTGCCGGTGCGCTGGCTGCGTTCGGCCGACGATCCCCGGCTGGCGCAGACCACCCACCGCGACGCGGATCTGTGGCCCTTCATGTGAACAGTCGTCGCTGACCGCACCACCGCAACGATCTCCACCGGCCATAATTGTTTCGTGCGGCGCAACAGCATGGACAACGAACATGATCACACGACGGGAGAAACGGCACCGGTCGATCCGAGCAGTGTGCCGCGGGTCGGATCCTTCCGGTTCTGGTTCGCGACCCGGCGCTGGGAGTGGTCGGAAGAGGTGTACCGGATGCACGGTTACACCCCCGGCAGCGTGGTGCCGACCACCGAGCTGCTGCTCGCCCACAAGCATCCCGACGACCGCGACGATGTGGCGGCGCGCATCGCCCGCGCGGTCGATCTGGGTGAATCGTTCTCCAGCCGGCACCGGTTCATCGACACCGCGGGACAGGTGCATCACGTGATGGTGGTCGCCGACCGCCTCTACGACGATGCCGGAGTTGTCATCGGTACCGGCGGCTTCTACATCGACCTCACCGAGACCTTGGCCGAGAGCGAGCGTGAAACCCTGTCGGCGGCCCTGCCCGACGTGATCGAGCATCGCGCGGTGATCGAACAGGCCAAGGGTGTGCTGATGCGGATGTATCGCGTCAATGCCGAGCAGGCGTTCAAGATCCTGTCCTGGCGTTCGCAGGAGACCAACACCAAACTGCGCGACCTGGCCGCCCAGCTGGTCGCCGAACTGGAGACACTGCCGGAGGCGCAGCCGCAGACGCTCACCGCCTTCGACCACCTGCTGCTCACCGCTCACACCCGCATACCGCGCCACCCCCGCTGAATCAGGCGCGGGCCCGCTCGCGGGCCAGGGATCGATCGCGGTGCTCCTCGAAGCGCGGGATCTGCACCAGTTCCATATTCTCCAGGAAGGCGCCCAGTCGTTCCCGGGCCTGTTCGCCGCGTGGGCCGAAGTCGTTGCGGCCGAAGATGTTCCATTGCCGGATCACCGGTTCGAGCACGTCCTCGTAGTGCTGGCGCAGATCGTAGACGCCGTGTTTGGCCATCAGCACTCCGTTGCGACGGAAGTTGGGCATTCCGGCGCCGGGCATCTTGAAGTTCTCGACGATGAGGTCGATGGCCGTCATCGCCTGATCGGGAACGAGATCCAACGCGGCGGCGCACATGGTGCGGTAGAAGATCATGTGCAGGTTCTCGTCGAGCGCGACGCGCTGCAGCATGCGGTCGGCGATCGGGTCGTCGCACACCTTGGCGGTGTTGCGGTGGCTGACGCGGGTGGCCAGTTCCTGAAAGCTCACGTACGCAACCGAATACAGGAACCCCGCTTCGCCGTCGAGCAGCCGGGCCACCCCCGGGGTGAAGCCGTTGGTCATATGGGTCATGCGGGTGTTCTCGAGCGCGACCGGGTCGACGCCGCGGGTGACCACGAGATAGTCGCGCAGCACGACGGAGTGGCGGTTCTCCTCGGCGGTCCAGCGGCCCACCCAGGTTCCCCAGGCGCCGTCCTGGGAGAAGTTCTCGGCGATCTCGCGGTGGTAGGAGGGCAGGTTGTCCTCGGTGAGCAGGTTGGTCACCAGCGCCGCCTTCGCCACCTCGCTGAGCGTGGATTGCCCGGGCTCCCAATCGGTTCCGCCCAGCATCGCGAAGTTGCGACCGGCGTCCCACGGGACGTAGTCGTGTGGATGCCACTCCTTGACCATCGACAGATGCCGGTCCAGTGCCGTGGCGGCGACCGGTTCGAGTTCGGTGAGGATTTCCCGTTGTGTCAACTCTCGTGCCACGCTGGTGATCTACCTTTCCGTGTCGAATGCGACCTCGGCACAGGGTGTGACGAGGGTGAGATCCGCGTCGTAGCGGCGGTACAACAGATGTCCGCGCCCGGTGCAGGCGTCGATGTGGAACAGGAAGGGCAGGCCGTGCTCGCACAGCCGCTCCACCGCCGCGGATTCGGTGAGGATGGGTGTCGGACGCGAGTGCACGGTGAAGATCCGGCCGCCGGTATCGGAGGGCGGATGCATCCGAGATCGGCGCGCCAGCCGTAGTCCCGAGGGGCCGGCCCGGTAGACGGCGGCATCCTCACCGGTTTCGGCGTCGACGAACAGGTGCACGTCGAAGTCGAGCGTGTCCATCATCGCCGCGGCCGACTTCGGGCGCAGGGTGTCGAGTGGGAATGCCTTGCGGCGCAAGACTTTTCCGACGCCGGGGTCGGCCAGCGCCGGTCGGGCCGGATCCGGCCACTCCCGGACGGCCGGGTCGGTGAGCTGCCGTTCCAGCCGGACCACCACCGACAGCACCTCGTGGGGCTCGCGGGTGCGCACCTGCATCCGGACCGGGCGAGCGGGTAGTGCGAGATTCACTTGGACCAGCAGGGATTCGGTCTCGCCAGGAGCGGCGGTCACCCGCACCCGGGCGCCGCCGGTGACGCTGTGGCGCGCCAGCAGCCGGCCCACCGCCCCGGCCACGCGTTCGGCCTCGAGGGCGGGTACCGGCCCGCGGGTGAAGATGACGATGTCCGGGAACGCTGCCGACGACCATGCCTGAGATTCCCGCAACACCCGCTCGCCCTCTTTCGCTCACCCGGCCCGTTTCGACGCACGACAACTGTGCCGACGCGGAGGATGGCGCCCAAGGGCCGAAAGTCCCTTCGAGGAAGCACGAAATGCCCGATCGGAAATTCCGATCGGGCTTCGGGCGGGCGGAGGTCAGACGGTTGTGACGACCTCGTCGTACTCCAGCCGCGGGGAGCGCGGGTACCAGGCGTCGGGGCCCGGCTTGCCGATATTGACCACGACCAGGGCGCTGTGCGTGCCCTCGGGGAAGAACTCCTTGTCGACACCGGCGGCGTCGAACCCGTTCATCGGGCCGGCGGCCAGCCCCGCCGCGCGGATGCCGAGGATGAAGTAGCCCACCTGGATCAGCGCGTTGAACCGTGCCGATTCGGCCCGGTAGTCGTCGTCGGCGAAGTAGTCCTTGGCGTCGGGTGCGTGCGGGAAGACCTTGGGCAGGTGGTCGTGGAAATTGAGGTCGGCGGCCAGGATCGCGGTCAGCGGCGCCTTCTCGGTCTTGGGCTTGTTGTTGTCGAGCATGTGCTCGACGAGGGCGGCGCGGGCCTCGGCGCCGCGGACCAGCACGATGCGCAGCGGCTGCTGATTCATCGAGGTCGGCGCGTATTTGACCAGGTCGTAGATGTCGCGGATCTGCTCGTCGCTCACCGGTTCGTCGGTGAAGGTGTTGGCGGTGCGGGCCGTGCGGAACAGCAGGTCCTGGGCTTCGGCCGCGAGGGTGAGGTGGGTGGTGGGCTGAGCGGTGCTCACAGCGTAACTCCTTGTCGGGGTTGCGGTTTCGGTCAGTCGCGGGTGACGCGGCGGGAGCGGGTGCGCAGTTCGCTGTCGATGCGGACGAGCACGTCGTGCACCACACAGCTCGGCGCGATCTCCGGCGCCGCGCCGGGCCGGATCTTGACCACCAGGCAGTACATCGTGGCGACGATGCTGCCGTCGTCGCGCGGGGAGAGGTTGATCATGTTGAACCAGTGCCGGCGCTGCATCGGATCGCTGTCGAAGCGCTTGTGGAACTCCACCAGATCCGACACGATCCCGGCGCGGGTGCGCGCGGGCGGGCGGCCGGGTGTGTGCTCGAATTCGGCATCCTCGGTGAAGGTTTCGGCGTAACCGGTGATGTCGCGGTTGTCCAGGCGCTGCATCTGATCGGCGTAGAACTGCTGGACCTCGGCGTACAGCTCGGCGCGGCTGGCGACAGTGGTCATGGACGGCTCCTCGGAAGACGGTGTGGCCGCCGGGATTCCGGGCGGACCTCGATCGCGCTCCACGGTCGCCGACGGCACTCGAGATTCGGTCGAGCCCGCATCGGTTTGACCGGTCTTATAGGGCCTTTCGCGACGCTGGTGGCCGGACGGGCCGGCGTAACCGGATCCAGCACCGATGGAGGAGATATGGCGGACAGTCAGCGCGTGGCGCTGGTCAGCGGAGCGACCAGCGGGATGGGCTTGCAGATCACGAAAAACCTGGCGGCACAGGGTGTTGCGGTGTTCATCTGTGCCCGGGACGAGCAGCGGGTGGCCGATACGGCCAAGCAGTTGCAGGACGACGGATTCGCGGTGGACGGAGTGGGCTGCGACGTTCGCGACGCCGACCGGATCCGGGAGTACGTCGACGCCGGGGTACGGCGGTTCGGGCCCGTCGACATCCTGGTCAACAACGCCGGCCGCAGCGGCGGCGGCGTGACCGCGCAGATCGAGGACGAGCTGTGGCTCGATGTGATCGAAACCAACCTGCACAGCGTCTTCTACGCCACCAAGGCCGCGCTCACCGCCGGTGGCATGCTCGAGCGGGGCAGCGGCCGGATCGTCAACATCGCCTCGACCGGCGGTAAGCAGGGTGTGCTTCACGGCGCGCCCTATTCCGCCTCCAAGCACGGGGTCGTCGGCTTCACCAAGGCGCTGGGGCTGGAGCTGGCCAAGACCGGGATCACGGTCAACGCGGTCTGCCCCGGATTCGTGGAAACGCCGATGGCCGAACGGGTTCGGGAGGTGTATTCGGGTCTGTGGGGTGTCGACACCGACGAGGTGCACGCGCGGGTGAGCGCCCGGGTGCCGATCGGCCGCTATGTCCAGGTCGACGAGGTGGCCGCGATGGTCGACTACCTGATCTCGCCGGCCGCCGCCGCCGTGACCGCACAGGCATTGAATGTCTGTGGCGGCCTGGGCAACTACTGACCGCGGAGCGCCGTCATGACAGCAATGGACGAAAACGTCACGCCCACACCGGAACTCGACGCCGCCCAGCACGACTACCTGCAGATACTCGACGCCATCCAGTCGGGTGCGCTGCGCCTGCTGGCCGGCTTTCCCGCCCAGCCCAGCGGCCTGCGGATCCAGGTCGGTGAGGTGACCGTGGAGGCACAGTGGCCGCAGGGCTCGGGGGAGGTGGGCGTGAGTGCCGGGGCAGCACCGGCAATCGCAACCGACGTCGCGACCGAGGTGGCGGTGACCGATCCGGTGATCCGCGCACCCAGTGTGGGTGTGTTCTATCGGAGCCCGCAGCCCGGTGCCGAGCCGTTCGTGGCGGTCGGCGACCGGGTGTCGCCGGGGCGTCAGGTCGGCATCGTGGAGGCGATGAAGCTGATGATCCCGGTGACGGCCGAGGTGGGCGGGGTCGTCACCGCGATCCTCAAACAGGACGGGGAATCCGTGCAATTCGACGAACCTCTGTTCTCGTACTCGCCGGAGTGATCAGCACGGGCGGGCGGACCTGCGCCAGGTGAGAATGCGGCGCTGGGTCCGCCCGTCCATTTGTGCGGCGCCGATCAGCGTCAGCACGTCACCGTCGAGGGACATCTGGCGTACCTGCTCGGTGCCGGCCCAGGCGGGATTGGAGCAGACGCTGATCGCGTGCACCACCGCCTTTCCCGCCGTGCGCCAGGTTCCGGCGTAGCCCATGAACGTGTTCGCGGCGGTGGTCTCGCCGGTGCGCATCATGCTCACCGAGACCGAGCCCTGTGCGGTGTAGATGAGCAGACCGCGCGGCGCCGGGCCCAGTGGCCCTTCGCTGCGCACGTCCGCGTCGTCGATGTCGTAGTAGGACAGCAGTTCCCAGGTGCCGACGAGATCAGTCGCAGTCATGGTCCTCACGATGCGTGCCGCCGCTCGAATCATGCTCGAGCGTTCCCGCGGGCGTAGTCGTAGGAGGCGCGTACCAGCTGCCAGACCTGTTCCAGTTCGTCGGCGTCGCGCGGGCCGTAGACCATCAGCAGCGTCGCCGGCAGGACGCCGGCGCGGGCCATCGGATGTTGTTCGGCCCAGCCGGCCGAAACGGCCTCGGCGGCAGCGGTTTCCGGCAGGCGCAGATGCAGGCTGCCGTCGGCGTGCCCGTGCAGGTGGGCGAATTCGGTGCCGGCCAGGAAGGCGTCCTCGGGGCCGTGCGCGAGATCGGGGTGCAGATGCAGGGCGCGGGTGTCGGGCAGCGAGACCGTACTGCGGGCGGCCAGCACACCATCGAGTGTGGCCATGCGCGTCCACAGCGCTTCCTGGAGCCGGACGTCCGGATTCTGGGTGAGCTGCTGATGCGGATTGTGTGGCCGGGTGAGCGGGCGTTCGCCGCGCCGCCGGGGCAAGCGCAGGTTTCCGTGGGGTGCCGTCGCAGTCATCACTGTGCTCCTCTCGCGCCGGTGAAGGCTTCTGGTCACACAGTAGTTTCCAAAGTATAGTAGTTACCAAATGGAAAGTGCCCAGGAGTGCTCATGACGCCCGTCACGCCGCCGCCCGTCGCGGATCCGTGCCCGATCTCCCCGGTGGTCGACCTGTTCTTCGGCCGCTGGTCCACCCAGGTGCTGTGGGTGCTGATCCACGACGGGCGGATGCGTTTCAACGAAGTGCAGCAACGCATTCCGGGCGTCACGCCCAAGGTGCTGACCCAGCGGCTGCGCCAGCTCGAACGCGACGGTCTGGTGCAGCGCACCTACCATCCCGAGGTCCCCCCTCGCGTCGAGTACGCGGCCACCGCGCTGGCCGGCACCCTCACTCCGTTGTTCGACGGTCTCGCGCGGTGGTCGAACGAGCACCTGGCGGAGGTGCTGGCGGCTCGCGCCGCCTACGACGCGGGCGACGGCTGAGACGCGAATTTCAACAGCAGCCCGGCGAATTCACGCGGCATGGTGATCATGCAGTCGTGCCCGGTCGGCAGGATCTCGAGCCGTTCGGCGGGCAGGTCGGCCGGGGGAAGGGTCCGCGGCATCGCCGCGCGCATCGCCTTGAAGGCCTCGCCGCCCTCGCTGCAGTGGATGTGGGTGACGGGAACGAGCGCCAAGGAGTCCGGATTGCGCAGCGTCAGCGGCTGGTGGAACGTCTTCAGCGACTGGGCCGTCAGCATCGAGGCCACCCAGCTCAGATCGGGTTCCTCGGTGACGCCGTTGATTCCGCTGTCCCCCATCGGCTCGGTCGGCGGGGGCACGCGCCAGCCGTCTCCCACGGCGGCGGCCGCGGTGGTGAACGCCTCGACCATCTCCGGCATGATGTCGGAGATGGCTTCGCCGTCTCGTGGCACGAAGGTATCCACGTAGATCAGCTCGGCGATGCGGTCCGGGAACCGATCCGCGAGCGCGGTGACGACGATCCCGGCATAGCTGTGGCCCACCAGGATCAACTCCCGCAGATCCTCGGCGACGATCAGCTCGGCGAGATCGTCGACGTGGGTGTCGAGTCCCACGTCGGGGGTGAGCTCGTCGGCGCGTTCGCCCATACCGGCGAGTGAGGGCGCGAAGACACGGTGGCCGGCCGCGGTGAGCAGCGGGGTAACCCGCTGCCAGGCCCAGCCGCCGTGAAACGCGCCGTGAACGAGGAGATAGGTCGACACGACAGGTCCTCCTGGGTGCTCGAAACTAGGTACCGGAAACGATGAGATGGTCGCCGTGGGCCGGCGGGACGTGCTCGGGCCGGATCCCGAGGCCGATCACCCGTGCCACCACGTGGGAGAGTCCGGGGAAGCGACGCAGCAGCCGGGCCAGCAGCGGCTTGTCGGTGCTGGGTCCTCCGGCGTTCGGATACAGGTCGGCGAGCAGGCGCAATTGCGCGAATTGCACCACCCGCATGGGGAATTCGCGGCGGCGCTGCACCGCGCGCAACTGCGCGAGACTCGGCATGCCGCCCGCGGCCAGTGTGGGCGCCAGCAGCCGCGCGGCGGCGACGGCGTCCTGGACCGCGAGGTTGATACCGACACCGCCCGCCGGCGACATCGCGTGCGCCGCATCACCGATCGCCAGCAGGCCGGGCCGGCACCAGTGCCGCAGCCGGTCCACCCGCACATCGAGCGGCTTCACATCGTCCCAGTCGCGAATCGCGGCCTCGAGCCCCGGCGCCAGCACCGGATAGATGGCCGCGAGCTGCCCCCGGAAACCGGGCAGCCCACCGGCCCGGATCGCCTCGAATCCGCCTTTGGGGATCATGTAGGCGACCTGCAGGTAGTCGCCGCGATCGATGCAGACGATGAAGAATCCCTTGCCGCTGCGAACCGTCGGCAGGCTCTCGCCCGCGGGTTTGCCCACCCGGAACCACAACACGTCCATCGGCGCCCGGCTCGCCGCCACCGCGAGCGCGCCGCTGGTGCGCACCAGCGAATTGCGTCCGTCGGCGGCGATCACGAGGCGGGCCCGGACCTCGAGCGGACCGTCCGGGGTGGCGGCGCGCACGCCGGTGACGGTGCCACCGGACTCGCGCAGTTCGGTGACCTCCGCCCGTTGCAGCAGACGGAATCCCGGATACCGGCGACCGGTTTCGGCGAGGAAGTTCAACACGTCCCACTGCGGCATGAACGCCACGAACGGAAACGGGCCGGGCAGCCGGCGGAAGTCGGCGAACATGACCGGTCCCATCGCGGTCGCCATCGGCAGCCGCGGAGCCCGCACATGTGGCAGCCGGAGAAACTCCTCGGCGAGCCCGAGCTCGTCCATCACCGTCAGCGTCGACGGATGCACCGTGTCACCGCGGAAGTCGCGCAGGAAGTCCGGATGTTTCTCCAGCACGAGAACTTTCGCTCCGGACCGGGCCAGCAGCACACCGGCGACCAGTCCCGCCGGTCCGCCGCCGACCACACACACATCCACAATCTCGGCCGTGCCCATCTCCCGCTCGGCTGTGCCGGCCTCTCGCTCGCTGCGCTCGCTCATGCCAGGCACGCCGGTAGCCGGCCGTCGTTGTAGCCGACCATCTCGTCGAAGATGGCGAGCACGTCCAGCGGCGCCCCCGGTGCCGCGCCGTCGGCCTCGGCATACGCGCGATGCAGATTGCCGACCACCCGTTCGGCATCCACCAGATCGGTGAACTCGCCGGGATCGGCCTCGAGGGCGATGCCGAGCGGAGTCAGCCCCAATGCCCGGCCGTCGAGCGCTAACCTGAGGATCCACTCCAGATATCGGATCGTCTGATCGAAGATCTCCGGTCCGGTGACCGGACCATGGCCCGCCACAACGGTTTCCGCGCCCAGCCCGGCCAGCGTCCGGACCGCGGCGAGGGTGCCCTCGACCGAACCGAACAAGCAGAACGGCGCCGCGCCCGACATCACCAGATCCCCGGCGAACAGCACCTTCTCCGCGGGTAGCCACGCCACCACGTCGTTGGTGGTGTGCGCCGCCGGACCTGGATGGATCAGCTCGACCCGCCGGTCGCCGACGTGCAGCGTCAGCCGGTCGGAGAAGGTGACCGAGGGTGGCGTGACTCGCACGTCGCCCCACCGGACCTGCGGCCACAACTGCGTCAGGGCCAGCCCGGTCTCGATCATCTCGGCGCGGATCCGGTCGTGTCCGATGAGCACCGCGGCGGGTCCGAACAGATGGTTGCCGAAGTTGTGGTCGCCGTGGTGATGGGTGTTGACCACGGTGCGCGCCGGCCCGCCGGCGACCCGATCCACGTGCTGGATCAGGCCGCGGGTGCGATCCTCGGTGGCGAGCGTGTCGATCACCAGCGCACCGTCGGGCCCGGCGACCACGCCGGCGTTGCTGACGCACCAGCCGCCGTGGCCGTGGGTGTAGGCGAAGACACCCTCGGCCACCTCCTGCACCACCGGTTCTGCCAGGCGCGGACTTCCGGTCGCCGTCATGACGGGGTTTTCGCGGAGTCGGCGCGGCGGGCCGCGATGTATCGCACCGCGCACAGCAGGGTGTTGCGGCTGTTGGTGCCGAGGGCCTCGCCGAGATAGGCGCGCGCCTCGGCGAGTCCGGTTCCGGGACCGAGGATTTCACGCGCGGCGGCGGGGTTGATCGCCACCGTGTGGCGAGCGGTGACCACCACGCCGGCGGGATCGTCGGCGAATTCCCAGGCGCCGCTGTGCCCGAACAGCATCGCGGGCGGCAACTGCTGTTTGTAGTCGATGCGTTCGGCCGGGACACAGATCCGGATCGACCGGGTGGTGTGCGGGATACCGCCTTCGGTGACGGTGTCCATCTCCATCAGCTGAACCCCGTCGGCGTCCTCGGTGAGATCCACTCGGCCGACGTGCGGAACGTGCTCGGGCCAGCGGTCGCTGTGATAGACGAAGTCGTAGAGCTCGGCTGCCGTCGCGTCGAGGGTCACGCGATCTTCGAAGGTGACGATGATGTCGTCGACCGGATGCCCCAGCTCGGCGATCCGAGCCAGCGCCGCCAGCTCGGCCACGCTGTTGCGGTCGACCGCTCCGGTGATCACGTCCGGATCCACACCGTCGGCCACGGTGAAGTGGTGATCGAGGGTGACAGTCGTTGTGCGCGGGCCGGTTTCGTCGAACGTCCACTGCCCGCCCATGGAGGCGATCGGCGCCCGGCTGCGTTCCTGCTCGAAGGTGATGCGGCGGCCGGCGGGGTCCAGAGTCCGGCGCGAGGTCCAGTCGGTGACCTGCCCGTTCACCGTCGCCCACAGCCGAAACCGTTCCTCGTCGGCGCCGCGGTGCAGATGCCGCACCAGCACACTGGGTTCGAAGATCACCGGCCAGCGCCCGACATCGGCGACCAGCCCGTAGACATCCTCCGCGGGCGCCTCGACGACACGGGTGTGAGTCGTGCGGATGGTCATGCCACACCCGCCAGCTGCTGGTTGACGATGTCGATCAGCTCCTGCGGAGTCTTGACGTCGATGAGCTGTTCCTCGGGAACCGTCACCCCGAACTCGCGCTGGATACGCGAGGCGGTTTCGATCAGGGCCAGCGAGTCGTAGCCGAGCTCCTCGAACTCGACCTCGGCGATGTCACCGGCGAGTTCGGGGGCGTCCTCGTCGCCGCCGGCGCAGGCCACGAGGATTCGGCGCAGGGTGTCGATGGTGATGGTCATGATCTGCTCCTGAGTGCATTCGAAGGGATGGTGCGATTGCTGTGCTGCGGGGTCAGCGCGGGTGCGCGCGGACGACCACCGCGGAGTTGAAACCCCACCGGCCGCGCGCGAGCACCAATCCGGCGCCGAGGTCGGCCGAGCGCGGTTCGCCGCGGACCAGATCGATCCGGCATCCGTCGGCGAGTTCGGTGGTGGCCACGGTCGGCGGGATCACCGCGTCGCGCATGGCCAGCAGGCAGGTGACGATGTCGAGGGGGCCCGCGCCGGAGAACAGCCGCCCGGTGAGCGGTTTCGTGGCGGTCACCGGGACCCCGCCCGGTCCGAAGACGGCCTCGAGGGCCGCCGCCTCGGCACGGTCGGCGTCGGGGACACCGGCGGCGTCGGCGAAGACGACATCGATGTCGTCGCTGCGCAGTCCGGCATCGGCGAGTGCCAGTTCGATGGCCCGTTGCAGTCCCGGCGGGCGCGGCGAACCCGGCGGCGGATCGAAAGTCTGCGCGTAGCCGGCGATTTCGCCGTAACAGTCGGGCACGCCCCGGGTCTGGGCCGCCGCGGCATCCTCGAGGACCAGCATGGCTCCGCCCTCGCCCGGCACGTTGCCCGCCGCCTGCGCGTCGAAAGGCAGGTAGGCGCGCGCGGGATCGGTTGCGGTACTGACCGTTCCGGCCGCGATGTGGGAGACCCAGCCCCACGGGTCGAGCGCCGAATCGACGCCGCCGGTGACGACCAGGGGTGTGCCGCGGCGCACGGTGCGCCGGGCGTGGCCGACGGCGTCCAGGCCGCCGGCCTGATCGGCGACCAGCGCACTGCTCGGTCCCCGCATGCCGTGCCGGATCGAGATCTGGCCGGTGTTCACCGCGTAGAACCAGGCGAACGACTCGTACACGCTCACGTGCTCGGAGCCGCGCGACCACAGCTTGTTGAATTCGCGGTGGGTGAATTCGAAACCGCCGGAAGCGTTTCCGGTGACCACGCCCATGCCGTAGTCGGTGAGTGCGGTGGGGTCGACCTTCGCGTCGTCGAGTGCCCACTGGGCGGCCACCAGTGCCATCCGGGTGGAGACGTCGGTCTGCGGCAGCAACCGGCTCGGCAGGTATTTGCCGGCGTCGAACTCGGCCACCTGGCCGGCGAGTGTCGCACCGAACCCGGTGGTGTCGAAGCGGGTCAGCGGTGCGATCGCCCCGCGCCCCGCCAGCACGGCATCCCAGAAGTGGTCCAGGCCCAGCCCGTTGGGCGCCACCACGCCCATTCCCGTCACGACGCTCATGCCGGCACCCCCTGCGGGCGGCGCAGCACCATCGCGCTCTGGAAGCCGCCGAAACCGCTGCCGACGCTGAGTACCGTGTCGATGCGGTGGTCGCGGGCGGTGAGCGGGACGTAGTCGAGATCGCATTCCGGATCCGGCTCGTGCAGATTGGCCGTCGGTGGCACCACCTGGTGCTGCAGCGCGAGCAGGCAGGCCGCGATCTCCACCGAGCCGATCGCGCCCAGCGAATGCCCCACCATCGATTTGATCGAGCTCATGGGCGTGCGGTAGGCGTGCTCGCCGAGACTGCGCTTCACCGCGGCGGTTTCGTGGCGATCGTTCTGGCGGGTGCCCGAGCCGTGCGCGTTGACGTAGTCGACGGCGGTGGGATCGACCCGCGATTCGTCGAGGGCCACCCGGATCGCCTCGGCCATCTCGCGGCCGTCGGCCTTGAGGCCGGTCATGTGGTAGGCGTTGCAGCGCGTCGCGTAGCCGGTGATCTCGGCGTAGATGTGCGCGCCGCGGCGGCGGGCGCTGTCGTACTCCTCGAGCACGAACATCGCCGCGCCCTCGGCGAGGACGAATCCGTTGCGGGAGTTGTCGAACGGGCGCGAGGCGTGCTCGGCGTCGTCGTTGCGCGGGGTGGTCGCCTTGATCGCGTCGAAGCAGGCCACCACGATCGGTGTGATCGGGGTATCGGCGGCGCCGGCCAGCACCACGTCGGCGGAGCCCTCACGGATCAACTGCACCGCGTGCCCGACCGAGTCGAGCCCGGAGGTGCACCCGTTGGACACCATGGCGACCGGCCCCTCGGCGCCCACACTCCACGCCACCTCGGCCGGCATCACACTCGGCACCATGTAGTCGAACATGTAGGGCGAGACGTGCTTCTCGTCGACCACCCAGTTGCGGCCGGAGTCCGACAGCACCAGATATTCCTGTTCCAGGCTGGTCGCGGCGGCCACGGCACTGCCGAGGCTGACGCCGACGCGCTGCGGATCGAGCGCGTCGACGGTGAGGCCGCTGTCGGCGACCGCTTCCCGGGCACACACCACCGCGAACTGCGCGGCGCGGTCCATGCGGCGAATCTCCCTGGGTGACAGTCCTTCCCGGGCCGCGTCGAAATCGGCTTCGCCGGCCACTTGCGACCGGTAGGGCGAGGCGTCGAAGAAGCTGATCCGGCGGGTGGCGGTGCGCCCCTCCGAGAGCAATTTCCAGAATTCGTCCTTGCCGTTACCGCCGGGCGCACGAACTCCGAGCCCGGTCACGACGACACGACGGTTCATAACGAACCTCCGAATGCATTGGCGTACACAGCTGTTGTCCCTTCTCGCCGAAGAGTCCCGAAAGTCCCCGAGATCACGATCAGGGTGAAGCGGGCCGCTCTAGCCCCGCTCGAGCAGCGCGATCGAGCTGTCCTCGAGGGCGCCGCGCGAACCTGGGCACACCGGACGCTGCGGTCCGGCTGACCGTGGCCGATCGAGCACAGGAGACACCCCGTGAAGACGCCGCCAAGCTCCCACACCGCGGACTGGGTACTGTGCCCGGGCTGCCGGATTCCGCTGTATCGCAAGCGTTTCGAGCGAGACCTGGGCGTGTGCGGCGAATGCGGCCGGCACACCACCCTGTCCGCCGAGCAGCGATTGCGCCAGCTGGCCGACGAGGGCCGGTTCGAGCCGCTGCCGATCGCCGGCACCGAGGACGACCCGCTGAACTTCCACGACGTCGTGCCGTATGCCGATCGGCTGGCCGGCGCGCGGGCGCGCACCGGACTACGCGACGCGGTCGTGTGCGCGACCGCCCGCATCGAGGGCTCCGCGGTCGTGATCGTCGCCATGGACTTCCGCTTCCTCGGCGGCAGCCTGGGCACCGCGGTGGGGGAGATGATCACGGTGGCGGCGGAATACGCCCTGACCGAACGCATTCCGCTGCTGCTGGTCACCGCCTCCGGCGGCGCCCGCATGCAGGAGGGGCCGCTGTCGCTGATGCAGATGGCCAAGACCAGCGCGGCGCTCGAGCAGCTCGATCGTGCGGGCATCCTCACCGTCAGCCTGATCACCGATCCGACCTACGGCGGTGTCGCCGCCTCGTTCGCGACGCTGACCGACGTGCTGATCGCCGAACCCGGCGCCCGGCTGGGTTTCGCCGGGCGCCGGGTCATCGAGCAGACGATCCGTCAGGAACTGCCGCCGCAGTTCCAGACCGCGGAATTCCTGCTCGAGCACGGCCTCATCGACATGATCGTGCCGCGGTCGGGCCTGCGCGCGACGCTGGGTTCGCTGCTGCGCATCGCGGGCCCGGTCGATCCCACCGGCGAACCGGGTGCGGCGGCCGGCATCGTCACCGATCCGCAGTCGCTGCCCGAGACCCAGGCGTGGGAGCAGGTCCGCCGGGCGCGGCAGATCACCCGGCCGACGGCGCTGGACTATGTGGCGCTCGCGTTCGACGGATTCGTCGAACTGCGTGGTGACCGCATCGGCGCCGACTGTCCGGCGGTCGTCGGCGGACCGGCCTGGCTCGGCGACCAGCCGGTGATGGTGATCGGCCAGCAGAAGGGTCACGATCCCAAGGAGCTCATGGCCCGCAACTTCGGCATGCCGACGCCGCCGGGATATCGCAAGGCCGCCCGGCTCATGCGCCTGGCGGAAAAGCTCGGCCTGCCGGTCGTCACGCTCATCGACACGCCCGGCGCCTACCCGGGCGCGACCGCCGAGGAACAGGGCCAGGCCGTCGCCATCGCCGAGAACATCCGCCTGATGTCGGCCTTGCGCGTGCCGGTGATCAGTGTCGTGATCGGCGAGGGGGGCAGCGGCGGTGCGCTGGCGCTCGCGGTCGCCAACCGCGTGTTGATGCTGGCCGACTCGGTCTACTCGGTGATCAGCCCCGAAGGGTGTGCGGCCATCGTGTGGAACGATCCGAGCGCCTCGGCCGAAGCCGCTGCGGCACTGCACATCACGGCCCGCGACCTGTTGCGCCTGGGCATCGTCGACGGTGTACTGCCCGAGCTCGGACACGACGATGCCCTGGCGCCGCACGCGGCGGCCGAGCGGCTGCACCGCGCCCTGGCCGAAACGCTGCAAGCCTTGATCGGGCGCAGCGGTGAGGAGCTGGCGGCGCAGCGGCGGGCCAGATTCCGTCGCTTCGGACTTCCCGTGGCCGCTCGCACGGCGGCCTGAGAGAGGCGGCGCGAATGTTCGACAAGATTCTGATCGCCAACCGCGGCGAGATCGCCTTGCGGGTGGCCCGCACCTGCCGGGAAATGGGCGTGCGCACGGTGGCGGTCTATTCGGCGGCCGACCACGATTCGGCGGTCGTGGATTTCGCCGACGAGGCCGTGCGGATCGGTCCGGCCGCGGCGAAACGCAGTTATCTCGACGCGGCCGTCATTCTGACGGCGGCTGAGATCACCGGCGCCGACGCCATCCATCCGGGCTACGGATTCCTTTCGGAATCACCGGATTTCGCCGATGCCTGCCGGGCCGCCGGGGTCACCCTCATCGGGCCGCCCGCGGATGTCATGGCCGAGCTGGGCGACAAACAGTCGGCACGCACGCTGATGGCCAAGGCCGGGTTGCCGCTGCTGCCGGGCAGTCTCGACGCTCTCGAATTCGACGAGGCGCAGGCTCTCGCCGACCGGATCGGGTATCCGGTGATCGTCAAGGCCGTCGCGGGCGGCGGTGGGCGCGGGATGGCGGTGGTGCACGACGGCGCCGATTTCGCCCGCGCCTACCGGGACACCCGGGCCACGGCCCGCATGCTCTTCGGCGACAGCCGGGTGTATGTCGAGCGGTATCTCGACCACGCCCGGCATGTGGAGGTGCAGGTGCTGTGTGACACCTTCGGCGCGGGTGTCCATCTCGGCGAGCGGGATTGCTCGGTGCAGCGCAGGCACCAGAAGCTGGTGGAGGAGTCACCGGCGCCGCGGCTGCCGGAGGGGCTGGCCGCGCGGATCGGCCGATCCGCGGTCGACGGGGTGCTCGCCGCCGGATACACCGGAGCCGGCACCGTCGAATTCCTGCTCGACTCGGCCGGCAACTATTACTTCATGGAGGTGAATTGCCGCATTCAGGTCGAACATCCGGTCACCGAAATGGTCACCGGTATCGATCTGGTCGCCGAGCAGATCAGGATCGCCGCCGGCGAACCGCTGGCATGGACGCAGGATCGCATTCAGCCGAAGGGGGCCGCGATCGAATGCCGGATCAATGCCGAGAATCCGGCGGCCGGATTCGCGCCGACACCCGCCACGATTTCCGAATTCACCGCGCCCGGCGGTCCGTTCACCCGAGTCGACACACATATCCGGGCGGGTTATTCGGTGCCGCCGAACTATGATTCGCTGCTCGCGAAAGTCATCGTGTGGGCGCCCGATCGCGATGCCGCGATAGCGCGGATGAACCGGGCACTGACGGAATTCCGGGTCGAGGGCGAACGATTGTGCACCACTCGAGAATTTCTGCTGGACGTCCTCGATCAGTCGAAATTCCGAGCCGGTACCCATACCACCGCCCTGGTGGAAGAAATGTTCGAGGGTACCGCCCCGGAATGAGAGCGGCCGGATTAGGCGGGCGTCGCGGAACGTTGCGCGCCCGCCTGCCAGCCGATCAGATATCCGGCATGGCGGCGCTCGAGCATCAGGGTCACCGATTCGTCGGAGGCGTTGAGAATGTCGCTGTGTAATCGGCGTAATTTCACACAGGGATCCAGGCCGAGTTCCCGCTGCAGTGAACGGGCGAATTCATGGTAGGACTCGAGGGCGCGATGCCGCCGGCCGGAACGGCACAGCGCGTACATGTAGTAGGCCTGCAGCCGTTCGTGCAGGGGTTGTTCCGCGGTCAGTCGTGCCAGGTCGGGGCAGACCTCGCGGAAGCGGCCCAGCCGCAGCTGCGCTTCGATTCGCAGCTCGAGGTCGGTCAGCCGCACCTGTTCCAGATGCGACAGCTCGGCCGACAGCGGCAGGCCGCTTTCCACGTCCAGCAGCGCCGGACCGGTCCACAGTGCTTCGGCCGCCGTGAACAGATCCACCGCGCGCATGTCGTCACCGGCATTCAGCGCGCAGCGGGCGGCGTCGGTCATCGTGCGATAGTCGCGCAAATCCAGGACACAGTCCTGGGCGTCGAACATATATCCCTTGCTCCAGGTGCGGAGATATCGGTTCGCGATCTCGCCCTGGTCCACATCCAGATATTGCGCCATCTTCTTCCGGATACCCAGAACATAGGTCTGCACGACCGTTATCGCGCTGCGCGGCGGATCGTCGTTCCACAGCTCTTCGATCAGGGTCGTGACCGGAACCACCGTCGAATGCCGAATCAACAACAAGGCCAGCAATTGCCGTTGCTTCTGTGCGGTCGGCGTCGCATTGCGATTGTCGAGGGCGAGAGTCAAAGGGCCCAGAACGCGGGCATACACAGGATTCGACACGTAGCGTCCCCTTGTAGCATGAATTGCTGTGCGGTGAGCGTGAATTCGTACGTCGCTGTAGTCCGTTTCAGAGTACCGAGGGCATTGTGGCGAGACCGTAAACCTACTGTGATCATACCGTTAACGCCTTACGGCCGTCTTGTTCTCGCATATGTTTTCGCAGGTGAACAATAGTTTGGACGCTCGACCGGGTGGCCGCGGGCCGGTCGTCGGAACCGATTGCCGCCGAGCGCAATCCGGGCCGGGCCGCAGCGGTCCGCCGGTTGCGGTCAGGCTCCGGTGAGGGGCTCGGCGAGGTGTTCGGCGAAGGCCGCCGCGGCGGCGGCCGGATAGTCGGTGGTGCCGTCGACGTAGTCGCCGGTCCAACCGGTGGCGAGGTGCTGGAGTGCTGCCACGTTCGCCGGTTGTGGTATCCCGCAGAGCAATTCGCCCAGCGGATCGCTCGAGGTTCCTTCGGCGTCGGTGTGTTCGCCGGTGTCGAGGCGCACCCCGAGGAAGGGGCGATGCAGATGTGCCTGCAGGGCGGTGGTTCCGCTGCCGAAGTTGTTGCACAGCGCGGGCGGACCGGAGACGGTCAGGACGGGCAGGTCCGTGGCGGCGAGGTCGTCGAGTGCGACATCGGTATCGGCGCCGAGGAAGGATTTCACCGGGTCCAGCAAGACGAGCCCGCGCAGCTTCGCCCATGCGGCCGGAGAGGAGGTGTGCAGGCGGTGGGCGACGTATTCGACGGCTTCGGCGCCGGCGGAATGACCGATGAACACGAGCGAGCGCGGGAGCGCGGGCAGGTCGACTCCGGCGCGCGTCGCCGAGGTGGCGAGGGGCCCGGTGGGATCGTCGGCGGTGGCGAACAGCCGGGCCACCTGATCCAGGAACGCGGTGTTGTCGCCGAGGTTCTGCAGGGTGCAGCCGTCGAGGTTCACGAACGGCAGGCTGGGGGAGAAGACGAGATACCCAGCGGCGGATAGCGTTTCGGCGAGTGCGGCGACGTTGCCCTCGGTGCGCGCGAAGCCGTGCTGCAGCCAGACCAGGCCGCGTGGCGTACCCGCGGGCCGATACCACGCGACGTCCTGATGCAGGGTCGTCGCCGCACAGGGCAGATCCACCGTGCCCGGCAGCGGTGGGCCCGCGGCGGCGGGAGCGAATGCGGCGGCCGCGACACACGCGGCGGCGAGGACGGTCAGGGTCGAAGCTCGCAGCCTCATCGCAACTCCACACTGCACAATCGGTATCCCGGTGATGACGCCACCCGGACACCGATCAGTATTCGCCACCGAGACGCGGGGCGGAGGCGCTTCATACGGCACGTGGCACTCGCATCCCCCGGAGTATCGGTAGCTGGTCGATCACCGAAACAGGAGAAGTGGGCGCGGGCCTGCCGAGTGGCCCCTCCCGACGCGGGGACCGGCATCCGATCGCCGACGATGCGATCGCCGGGTGGTCGAACGGATTCGACCGCGCCCCAAGTCGGATCAGGCCGCGAGGGGTATGTTGCCGGATGCCTCAGGCTCGTCAACGACGCCTGCGAGCTGGATCGAATCGCATTCCATGCAAGCCCAGCGGGTTTCGCTGGATGATTGCCGGGTACCTGCCGACGTGTAGCCGAACTTGCTGGGCTGCCGGGGGCGACAGCCGGTCACGCCGGCGTATTCCCCGATGAATCCATCCCATCCGTACCGAGGAGGAGAGCAACCATGACCGGACAGCTCGACACTCTGATGGACAGCACCGTGTACGACTCGCACGACGACAAGATCGGCAAGGTCAAGAACATCTACGTCGACAACGAAACCGGTTCGCCGACCTGGGCATCGGTGTCCACCGGCCTGTTCCGCCACGATTCGCTGGTTCCGCTGGTCGGGGCGCAGCACAATCCGCAGTCCGACGCGCTGCGGGTGAATGTGGACAAGGAAATGGTCAAATCCGCTCCCGCTGTGGAACAGGACGGGCATATCAGCCGGGAAGGCGAGGAACAACTGTTCCGCCACTATCACGTCGACCCGAACCACTCCGGCTGGGACGCCTACGGCCGTGCGATGCGCGACGGTCAGGGGACCGCGCGTCCCGATGCCGCCCCGAACGGCCGCCACGCCGCCACAGATCCCACCGGCGACCAGGGCCTGATCCGTTCCGAGGAACGCTTGAACGTCGATACCCAGCGTGAGGAGGTCGGCACCGCGCGCCTGCGCAAGTATGTCGTCACCGAGGATCAGACGGTGACGGTGCCCACCAGCCACGAAGAGGTCCGTGTGGAACGCGAACCGGTCACCGACGCCGGGGCGTACGGGCAGACTTCCCTGGGCGACGAGGAACAGGAGGTCACCCTGCACCGCGACCGGGTGACCGTGGACAAGGAGACGGTGCCGGTCGAACGGGTGCGCCTGGCCGTCGACGACGTCGAAGAACAGGAGACCGTCGGCGACACCGTGCGCAAGGAGCGTATCGACACCGAGGGCACCGATCCGGGACGCTACGACGATCGCCGTTACCCGGACGAACGCTGACCACTGATGGTGTGAGCCGGGCCCGGACCGGGCCCGGACCGGGCCCGGCCCTATCGTCCGGAGGACAAGGCGCTGTCAGCCCAGAGCCAGGTGGGCTTGCAGCAACCACGCTGGAACCGAGCTGCGACCGCCGGGCTCGTCGCGCACGTCCTCGAAGTGGATCGGTGATCGATCGTCGCGGGGGAGATCGTTGCCGTGGATGCGCGCGGGGCGGACGTCGTCGATGACCCAGTATTTCGAAACCAGCTCGCGCAGTTCGTCTTCGGTCACCGGATTGGGACCGAACCCCTCGGGCGAGGCCGGCAACGCCTTGCGGTCGAAGACGAGCACGAAGTAGGACGCGCCCGGGGCTGCCGCGCGGACGATGGAACGTTGATACCCGTCCCGCTGGTCGACCGGGATCGAGTGGAACAGGGTGCTGTCGACGATGGTGCCGAATCTGCCGTCGTATCCGGTGAACGAGGTGATGTCGGCGACCTCGTAGGTGGCGGTGGACAGTCCGCGCCGCTGGGCCTCGGCGCGGGCCAGTTCGATGGCGGTCGGGGCGGAGTCCAGCCCGACCGTCGTGAAGCCACGCTCGGCCAGATACAGCGAGATCGCGGCCTCACCGCAGCCGACGTCGAGGACGTCGCCGTGGAATTTGCCTTGTTCGGCAAGCACTTTCAGCTCCGGCTGCGGCTCGCCGATACTCCAGGGCGGTTTGGTGCCGGAGAACGGGCCGGCATCGCCTTGGTACGCATCCTCGAACGTGAAATCGCCCGGTGTGGTCATGATGTCCTCCGGATCGGTCGGGGCTATCAGACTGGTTGGAGCTCATTCGATGCTACGGCCGCGCCGCGTGCCGGGGCGCAGGCGGTAGGGGGTTTGTGCGGTAGGGGTTCGTTCCGGGGCGTGACTCGATAACCCGGCGTGCGGTGCCGGTTCCTCGTACCAGTTACTGGACCCGCACCGAACTGCCCTCCACCATGGAATCGGCCGCCGAGAGCGTCCGGCGCGCAGTCGACGCGGTCTGCGGATATCCGGCTCGGTGCCTTCCGGCGCAGCGAGCAGCGGCACTAGCCGCCGTAGAGTCGAATGAAGTCCTGGGTCGAGTCGACGGCGGGCACGGTGTAGCTCGCCGAACTCCCATCGACATCGGTCTCCTCGACGTAGTAGGCAGGTTCGGCGGGCAGGCGGCGCCACTGGGCGCGTGGATCGCCGTCCTGCTCTCGGTGACTGTTCGATGTCATGATGTCCCCCTCGCAGAATCGTCTCACCACAGGCTACCCGGGTTATGCGTCCGGTGCGGCATGCGTTGCGGCAGAGGGCATTCGACGAGGCGTCAGTCGCAGGCGGTCGGCATTGCCGAGGCCGGCCGGCGCTCGTGACGCCGGCGCTTCGCCTACCTCTCCGCTTCCCGTTGTGGCAAGCCCACCTTCACCAGGTCTTGCCGGCCTGCTCCCGGATCGTGTGGTTGATCCGGTTGAAGAAGTTGGTGATCGCGATGTTCAGGATGATCGCGAACATCTGGTTCTCGTCGAAGTGGTCGGCGGCCGCGTCCCAGATCTCGTCGGTCACTCCCGGCGAGCCGTCCTGGATCCGGGTGGCGGCTTCGGTCAACGCGAGCGCTGCCCGCTCCTCCTCGGTGAAGAACGGGGTCTCGCGCCAGGTGACTACGCTGTGCAGCCGCTGCTCGGTCTCCCCGAGCTTCCTCGCCGACTCCACGCCCGCGAACACGCACGGGCTGCAGCCGTTGATCTGGCTGGCCCGCAGATGGACCAGCTCGAGCACGAGTGGATCGACGCCACCGGCGTGAATTGCCTTGTGCAGATGCTGGATTCCGGTGAGCAAGTCGGGATTCGCCACGCTCTTCATGCGTGCTTCCATGGTTGTGTCCTTCGTTGTTTGTGTGCGCCCATCCGGGCCGGTCATCTACCGCCGGCGTGCCCGCCTCGGCCTGCTGGACGGGCGGCTGCGCGAGATCAGATCGGATACGGCGTGGCGCTACGGTATGGCCGCCGGGCGGGGGCTCAGGCAGAACGGTTTTCGCTGGAATATGTGTGACTCATGCATATAAACTAGGACCGTGACGCAAACCCAGTCAAGCCTTCACCATGCAGCCAACGTTCTGGGCGCCTTGAGTCTCGTCGTCGCCGACGGGATGAACACTGCCGTCGAAGCGGTCGCGGCGCTCGGCCCGTCGGCCCCCGCCGCTCTTGCCGCGATGCATCAATTCCTGGACGGCGGATCGGTCACGCAGCTGAGTTCCGTTCTCGGCCTGTCGCACTCGGGCACGGTGCGCCTTGTCGACCGCCTCGTCGCCGAAGGGCTCGTCGAGCGCGGCGGCGCACAGGATGGGCGGGCGGTCTCCGTGGTCCTCACGCGGGACGGCCGGGACATGGCCGCACGGATACTCCGGACGCGCGAGAAGTCGCTGACGAGTGCGCTGTCCGCGTTGTCCGCGGGCGAGATCGACAATCTCGCGGCAACGCTGGACGCGATGCTGACCACGATGACCCTCGCCAGAGCCGAACAACGCGCAACCCGCGGCAACGACCGTTCACAACCGTGGCTGTGTCGCCTCTGCGACTTCGACGCCTGCGGCCGAAGCGAAGGTAGCTGCCCGGTCAACAACGCGGTGACGACCGGCGACAAGAGTTGACGCCACGCTGCTGTTCGGTCCGGGGGAGGTGCTCGACAGCTAATCGCCGGATTTGTGCGCCACGGCGAAGATTCGCCGGAACGGCAACCACGTCGTCTCGTCGGCGCGCTGGGGGTAGGCCGCGCGCAGAAGTGGGGCGAGCTGGGCGGTGAAGCGCGCCCACTCCTCGTCGTCGAGGGCGCCGCGCACCGGTCGCAGGGCGGTCCCGGTCACCCACTCGAGGACCGGATCCGTGCCGGTCAGCCGCTGCAGATAGGTGGTCTCCCAGGCGTCGACGGCGCATCCCGCGGCGGTGAGCGCCGCGGCGTAGCCGCTCGGATCGAGGACGTCGCGGGGTTGCAGGATGCCGCTGGATTCCAGGCGTGGCCGCCACTCGTCGCGAGCGGCGAGTTCGCGGATGGCGACATGGGAGGGCGCGTCGAAGTTGCCCGGCACCTGCAATGCCAGCCAGGCCCCGGCCGGCAGCGCCGCCACCCATCGCGGCAGCAGCTCGGTATGCGTCGGCACCCACTGCAGCACCGCGTTGGTCACCACGACGTCGGTATCGGGTGCGGGCTGCCACTCCTCGGCGGAGCGCACTTCGGCGTCGATACCGGATTCCCGTGCGGCCGCGACCATTTCGGGCGAGGAATCGAACGCGTCGATCCGCGCCTTCGGCCACCGCTGAGCGAGCACGCCGGTCAGCTGCCCGGGCCCGCACCCCAGGTCGACCACCCGGCGTGGATTCTCGGCGTCGATGCGCGCGATCAGTTCGAAGAACGGCCGCGAGCGGTGGTCGCCGAAACTGCGGTACTTCTCGGGATCCCACATGAGCTGCTCCCTCGCCGAAGATGCTAAACCGTACGAGCGTCATATTAATGCCGGGGGGCGGATTCGGCTCGCGATCATCGTGGCAGTGACTGGGCGATCAACTGGGCGGCGAGGCCGCGGCCCGTCCGCGCGGGCCCGGCGCCGATGTGGGTCGTCTCGCCGGTCAGAAGTAGGTGCCGGCGAACGGGGCGGAGGTTGTGGTGAACAGGTTGTCGGCGTCTTCGATTGCGCCGCTGCGGTTTTCGCCGATCCGGCCGGCCAGGGCCAGGTGCTGCCAGGTGGATCCGCCGAGGTATGCCGCGGCGAGGGCGGCCACGTCGGTGGTGAGATCGGCGGGGGCGTCGACGCGGGTGACGGCGTCGGCGGTGATCCGGTAGGAGCCGGTGTTGGCGGGCAGGATGTCGTCGGTCACCGCGAGGACCACCGCCGGTGCCTCGCGGTAGCTGCGGCGTTCCAGCGCCGCGGGGACATCGACGAGCCGCAGCCAGGTCTCGTCGTGCACGCCGGCGACGGTGACCACGCGCTCATCGGTGAACAGATGCCGCAGCGGGCTGTCCACCGGCGCGAAGGTCACCATGATCCGGTCCACGATGTCGTGGGTCAGCAGATGCCGCAGCAGTCCGCGATAGGCCGCGGGCGTGGTGGCCACCCAGTCGTCGACGACGATGGTGCGCTGCGGATTGCGCGGCCAGCCGGTGCTGTCCGAGGGGCGGTAGCGCAGGAATCCGTCTCCTCGGCGCCGGGGTCGCCGTGCACCACCGTCCAGCCGGCGTTGCCTGCGATCAACTCCTGGAAACGCCACCAATACGGCGGCCGGTCGATCGCGCCGTTCCACGAAATGTCGGCGGCCGCATAGATTTTCGCCAGCGCCTCGCACCGGTTCTCTGGATCGAGGTAGCGCACCTGCCCGCCCTGGGCCACGGTGTCACGCAACCGGGCCTGTCGCCGATCCACCTCGAGCGTCGCGTACGAGCCGGCCACGCCGTAGCCGAACCGCTCGTAGATGCCGCCCTGGGTGGCGCGCAGACTCGCGACCACTTCACCGCGCTCGGCGATATCGGCGAGCTGACGCCGCAGCAGCGCGCTCACCACACCCCGGCGCGTGTGGGTCGGCAGCACGCCGACATGTGTGACGGCGGCGTGCGGAAGACGTTGTCCGCCGGGCACCGCCAGCCAACTGGTGTAGGAGTCGACGGCCCCGACGAGCTGCCCGTCCAGGCGCGCACCGAGCGTGCGCCCCGGCTCGACCAGTCCGCCGGCGCCGTCCGGCAGCGGCGGCAGCCCGACCATCGCGGTACGGAAGATCTCTCCCGCCGCACGTACCTCATCGGCGTCGGTCAGCGTCACGAGTTCGACGGCTGGGCCGCTGGTCATTCATCACCTCCGAGGACGTGCCGGGCACTTCATGGGCCGCGCTTCTCGACCACGCTAGCGGGCCGCGGCCGCGAATCAGCGCGATGCGGACCGGCAGGGCGGCCAGATGTTCTGGCGGCACCGCCGCGTCGCAGCTGTCCGGCGATGAATTCCGCGGTCCCGAACCGTGCCCGGCCTCAGCCTGCCGCTGCCATCGCCCGCCATGCCTTTCTGGCGCGGGAACGGGCTCGCGGGGCGGCGTATTCGATGCGCCGACGCGCCTCGGAGGCGCTGATCCGCAGTAGATCGCTCAAGAGCTCCGCTGTGTCCCGGTAGCCGGTGTCGGCGGCGAGGCCGCGGCGCTCGGCCTCGGCGACGGCCGCGACCATGGCCGCACCCAATCGACGCCGGCGGCGTTCGGTTTCGACGAGGGTGCGCAGCAAGTCGACATCGGCCAGGTCCGACCAGCTCTGTGCCGGAGCATTCGGTGCCAATGCAGTCGAATGTGTGTTCACGCCGGCTAGCGTAGCGCATGCTCGAACGTTTGTTCGATACTCGGTTCGGTCAGCGCGTCGAACTTTGCGGCAGCGTCGCGTGGTTTGCGTTCCGGGCTCATCGAGCTGGGAAGTCGGTGGCCGAGTTCACCGCGGTGCTCGACGTGCGCGGCGCCGTCGCTGGAGGCCGGGGTGTACGCCGGGAGGAAGACCGGCGTGGGCGGCGATGCGTTGAAGGAGCGGAAGGAGCTGAGCTCGCTCGCTCTCGTCGAGCGGTGCGAGAACTTCCGATTCCAGTGCGTCGGCCTCGGATTGCATCGACTCGAGTACCTCGCGGGCATTGTCGGTGAGGTGGACCGCGTGCGCGCGCCGGTCGGCCGGATGCGGCTGCCGGGTCACCAGTGCGCGTTCCTCGAGCTCGTCGACCAGTCCCACCATCGCGTTGCGGTGGACCCGCAGCAGATCCGCGAGTTCTTGCTGGCTGCGGCCATCCGCAACGGCCAGTTGGGTGAGGACTGCGAAGTGGGCCGGGTCGAGATCCAATCGCGCCAGCTGCTCGGTGAGCTGGTACGACACGTGAAAACCGATCTGCGACAACAGGAATGCCGCGCGTGAGTCCAGCGGCCGGTTCGTCATGACAACCACACTAGCAATCCAACATTATTGCCATCTAAGCATATTGACAAAAAATGTGATTGTCACTTAATGTGACAATATGACAAATCCCAGCGCTCCCTTCGTCCCTGACACCGACGCGCCGGTCACAGTGATCAACACGATGTCGGTCCCCGCGGCGCAGCGGGACCTGTTCCTGCAACGCTGGCGTGACAGCGCCCAGTACATGGCTGCCGCCGCCGGTTTCCGCCGAACCCGGATGTTCCAGGCGGCCGGCGCGGCGGCCGAGGTGATCTTCGTCAACGTCGGGGATTGGGACAGCGGCACCGCCTTGCGTAACGCACTGGGCACTGCGGAATGGCGTGAATTGACGCTGCGGATCCAGAACGATCTCGACCTCACCGCACGGCCGATGATCTTCCATCTCACCGTCGAATTGGGACCTGGTGACGTGCTGTCCCGGTAGGCCGGATGGCTTGTCGGACAACGGTTCACCGCCTGGGTGTCCCAGGAGAACAACCATGTCACACCGCAAGGCACCCAGGCCCAGCAGGCCGACACCCAGCGCCCACCGCACAGCTGTCGGCCTGACCACTCCACCTTCGAACGACCGCACAATATTTCGCGAACGAGGACTCGATGAAACAGCTCTACTGGGCCGCCGTCGGCTACACCGCATTGGGACTGCCGTCGGGCCTGGTCTATCGCGAACTCACCAAGGCTCATCAGTTCACCGGAAAGACCGAACTCGCCGTGGTCCACACGCACCTGCTGGCGTTGGGAACGCTGTTCTTCCTGATCGTCCTGGTGCTCGAACATCAACTCGCCCTGTCGAACACCCGCGCCTATCGCTGGTTCTTCGCGGTCTACAACATCGCTGTCCTCTGGACCGTGGCCTGCATGACGATCATCGGTTCCCGGACCGTCCTCGGGTACGGCGAATCCATGCCACTGGCGGAGCTGGCCGGCGTCGGTCACGTCCTGCTGACCATCGGATTCGTGCTGTTCTTCGTCGCCGTGCACCAGGCCATCACGACCCGCCGCGAGGAGGTGGTACCCGCCTGACCCGGCCGAATCGGTGACCTCCGGGGCGGATGCCCGGACTGTTCCGCGGACGCCAACGGCCCGAGATGGTCTCGGGCCGTTGGTCTTCGGGCTGTCGCATGTGGCTGTCATGCGGGGGCGACTTCGCCGCTACTTGATCGAGTTGGCCAACCGGTCGGCGTAAGGGGCGGTGAATCGTCCGACGATGGGCAGCGCTGCGCGGACACCGCCGGTGTTGTTCGCCTGGACCATGGCCATGATCCAGACGACGACCGTGAAGACCGCGACGACGAGTCCGGCGAGGCTGAAGAGGATGCCCAGGGCTCCGAGGAGCGAGCCGAGGATGCTCAGGACGATATTCAGCACCGACACCGCCCCGAAGAAGACGATCGATTGCGAGGCATGGAATTTCACATCGGGATCGTGCCTTCCGATGAAGAGGAAGATGATTCCGGTGAGCCAGCCCAGCGCGTACGACAGGATCGCGCTGGTCTTCTTGTCCAGGCCGGCGGACTGCGGTTGGTTCGCGGGAGGTTGAGAAAATGTCATGGGGTGAGTAGACGCCGCGCGCGCCTCCTACCGATCCCAACTTTCCCCGCGGACCCTGCCGTCAACCGATAGTTGACGGGCGCGTGAGCGTCAACCTATGTTTGACGAGTCGAATCGCGGTGGACAGGAGAAACCAGATGCCGGAAGCGCCCATTCTCACCGGCGTTGCGGCCAGTCGTGGTGTTGTCGCCGGCCCGGTCCGGCTGGTGCGCGGTGTCGACGACTTCGACGCGGTGGAGCCGGGCGATGTCATCGTCTGTCGCGTGACAGATCCGTCGTGGACAGCGCTTTTCGGTGTTGCCGCCGCGGTGGTGACCGAAACCGGGGGAATTCTGTCCCATGCGGCAATCGTCGCCCGCGAGTTCGGGATTCCAGCCGTGGTGGCGGCCGAGGGAGCGATGGAGACCCTGGCGAATCATCGGAACATCTCGGTCGATGGAACCAAGGGGCACGTTCATGCCGTTCGCTCGACCCACCATTGACGTCGCTTCACCAGGCATGGCTACTCGATACGAAAGGGAAGTCCGCGATGACGCACGTTTCACGCAGTTCGCTGCTCGCGTTGCACGCAATTCGCCTCGGCGGGTTCGTTGATACGCACGCGGCGGCCGACCGATATCGAATGCCTGTCGACCTCACCGAGTCGCACATGCGGGACTTCCGGGAGCGCGGCTGGATCAGCCGCTTCCGTTTCGGGACGGACGCAGGGTGGTCGCTCACCGAGAGCGGACGTGCGCAGAACGAGCGGCAACTCGCCGAGGAGCTTTCCGAGTGTGGGGCGAAAGCGTTGGTCGAAGACGTCTATCGCATGTTTCTCCCGCTCAACGCACGGTTGGTGCAGGCGTGCACCGCCTGGCAACTGACCATCCTTCCCGATGGCAGCATGCAGGACAACGACCACCAGGACGCACAGCGGGACAGGCCGATCCTTGCCGAACTGGAAAGCCTCGCAATGGAATTGGCTCCGCTGACGAATACTCTCACCGAACGGCTTGCCCGGTTCGCCGGTTACGACACTCGCTTCGCCGCGGCCCTGTCTCTGGCCGCCGATAATCCCGAGATGGTCACCGGAACCGAACACGACTCGGCCCACCGAGTGTGGTTCGAACTGCACGAAGATCTGATTGCCACCCTCGGAATCGACAGGGCACTGCCCTCCTGAACGATTACGTCCGAAGCCTCGATCAGTGGTCGAACGCGATCCAGGAGCGGGTGACCGGTTGTCCTGTGCCGTACTCGGTGAGCGGCTGCTCGAACTCCGTGCTGCTACGCCGGTCGCTCGAACTTGCCGTCCTGAATGCCGGTGGTGAAGGCGTCCCATTCGCCGGGGTGAAGAGAAGCGCTGGGCCGGTGGGGTTTTTCGAGTCGCGCACTCCGACAGTGCCTTCGGCGAGGTGTGCAACCTCGACGCATGTATCTTTGCCGTGGCTTCGCCGGCTCTTGTACCACTGGGCAGTGGACAGGTGGCCGTTCATGCCCTCTACTCCTCTGGCTCCGGATTGCTGGCCTCGGCCATTCCGGCTGCTATGCGGGGGCTTCGAATCGGCCGTCCTGTACGCCAGTGGTGAAAGCATCCCATTCGGCGGGGGTGAAGATGAGAGCTGGACCAGTGGGGTTTTTGGAATCGCGCACTCCGACCCTGCCTTCGGCGAGATGTGCAACCTCGACGCAATCCTTACCGGCTCCGCTGCGGCTGCTCTTGAACCACTTGGCAGTGGATAGGTCGGCGCTCACTCTTCGTACTCCTCCGCAATCTTCATCAGCAACGCCCTGGACTCGGACTGATTGAGTGCAGCGCGTTCGATAGCTGACAGAGCTGTGCGGTACTGCTCGATCTCGTCGGGTTTGTCCAGGTACAGCGCCCCAGTGTAGCCCTCGATGTAGATCACGGGCGGCTCTGTGAGGGTGGGGTTCACGTGTTGAGGGAATTCCAGAAGTACGAACGGCCCCGTGTCGAGTCCGATGTGAGCGCCGACTGCCAACGGGATGATTCTGACCGAGACATTCGGGAGTTTGCTGAGTTGGACAACGTGCTGCAACTGGGCGGCCATGACCGCGGTGCCTCCAACGCGGTGCCGTAGCGCTGCTTCGCTGAGGGTGGCGTGGAAGCTGAACTGCTCACGCGATTCGTGAAGGCGCTCTTGGCGTTTGGTGAGTAGTTCGACATGGCGGTCGATCTCGTCATCGGTCAGGCGGGGAACGTATGCCCGCGACACGGCACGCCGGTAGTCGGCAGTCTGCACCAAACCCGGCAGAAGGCTGGGCTGAAACGATGTGATGCGCCGCGCGCCTTGTTCGAGCCCGATGAACAAGTCCACATTCGCGAAAATCGCGTCGCTGTACGACTGCCACCACCCCGTCTTGCGGGCTTCCTCGGCCAGCCACAGCAGCGCGCGCCGATCCTCGTCGCTGGCGTCATAGGTATCGCACAGCGCCCGGATGACCATCTTCTTGACCTGGCCTATTTGGCCATTTTCCAAGCGCCACAGCGTTTGTGAGCTCATCTCGGCGAGTTTCGCCGCCTTGTCTCTGGTCAGGTTCGCATGTTGGCGCAGCTCGGTCAGTCGCCGGGCCAGCAACCGTCGCGGGAGTGTGGTCGTGTGTTCTGCCATCGCGATCACTTTCGTCAGTGAAGCTGCGGAGCCTTCCAGTTGATCTGGAAGGATTCTATCTGACCTCAATTGTTCTGTTATGTCTCCACTTTCGCGGCGAACGGTGGTGTACTCGGTGTGTGCCGAGCGGGAGGGTGGCCGACCTCGCAATCCGTAAGCACCTCAACCACATCCCCGTCTTCGGAAGCCGAACATGTCGAAATTTCCCATGCTCGAACCGTCGGACACGCAGCCGGACACCCATGGAGATCGACGAAATAATCAGCGCCCCAAAGCTATCGGAATAATACGACCAAGCGTGTCCGGTGCGGACACGTCGCGGCATGCGCTCGCGATCGAACGCCATGCCGTGCGGCTGGGGTATGACTACGTCTACACCGTGCGGCCACCGGAGGATTGTCTGGACCCCGTCGGTTACGGTCTGGCGATCGCCCTCGGTGTCGACGCTGCCGCGGTCGTGGTCTACGACTCGAGCACCGTCGATCACAGTCCGGCGCGCATGTGCGATTGGTGTGATCTGGAAACGGTGTGCCCGCCGGAGACGTGGGCGCGCAGCCCGATCGCGCCGGAGCATGCCGGGCCACCGCACCCGCTCACCGAATCGATCGCCCAGCGAATCATGCAGCAGCACAAGGGGTGTAGCGCCCATCGGTGTCCTCGCAAAGCCGCCGCGTTCGGGTTCCTCGTGCAGGCTGGGAAGATCGTTCCCCGGTTCACACGCTGCGCGAGCGTGCGGCGGCGCGCGGTATCCGGCTCGACCCGATCGGTAGTGAACTGCCGGTGACGACGGGCGCGGACCTCGGCACGCTACTCAGCGTGCTGGACGGGCTGGTCGCCGACATGCGGGACAGGTAGCCGGTGATGGACGACAGGACCAGATGCACCGAGGTGAACGGCCTGGAAGCGGTGTGGACGATGCAGAACTACCGTCATATCGAGATCAGGCAGGCGCGCGACATGGCCACCGGCGACGTGATCGAGTTCGCGCCGGGCACCGATCTCGCGGCGGCACGGGAACAAACGTCGTGCCGCTGGGCCGCCGTCTGGGATCGCGTCGCGCACCAGATGTGGACGGAATGGATACCGGGCCACCGCGATTCGGAGTCTGCACCCATGATGCGGTACCTCGGATGAGCGCGGAGCCGGACAAGACGAAGTGGCCCAAGGCAATCGGATACGTTCGCTCGGATCCAGCGGGCGATCGGCGAACCGAGATCGAAGCTGCAATTCTCCGGCGCGCGGTCGAAGCGGGATATCGCCTGATGGACATCGTCGCCGACGTGCCGGTACCTGATCTGCTACCCGCGTTGCGCCGGGTCGACGCTGTCGCGGTGATCATTCACGACTTGGAGCATGTCGGGGGTAGCCCGAGATCGGTGTGCGGATTCGCCGCGTTGGTCACGGTGGAGCCCGCAGACACGTGGCACTGGGGCTACCAGCCGGATTGGTAGTCCGGAAAGGCCGCTGTGATGACGTGCCTGTGGTAGGCGGCGACGTCGGTGATCGCGGGCCCACAGTCCGCACACCCCGAATTTTCCGTGCAAACCTCCACGGAAATGCGCGAAAACCGCCAAAAACGGCGGGGTTTGCACGATCTGTTCAGCCTAACGGGCGCGGTCCGGCCGAGCGCAGCTACACGGTGACCTGCGAGACGGGCGCGGTGCGCTGCGCGATCTGCTGACCACCTCCACCGCGCGCAGATGGACGATCGATTCGATGGCGGTGCCCGGATTCCATTCACTCCGATCCGGATCCGCGACGCGCACGGCAGGCGTTGTTACCGTCGCTCCCATGGATTTGCAGCTGAGCGGTAAGCGGGCCATCGTCACCGGCGGCAGTAAGGGGATCGGGCTGGCCGTCGCGCGCGGACTCGCGGCCGAGGGCGTGGACGTGGTGCTCGCCGCCCGATCCGCCGAACCGCTCGCGGCGGCCGCGCAGGCACTCGCCCGGGAGAGCAGACGGAGGATCGTGGCGGTGCCCACCGACACCGGCAACGACGAACAGGTGCGGGCACTGGTCGAGCGCACCGTGGCGGAGCTGGGTGGGGTCGACATCCTGGTCAATGCCGCGGCCACGCCGTGGAGTGCCGGCTCGCCCGCGGATCTGAACGCCACCAGCGACGACATCGTGCGCCGTGAGGTCGAGATCAAGGTGCTCGGCTATCTGCGCACCGCCCGCGCCGTCGCGCCGCATCTGATCGCGCAGGGCTGGGGGCGAATCGTCAACATCAGTGGACTCGGTGCGCGGCAAGCGAATTCGATCGCCCAGACGGTGCGCAACGTCGGCGTTTCCGCCCTGACGAAGAATCTCGCGGACGAACTCGGCCCCCACGGGATCAACGTGACGGTCGTGCACCCGGGGCTCACCCGGACCGAACGACTCACCGCACGCCTGGCCGCCCAGGCCGCTGAATCCGGTGCCACTGTCGAAGAATTGGAGGCCGGTCTGGCCGCCAACTCGATCCGCCGGGTGATCGACGCCCGCGAGGTCGCCGACGTCGTCACCTTCCTGGCCTCGCCGCGCAGCATCGCGATCACCGGCGATGCCGTCGCGGCCGGCGGCGGCGTGCCGGGACCCGTGTATTACTGACGCGAAACCGCCTCGCACGCAGATCTTTTCAGTCGCGATCGCGCTCGCACGCGGCGAGGAAATCGTCGACGATGCGGGCACAGTCGTCGCGTCCGGCGCGGCCGATGCCGGTGAGCCGCACGAAGACGATCGGCCCGACGAGCTGCGCCAGCACCGCCGTGAGCTCCCGGTCGCCGAGCAGTGCGCGTGCCCGCGGGTCGTCGAACAGTTCGTCGAACGGGCGGCGATAGGTGTCGATCAGATGAGTGCGCAGCGAACCTGCCCGCACGCCCTCGCCGTGCGCCTGCGCGTCCCCGGTCGCCAGCCACGCCAGCGTGGTCAGATGCAGCGGGACGTCGTTGATCGCCGCGGCCTGCCGGGTGAGCAGTTCGATCAGCCGCTCGCGCAGGGGACCCGCGTCCGGGATCTCGACCACCGGCGGCATCAGCTCTTCCAGCGTCGCGGTACGCAACTGTGCCACCGTGTCGAAATGCCGGTACAGCGTGGTGCGCGCGACGCCCGAACGCCGCGTCACCGCGTCGATGGTGACCGCGTCGAGTCCGCCGTCGCGCAACAGCTCGGCCGCGGCGGTCAGGAGGCGGCGACGCGAGCGCGCCTTGCGCGGATCGTCCTCGGATCCCGTCCCGGCAGTCGATGTCATGGTCTCAGGATTCCTCCTCGGCAAGATCGACGGCCGCACGGGACAGAAACGATACTGCGAGTAGCATAGCGAAACTGAAAGTATCGTTTCTCGGGAGGCGCGATGAACGCAACCAAGACCGAGCTCGTTCCCGGGCGCACCCGATGGGTGATCGTGGTGTCCTGCCTGGCCGTCGCGCTGGTCGTCGCGTCGATGGCCGCGCTCTACACCGCCCTGCCGCAGATCGCCTCGGCGACCGGTGCCACGCAGTCCCAATTGACCTGGATCATCGACGGTTACACGCTGGCGCTGGCATGTCTGGTACTGCCGGCCGGCGCTCTGGGCGACCGCTACGGCCGCCGCATCGTCATGATCATCGGGCTGGCGGTGTTCGCGATCGCCTCCGCGATCCCGCTGGTGGTCCACGGCCCGGAATGGCTGATCGGCTCGCGAGCGATCGCCGGAGTGGGTGCGGCACTGGTGATGCCGTCGACGCTGTCGCTGCTCACCTCCGGGGTGGAAACGGATCGCCGCAATGTCGCGGTCGGCATCTGGGCGGGCACGGTCGGCGGCGGCGCGGTCATCGGCATCCTGGGTTCCGGAGTGCTGCTGTGGCGCTGGTCGTGGCTGTCGATCACGCTCGCGATGGCGATTTCGGGTGCGATTCTGGCGGTCGCGGCGTGCACCGTTCCCGAATCGCAGGACGGCGAGCGCGCGCGCTTCGATCCCTGGGGAGCGGTGAGCGGGGCGGGCGCGGTGGGCCTGATCGTGATCGCGGCGCTCGAGGCCCCGCAACGCGGCTGGACCGATCCGCTGGTGCTGGGCGCTGTGGTCGCCGGGCTGGCGGTCGGCGCGGCCTTCGCGGTGATCGAATTGCGTGCCCAGCAACCGCTTCTGGATGTGCGGCTGTTCGCCGGGCGGGGTTTCGGCGCCGGGACGCTGTCGGTGGCGGTGCAGTTCCTGGTTTCGTTCGGGCTGTTCATGGTGATCGTGCAGTTCTTCCAATTGATCCTGGGCTATTCGCCGCTGCTGTCGGCGGTCGCGATGGCGCCGATGATCGTGCCGATGGTGGCCCTGTCGGTGATCGCGCCGTGGCTGGCGCAGCGGTTCGGACTGCGGCTGCCCACCACGGTCGGTCTGGTCGTCGTCGGAATCGGCCTGTTGTGCCTGTCGCGGTTGACGGCCGCGAGCACGTTCGTGGATGTGCTGTGGCCGCTGCTGATCATGAGCACCGGCCTCGGCCTGGCCGCGGCGCCGGCCACCGCGGCGATCGTGGACGGGGCGCCGGCGGACAAACAGGGAGTGGCGGCCGCGGTGAACGACGCCGCTCGCGAGATGGGCGCCGCGCTGGGGATCGCCCTGGCCGGCAGCGTGCTGGCGGCCGGTTACAGCCACCGCATCGCCGAGATCGCCGACCGGATTCCCGAACCGATCCGCGGGCCCGTCACCGGCTCGCTCGCGGGCGCGCTGGCCGTGAGCGAACGCATCGGCCCGCAGGCGAAACCGCTTGCGGACCAAGCGAAATCCGCATTCGCGCACGGGTTGCACCAGGCCACCCTCGTGCTCGGGGTGGTGACTCTGGTAGTCGCGGCGATCCTCGCAGTGTGGGCGCCCTCCAGAGCACGATCCGGTGCCGAATCGCCGGGTGCTGAATCTGCCGGTGCCGACGCGGCCGGGAAGGGACCTGTCGATGCCGGATCTGTCAGATCCGACTCTGCCAGGGTGGGATCTGCCGGGTCGGGATCTGCTGGTGCCGGATTTGCGGCATCCGACTCTGGCGGGGACGACTCTGCCGGGTCGGGATCTGTCGGGTCCGACTCCGCCGACTCCGAATCGGCTGCCGGAGTCGGGAAGCGGTGAGTCGGAGTGTCGGGCCCGTCGTCCCCGCGCCGCAGTACGCGGCCGTGTTGTGATGGTCGCGGGCCGGGCACCGGTCACCCGCGGGTGTGATGGTCGGCCCGCAAGCGGAAGTCGAATCGAGGAGCGGCGATGGCGCAGGTGAATGTGGCGGTGATCGGATACGGATTGTCCGGAGCGGTCTTTCACGCTCCACTGATCGCCGCCGACCCTCGGCTCCGGATGGCCGCGGTGGTGACCTCCTCGCCGGAACGAGCCGACCAGGCGCGCGCCGACCACCCCGGCGTACGGGTATTCGCAACAGTCGACGAGTTGTTCGGCGCCGCAACGGATATCGATCTGGTGGTGATCGCGAGCCCCAACCGCACCCACGGACCACTGACGCTGCGGGCCGTGGCGGCCGGGCTGCCGGTGGTGGTCGACAAACCCTTCGCCCTGACCGCCGTCGAGGGCGAGGCGATGATCGAGGCCGCTCGACGGGCCCCCGTCATGCTGACGGTCTTTCAGAATCGGCGCTGGGACAGCGACTTTCGCACGGTGCGCCGGCTGATGACCGACGGCGCGCTGGGTGAGGTGCGCCGCTTCGAATCCCGCTTCGAACGCTGGCGCCCGCACACCAAGGGCGGGTGGCGAGAGGTCGGTGGCGCCGACGAAGGCGCCGGCATCCTCTACGACCTCGGCAGTCACCTGATCGACCAAGCGCTCGACCTGTTCGGCCCGGTCGAGGACGTCTACTGTGAGCTCGACGCCCGCCGTCCCGGTGTGCTGGCCGACGACGATGCCTTCGTGGCGCTCACCCATGCCTCGGGTGTGCGGTCGCATCTCTGGATGAGTGCTGTTGCGCCACAGCTGGGCCCGCGCTTGCGGGTGCTCGGCTCCGAGGCCGGGTATGTGTGTTACGGACTGGATCCGCAGGAGGCGGCACTGCGAGCCGGTCGGCGTCCCGGCGACGGACAGTCGTGGGGGAGTGTCGATCCCGTCGACTGGGGTCAGCTCGGTGCCGAAGGCGATCTGCGCCTGACCCCCAGCGAACCCGGCGCCTATCCGGATTTCTACGCCGGGGTCGCCGCCGCCCTGCTGGACGGCGGCGAACCACCGGTCGACCCCGCCGATGCCGTGGCGGCCCTGCGCGTCATCGAGCGGGCGCGCGCGGTGGCGGCTCGATGAACGCCCGTCAGGGTTTGCGGGCGACACCGCCGTAGGCGGCGATGTCGGCGGCGCGGCCGACCTCACGGGAGTCGGGCTGCCACTGCGTGATGCAGGTGAAGCCGGGATCGACGAGCTCGAGTCCGTCGAAGGCCGCGGCGATTTCGGCGCGCGTGCGCGGATAATACGGCGTGCCACCGGTTTTCGCGTATTCGGCGCACAGGTCGACATACGGTTGGCTGTCGTCGGTGCCGTCCCAGAGCACCAGATAGCTACCGGACGGCACCGCCGCCAGCACCGTGCGAACGATGCGCAGCATGTCCTCGTAACTGCGGGCGTGACCGAGCACGCCCATGAACATGACGACCACCGGCTCCTGCAGATTCAGGATGGCGTGCGCCTCGGCGATGATCTTCTCCGGCTCGTGGAAGTCGGCGTTGACGTAGGTCGTCACACCCTCCGGAGTGGTGCTGGTCAGCAGCGCGCGAGCGTGCGCGAGAACCAGCGGATCGTGGTCGACGTAGACCACCTTGGCATCGGGCGCGACGCTCTGGGCCACCTCGTGGGTGTTCTGCATCGTCGGCAAACCGGTACCGATATCGAGGAATTGCCGGATTCCGGCCTCGCCGGCCAGATGGCGCACCGCCCGGATCAGGAATTGCCGCGACTGCACCGCCATGGTCGCGATATCCGGATCGATCTGCAGACTCGCCTCACCGACGGCGCGATCGACCTCGTAGTTGTCCTTGCCGCCCATCCAGAAATTCCAGATGCGCGCCGAGTGCGGAATATCGGTGCGGATCTGCGCCGGATCGTCGATGGCCATATGTGCTGAGCTCCCCGTAGGTGTGGGCGCCGCCGAACCGCGCGGCATCTCGTCGGTGCGAACCACGCGATTATAAACCTCCGCGCAACGGTTGTGCCGGAATATGTTGCAGGGCCGAGATATTCGGACCGGGAGTGGGGGAGCGCGTGTGCGGCGCGAGCGACCATGTGCGACGGCTCGTGTGCGGCAACGTCGTTCGCGGAGAACTCGACAGCGACAGTAAATTAGCCAAGAATGTGCTAGTCGGCTCGGTTTGGCGGTCGCGGCTGTCGGGGAGTATGTCTGACACCCGCCTTCGGATAGGTGGAAGCCTGGCGCGTCGCAACACTAATCAAGCGTCCAATCTGGAACGTTGTCCATATCGACACTCGAGTTCGGTGGCTGCCATTCCATCGGTGCGATCGGGCATTTAGGTATTCAGCCCCTCGGCACGTAAGGTTGCCGATCGGTTACTGAGTATCTCGTCTCACACGGAGGTGGTAGAGGGCTTGCACAGCACAGTGGTCGTCGTCGGGTCCGGATTCGGGGGGATCGGCATGGGAGCGGCGCTGCGGCGCGCGGGGATGGACGATTTCGTCATCCTGGAGGAATCGCCCGAATTGGGGGGCGTGTGGCGAGACAACACCTATCCGGGATGTAGCTGTGATGTACCGGCGCATCTGTATTCGTTCTCGTTCGCGCCGTACCGCAGTACCGGCATCCGATTCCCGGGGCGCCGCCGGACCTTGGAATATCTGCGGGCCGTCGCCGGCGCGGAAGGGCTACCCGGTCATCTGTACACCGACACCGCCGTCACCGAGGCGACCTACTCGGAATCGGGTTCGTGCTGGGAACTGCGGGCCGCGAACGGGCTTCGGTTCACCGCCGATGTCGTGGTCTTCGCCGTCGGTCAGCTGCATCGGCCGAACATTCCGGAGATCCCGGGCCGCGACGAATTCGGCGGCGCGTCGTTCCACACCGCCGACTGGGATCATGCGGCCGAGCTGCGCGGGCAGCGGATCGCCCTGATCGGCACCGGATCGAGTGCGGCACAATGCCTTCCGACGTTGGCCGACACGGCCGACTCCGTGCGGATATTCCAGCGCACTCCGCAGTGGATCCTTCCCAAACCGGCCGCCGAATTCGGCCCGGCGACGCGAGCGGCGCTGCGGCTGCCCGGGGCGCAGCGCGCCTACCGCTGGGGTCTGCACCAGGCCGCCGACTCGCTGCTGGCGCCGATCATGCACCGCCGCTGGCCCGCCCGGCCCGCGGAATGGATTGCGCGGCAGTACCTTCGGCGCACCGTCGCCGATCCGGTGCTACGGGGACGGCTCACCCCGGACTATCCGATCGGCGCCAAACGCATCGTCTTCGACAGCCACTTCTATCGCACGCTGGGTCGCGACAACGTGCAACTGACCACCTCGGCGATCGCCCGCATCACCCGCGACGGCGTCGTGACCGCCGACGGCGGACGCTACGACGCCGATGTCATCGTCTACGCGACAGGATTCCGCGCCGCCGAATTCCTGGCCCCGATCACCGTGCGCGGGCGTGGTGGACAGTCTCTGCAGGACCGATGGCGTTCGGGCGCTGACGCTTTCATGGGCCTGGCGGTGCCGGGGTTTCCCAATGCCTTCCTCATCGCCGGACCCAACTCGTTCACTCCGGCGGGCAGCAATCCGGCGATGAAGGAGCATCAGATCGCCTACATCATGCGCTGCCTGCGCTGGCGCGACGAGATCGGTGCGGCGGCGATCGAGGTGCGGGCCGACGCGATGGCGGCGTATCGAGCATGGCTGGCCGACGCGCTCGCCACCACGGTGTGGTCGGCGGATGTGCCCAGCTGGTACACCCACGACAGCGGCGCGATCACCAACCCCTGGCCCGCCTCCGTGCGTACCTACGCCCGGATGCTGCGTCGTCCGCCGGCGTCGAGCTTCGCACCGGTGCACCGCACGGCCGCCGCCGAAACGGTCGGAGCCTGACCCTGCTCGCCCGAGAGGACCGCCCGGCGCGAAAGCCATTGCGCCGCGCGGTCTTCCGGTCAGGCCACGGTGGCGTCGAGTTCGACCTCGATATTGCCGCGAGTGGCCTTGGAATACGGGCAGACCAGATGGGCGCCCGCGACGAGCTCGTCCGCGGTCTGCTGGTCGATCCCGGATGCTTCCAGATGCAGTGCGGCGCTGAGCCGGAACTCGTCGCGCTCGGTTTCGTGGTGCAGGGTCACCTCGGCGACCACAGCCAGGTCCCTCGGCGTCACCTTCTTCGCCGCTGCCACCCGCCGGACCGCGCCGACGAAGCATGAGGCCCAGCCCGCGGCGAACAACTGTTCGGGATTGCTGCCACCGCCCGCGCCGCCGAGCGCCTTCGGCACGGCCAGGGTGATGTCCAGTGCGCCGTCGTCGGAGGTCGCGCGACCGCCGTTGCGGCCCTCGGCGGTCGAGGTCGCGACTGCGGTGTAGGTGATGTCGGCCACGCCGTCGCGCCCGTCGGGTGACGCAATCGGTGTACGTCACCCGGTCGCGGTGCTCAGTCCTCGTCGTGGGCCAGATGTTGTTTGGCCTGGTCGTAGTCGCCCTCGAGGTGGTGTCCGGGTCCGTAGACGAGATGGACGACGCCGGTGCGGAAGGCGGTCGAGCGAAGCAGAGTCAGCGGGAGAGTGGCCTCGGCGTCGTCGAACAGGCGCATGCCGGACCGCACCGCGATCGGGTGCACCAGCAGATGCAGTTCGTCGAGCAGTCCCGCGCCGAGCAGTGCCCGCACCACCGAGACCGAGCCGGAGATGGCGATATCACCGCCGGATTCCCGCTTCAGTGCCGTCGCCCCGGCGATCAGATCACCCTGCAGCACTTCGGAATTGCGCCAGGTGAAGGTGTGCTCGCTGTGTGACACCACGATCTTGCGGGCGTCGCCCAGCTTGCGGCCGAACTCCGCGTCGGGCCCACCCGCGGCTTCGCGTTCGGGCCAGGCGTCGGCGAAGCTGTCGTAGGTCTTGCGCCCCAGCAGCAGCGTGTCGGCACTGCCGAGCTGGGCATCGACCGCCGCGCCCATCTCCTCGTTGTAATAGGGGAAGTGCCAGTCCTGCGGATTCTCGACGACACCGTCGAGAGCGATGAACAAGCCGGCCGTGATCGTGCGCATGATGTCTCCTGGATCCGATAAGTCCCTGTTGCACGATCCGACGGCGCGAGCGCGCGGAAGTCATCGGTGCCGGCGACGATCTCCGGCGGCGAGAGTGTGGCGACGGGAGTGGGGCAAAAAGTGAGCGGTTCCCCATATTTTGTCGCCAAATGTGCAGATCTGCTCGTGCAGTCACCGATTCGAGCAGGTCAGAGGCTATGCGGCGGGGTGTCGAAAATGTCCAAAACGGAGTAGAAGGTGAGCGGAGGCTCGCATTACCGTTCCATCAGGTAACACCTACGGCCGGTGATCGGGCGGTGTCGATATCGCCTGGTCACCGATCCGTGACAAGGAGGTCAGAGTGACTACAGCAAGCACGGTCGGTGCTGAGCGCGCGATGTCCGGCCGCGCCACCTCGCTGTCCATGCGGGACGCGCAGGCCATGTCCCGGGAACTGGTCCTGCACCTCGGCGGATCCGTGGCGCCGTTCACCACCCTGCCCGCCGATGTGATGTCCGGTGAGGTGTCGGCCGTCGCGCGGATCTGCGTGGAATGGTCGATCCGCCGGGTCAACGGCGGGGATCTTCCCGAACGCACCGATCGGCTGCGGGCCGCGGCCGCGCGCTGGTGCCGCGCCGGCATCCCGATCGAGGTGGTCGTGCACGCGGTCCACGAGGGATTCAAGGCCGGACTGGACCTGCTGTTCGCCCGGGCCAAGGCCAGCGATGCCGAACTCGTCGTCCGGGGCACCGCCACCGCGCTGGAATTGCTGGACCTGATCACAGCGACCGTCAGCAAGGTCTACGTCCAGGAGCGCCGCGCCGACGCCGTCGAACACCACACCGCCGTGCACACCCTCACCTCGGCGTTGCTCGGCGGGCACGCCACCACGAAGCTGGCGCGCGAATGCGGGATCCGGATCGCCGAGCGGTATCACGTTCTCGCCCTGTGGATTCCGCCGCATCCCGACGAAACGCATCCGCGGCTGGACCGGAACGTGGTCGCGCGCCGAAAACTGCGGCGGGTGCAGGCCGCGCTGGCGAAGCTGCTGCGCGATCAGCCGCTGGCGATGCTCTCGGTCGACGGCGGCACGGTGCTCATCCCCGAAACCGCCTGCACGGAAACGGAATTGGACGATCTGCTCGCCAGGCTGTCCGAGCTGGCCGGCGTGCCGCTGACCGCCGCGATGGTGGGCGCCGCCGCGGCCGACGTCCCGGCCGCGGCGCAGCGGGCGCACGACCTGCTCGACACGGTGCGCCGGCTCGGACGCGGGCCCGGAGTGCATCGCTTCGCCGAACTCGCGCTGCAGTATCAGCTCACCCGGCCCGGCATCGGCCGCGACATCCTCGACGCCCGGCTGGCACCCCTGGACGACCACCCCGAGCTGCTGGAAACGCTGCACGTCTTCTTCAACACCGACCTCAACCGGCAGCGCGCCGCGCGGCAATTGTGCATCCACCCGAACACCATCGATTATCGGCTGCGCCGCATCGGCCAGCTGACCGGCTTCGATCCGTCCCGCACCACCGGATTGTGGTATTTGCGTTCGGCGTTGATCGCCCGGCTCAGCATCGCCGACCGCGATGCGTCCACGCCGGTGCGCCGGCCCGCCTGATTCGGGCCCTACGCGCCGGAACCGGCCGGTGGCCGCTCGGTGGTGGCGTCCAGGTGCGGGTAGACCACCTCCTGCACGATGAGCAGCACCGCGGCGGCGCACGGGATCGCCAGCAGTGCGCCGAGGATGCCGAGCAGCGCGCCGCCCAGAATGATCGCCACCACCGTGACCACCGCCGGCACCCGGACGGTGCGGTCCATGATGCGCGGGACGAGCAGGTAGTCCTCCAGCAGCCGCATCGCGAGGAAGAATCCGGCCGTGGCGATGCTGACCGGCAGCGAGACGGTCAGCGCGACGGCGGTGATGATCAGCCCGGCGACCGTCGAGCCGATCAGCGGCACCAGGTCCAGCAAAGCCACCAGCACCGAGAGGATCAGCGGGTACGGCACCGAGAACACGGTCAGCCAGATGAACGTGGCAATCGCGGTGATCAGCGAGATCAGCAGATTGCCCAGGACGTATCCACCGACCTTGGCGAAGATGGCGTCGCCGAGCAGGATGGCGCGGGGGCGGCGCGACTGCGGGAAGAACCGGTACAGGCTGTGCCGGATGCGCGGGAAATTCGCCGAGAAGTAGATGGTCAGCACCGCCACGATCAAAGCGCTGGCCAAGACGCCGAAGACGCGCTCACCGGCGCCGAGCAGACCGTGGCGCAGCTCGGGGTTGTCGGTGAGGCCGTGTTCGAGTTCCTGATCCAGGTGCAGACGCTGCGACCACGATCGGATCAGCGGGTACTGGTTCTCCAGGTCGTGCAGCCGGTCGGAGGCGTGGTCGACCAGATCGCCGCCCTGGGTGACGAGCGGTGTGATCGCCGCGGCCAGGAATCCGGCGACGAGCAGTGTGGCACAGCCGAATACGACGGCGACGGCGGCCCAGCGCGGCAACCGGCGCCGATTCAGCGAGGCGACCAGCGGCTCGATCCCGATCGCCAGGAACAGCGCCACACCCACCAGCACGAGGGCCTGTCGTGCGGTCGCCAGCATGTCCACGATGCCGATCGCGAGGAGGACGCCGAGGCCGCCGGTCACGCCGATCACGAACGGAGAATTGCGGTCGAACCGCGGGCCCGGCCGCCCGTGCGGGTGCTGCGCGCCGGCCGACTCGGAGGCCGCGCGTTCGGCTGCCGCGATCGGCTCCGGGACCGACGGCTTGCCCTGCGGGCCGCGTTCGGCGTCCGAATCGGCGGAACTACCCATTCTTGGCAGCGTAGCGCCCGCGCGCCGTGCTCGGGCCGGACCGGAGCGGTGGGTCCGCGCCGAACTCGGGTGGGCTCACTGTCCCAGTGCCCGAGCGAACACCGGCCAGCTCCGGTGCAGATCCTCCTGCCAGTAGCCCCAGGAATGAGTGCCGGTGGGACGCATGTCGAAGGTGGCGGGAATGGCGAGCTCGGTGAGCCTGGTGCGGAGTTCGCGGGTGCAGCGAACCGCGCCGGTTTCCAGGGCGCCGCCGACGAGGATCTGATCGGCCAATTTCGCTGGGCTGGAACGGATTCCGGGACCGTCGAGGGTGTCGAGCGGTCCGGGTAGGCCCGTGCCGGTGGAGACGTAGATCGCGGTGCCGCGCAAGCGGTCCGCGTGTAGGTAGGGGTCGTTGGCCGCCCAAACCGGGTCCGTCGGCGGGCCCCACATGTTCACGGTGTTGCCCCTGCCGCCGCCCACGACCGCGTCGACGATGAGCTGACCCGGCGGATCGCTGGTGCGCGCGCAGCCCGAGTACGACCCGATCGCCTTGTACAAGCCCGGGGCGGCCAGTGCCAGCTGAAAGACCGAGGTCCCCGCCATCGATATTCCGATGATCGCGTTCCTGCCGTTTCCGCCGAAGCCGGAATCGATGATCGGTGGTAGTTCCTCGGTCAGAAACGTCGTCCACCGCTGCCGGCCCAGCACCGGATCGTCGGCGCGCCAGTCGGTGAAGTAACTGCTGGCGCCGCCGAACGGCACCACTACGGTCACCTGCTTGTCGGCGAAGAACTGCGCGATATCGGTCCGGTTGATCCAGTTTCCGTCGGCGCCGCCGTCGATGCCGTTCAACAAGTACACCGTGGGTGCCGGCCGCGAGCGGTCCGGCGCCGGAAGCACTTCCAGCCGGATCGGAATGTTCATCGACGCGGAATGGACGGTGACCGTGAGGGCGCGTGCTGAACCTGGCGTGGCCGTCGTCAGGACGGACCCGTCGGCGGAGGGACGGGCGTCCGTCAGGGCCTGGGTGGCCGAAACCGAGGCGGGTACAGGCGAATCGGGTGCGGTGGCGGGCGGTTGGGCGGTGGCCGAACCGCAGGCGAGTCCGGCCGTCATCGACAGCGCCGCGGCCAGCCGCACCGAAATGCGGCCGATGCCCTGCAACACACCAGAATTCCCATGCAACACAGCAGAATTCACGCGCCGCCTTTCCTGGGTCCGAAACCGCGGAACCGCCGGCGCCGACGATAGGCCGCCGCGGTGCTACCCGGCAATCGCCGCGCGCCGGCTTTGGCCCGTATGCCAGCGCGGACGCGCCCGGTCTGGTAATGGCCACAAATTCCGCGCTATCGGGTGCCGGGGCAGCGGCCGGCGTCGTTGACTGTGGTCGGCCGTCGGGGAGTCGGGCCGCGAACACATGTCGAGATCGGAGTGCGAGGATGGTCAGCCGTCCGCCGAGAATGCGCATCGCCCGTGCCGTCGCCGTGCTGTCGGCCGTGATCACCGTGGCGGCGGCAATCACCGCCTCGAACGAGCGCGCGATCGCCGATCCCCCCGAGGCCGGCGCACCCGACGGTTCGCACATCAGCGACATCCACCGGCGCGACGACCGGATCCTCGATATCGGCGTGTACTCGGCGGCCATGCGCAATGTGACTCGCGTGCAACTGATTCGCGCCGCCGACCCGGACCGGCCGGCGCCGACGCTGTATCTGCTCAACGGAGCCAACGGCGGGATCAGCGACGGCAGCTGGGCCGATCGCACCGATATCGCCGCATTCTTCGCCGACAAGCAGGTCAACGTGGTGGTGCCGTTCGGCGGTGCCAGCAGCTACTTCACCGATTGGCGCGCCGACGATCCGGTGCTGGGCCGGCAGCGGTGGCGCACCTTCCTGACCAAGGAATTGCCGCCGATCATCGATTCCGGATTCGGCGGTACCGGGGTGAACGCGATCGCCGGAATATCGATGGCGGGGACGTCGGTCTTTCAGCTGGCACTGGCCGCGCCGGGTTTGTACAAGGCGGTCGGCTCGTACTCCGGATGTGTGCGCACCAGCGACCCGCAGGGGCAGTTGATCGTCGACGCCGTGGTCGGAAATCGGATGGGGAACACCGTGAACATGTGGGGGCCGCCGACGGATCCGGCGTGGGCGGCCAACGACCCCTACGTGCACGCGGATCGCTTGCGCGGCACCGCGATCTACGTCTCCACCGGCACCGGAATCCCGGGACCGCTCGACACTTTCCAGGGCGCACACGGTGACGCGACGCAGCTCGCCTATCAACTCGTTTTCGGTGCGGCACTCGAAGGCGTCACGAATCTCTGCACTCACCAGTTGCACGACCGCCTGCAGCAACTCGGCGTGCCCGCGACCTTCGATTTCCGGCCGACCGGCACCCACTCCTGGGGCTACTGGCAGGAGGACCTGCACACCTCGTGGCCGCTGTTCGCCGACGCCCTCGGTGCGTGAGAGCTGCCCGAGTCAGCGCACGCGATCGTAGACGACGGCCATCTCGCCCAGTTCACCCGTTTCCTGGTGGGAGAGTGACCATGTCGTCGCCGGCAGACCGTCGTCGAACAGGCGCGGTCCGCCACCGGCGATCTCGGGGCAGACGATGAGATACAGGCGGTCGAGCAGATCGGCGGCGAGCAGGTCCTTGATGACGCTCGCGCTGCTGTTGACCAGGATGTCGCCGGTGCCGGTGCCGCGCAGGTCGGCGATCACGTCGGCGGCGGGGGCGTTCACGATGCGCGTGCGGGCCCAGGGTGCGTCGGTCAGCGTCCGGGACAGCACCACCTTCTCCGTATCGACCAGCCACTTCGCATATCCGCGGTCGCGCGGGTCGGCGGTGTCGTCGGCGGCGACCGAGGGCCAGAAGCCGAGGAAACCCTCCGCGTTGAGCCGGCCCAGCACCGCCGTTGTGGCGTTCTCCCGCATCCGGGTGAGGTGATCGCGCGCGACCTCGGTGGTCGCATAGCGAACGATGGGGCCCATATCGGCGGGGCCGCCGGGTCCGCGGTACCGGCCGTCGAGGGTGATGCTGAGGTTGGCGGTCACTCTGCGGGCATTCGTGCTGCTCATGATGGCTCCTTTGTTCGTCTGGTTATTCGGTGGACATGGATGCGCCGACGGCGTCGGCGAGGTTGTCGAGGACTGCGGCCCAACCGGTTTCGATTCCGGCGATGAAGGCGGCCGCGTCGACGGTCGTGTCGGTGATGGTCGATGCCAGGTGCAGCCGGGTGCCTTCGGCCGTCTCGGTGAGGGTGAGGGTGTAGCGGGCGGTGAAAGCCACCGCGCCCGCGTCGTCCAGGACGGACAGTTCGAAGACGAGGCGTTCGTTCTTCTCCGCCGCCAGCACGTGCCCCTTCGAGCGATACCGCTGCCCCTCGGGGTCGCGATAGTCCAGGACGGCCCGGCCGCCGGCCGCGGGTTCGAGCACGCATTCGGTGATGCGCATGGGCGCCGGCGCCCACCAGGCCGCCAGCAGATCCGGATCGACCCAGTGCCGCCACACGGTGCTACGTGGCGCGGCCAGGGTGCGCTCGAAGCTGAACGTCCGCCCGTCTGCCCACCGATCACGGTGCGCCGCAGCGGTTTCCGCGTCGATCGCCGCGCGGTAGCGGGCAACCACGTCCCGCTCGCCGGCATGCGCCTCGGCCGTCTCCGCAACCTCGCGCAGCCGCCGAGCCAGCTCGTGCAGCGGTCCCGCCTCGAGGGCGTACACCCGTCGTTGCCCCAACGGAAAGACGGTGACCACCCCCGCCCGAGCCAGCGTCTGCAGATGTTTGGTCGTCTGCGGCTGCCGCAACCCGGTCGCCTCCGCCAATTCCCCGACCGAGCGAGGTCGCTCGGCCAGCAGCTCGACGATCCGCCACCGCGCACCGTCGCCCAGGGCGGAGAAGATCTGATCCATGAGCTAAGTATTCACTTGGAAGAATATTCTTGTCAAGGAATATCTCAGCCGTCTGCCGATGGTGTCGGCGCCTGAGAAGGTCTGTCGGGCGTTGCTCGTGCATTCGTTCGCGACAAGATGGTGTCGGGCGCGATGGAATCCATGATGATGTCGGCGCCGACGTCGTCGGTGTACCGGTGCGTCGCCTCGACGACATCGTCGTGGTCGGTGAAGATGACCGCGGCGGCGCCGGCTGCCAGCAGAGTGTCCCTCTTGGCGTGGCGGGTGATAGCGAGGGGGATTGCGCCGATCCGATTATCGAGGCGCGGTATTCGAAGCGGGGGCTACGTATCACGTCGGGCGTCGTGTGCCGAGTCGCCGACCGAGATCTTGGGTCCGCTCGAACGCTATGACATTTGGCCCTGGTGGCCTGCCTGCACGGTGTCGCATGGTTGTCGTATGACCGGTGTGCTCGGGAGCGCGGGTGCCGCGGCAGTGGGAATAGCGGCTACGGTGGCCTACCGGCGCCTTCTGGCGCCTCGACTGATGACGTGGGGTGCGACCGATGACGAAGTTGCCGGCCCCTTTCCTGGTGGCGACTTCGTCCCTGAGGGCGAGCGGGGAGCAACCATGGCCGTCACCATCGAGGCGCCGGCAGAGCAGGTATGGCCGTGGCTGGTTCAGATGGGTTGGGACCGCGGAGGCTTCTATTCCTGGGACCTCCTCGACAACGCGGGCCGTCCCAGCGCCCGGGAGGTTCACCCGGAGTGGCAGGGCCTCGGCGTCGGGGACCGAATGAAGTGCCTCGGCCTCCCCTCTTACGCGGTGGTAACTCTCGAGCCGAACCGATTCTTGGGGCTCTACTGGCTGGCTGATCTCCGGGGGCAGTTGCTCGATCCGAGCCGGCCGCGGCCCTCGGCCTATATGGAGGGGCTCTGGGGCTTTCGCCTGACCGAGCTGCCTGGCCGACGCACCCGCCTGGTCATCGGCGGCTACCAAGCCGCCCGCCCCAAATGGTTCGAGCGGTTGATGTACGACTGGGCCTTTCCCGTGGTGGTGTGGATCATGCAGGCGCGCATGCTGGCCGTGCTGAAGCGCAACGTCGAGAGGACGGCCTCTGCGCTCTCGATGGCCTGAGATCGACTCGAGCCGTTGGGCATCCATGGAACGTCTGTCCATGCCGATGAGCGAGCGGTCCGCCGGCCCGGCTCGGCTCGGTCGATCAGGCCTGGGCGTGAACTGTCAGCGTGGGATCGGAATCCGCTGGCTCGCAACGACTGTCGGTCGATATCCGTTCACCCCCGTGTTTCGGCGTCCTTAGCGATCGTGCGCAACGTGGCCCGCATTATGTGCGCCACGAACGGGCGGATCAACCACCAGTACCGCAGAAATCGCCGCCGCGATACGGGATCGGTGGTGACGGTGCGAACCTCGTAGCCGAGCAGGCTGGCATGCTCGCCATAACCGGTGACGGTGAAGTTCGCCGCGATCTTCCCCCATCCCGGCTCGGCGAAGCCGGCAAAGTCCGCCTGTGTTACGTCGCGCCATTCGATATCCGGCCGCCAGAATTTGCCGACCGCACCGAACGCGATCTCACGTCCCGGGATCTCGCCGAGCAGCAGCCAGCCCGGCAGCCCGACGCCCTCACCCACCACCAGTCGCTGCGGAGGGGGGACCGCCTGGCCGCTCCAGCGCGCGGGCAGCCCCCGAACCCACATCGAGACCGTCGTCAGCGGCGTACGCACGCTCAGCAGATCCAGGTCGCGCGCTGCCTGATAGGTCGCACGCGGATCGGCGTGCACCACCAGATGCTCGATCAGGTCGGCGTCGAAGGCCGGCACCGCGGACTCGATAAGCATGGGGCCGACACCGGATCCCGTGGTCATAGATCCATCGTCGGCACAGTTCCGCAGTCGCCCCAGGGCCGAAGGTAACCTCGCCCCGAGACCTTGGGAGGAGATATTCGACCGATCGTTCTCCCCAACTGTTCAGTACATCCGATATTGCCGCGTTCCGGTCGTTCGGGAGCCGATCGAGGTTGGAGCCCCTGGCCCTGCTGGATCTGCTCGACGTGCTCATCGAGCTGCCGCAACCTAGCCGATGTCATTGCACGACAATTTGATTAGATGCTATCGGCCGGACCGGCGAACCCAGCGCCGAGGACGCCGGCCCCGTGCGTTCCCGTAACTCGGATATCGAGAGTTCACCCAGGGGAGGATGTCCCTGCTCATGGCCGGACGTCTCGCTGCCGACGCGGTTGTCCACCTCGGCGCCGGCGACGGCGGGCGGGATCAGCGCGACAGGCGTCACTTGTGGTCGATCCGTCCGATCGGGTCGGCGGTTCCAGCCAGCTCGGCCTGCACCTTTTCCCATGCGGCAGTGTCGATTCCGAGGGTGCTGCGCAGATAGGCCCAGGCGGCCTCGCGGATCAGGGCGACGCGTTCGGAGCTTTCGTCGGTGGTGTCCGCGGCGTTGTAGGCGTGAATTCCGCCGAGCGAGTGTTCGCCCCCGAACACGGTGAGCAGGCTCTGTGCGCCGGGGCTGTGGGTGTACACATCGGTGAACCAGTCGGGTCCGCGGGTCGAGAGCTGGGATTGATCGTGATCACCCGCGACCACCAGCGCCGGTGTGGCCAGACCGTCGAAGTCCGGGTTCATGAAGGAAAAGTTCGCCACGGCGAACGGGGTCAGATCGTCCCCGCCCAGGCCGGCAGTCGCAAGCAGCACACCGGCTTTCACGCGGGGGTCGGTCATATCGGGACCGGGCCGACCGTCCGCGCCGAGGACGCGAGCACCGAGCAACATGCTCACGGTCTGCCCGCCCCAGGAGTGCCCCGCGACGGCGATTCGCTCACGATCGATGCGCTCACCGAGGCCCGGAACCGCGGCGCAGACCTGATCGAGGTCGTCGAGTACCCGTACGACGTCGGTGACGCGGATGCGCCAGATGTCCGGGTACCGCGGATCGTCGGCAGTAACGCCGAGCGTCCGCGCATCCAGGAAAGTCGGCTGCACAACGACGAATCCATTGGCGGCCCAGTGGTCGACGAGCGGGTCGTAGGAGGACATGGACTGGCCGAAGCCGTGGGCGAGGACGACGATCGGCAGGCCGGATCCGCAGACAGGCGCGGACACGCGGACCTGCAGGTCGACGCCGCGCTCGGGCGCGGCCAGCGTGACGGGCTCGATGCTGACGATCGGGGTGGTTGGTGCGGACATGAGAAATTCCCTTCGAGGACGCTAAACTCCTAATCGGAGCGTTGTTCCGAATATACGGAGCGGTGTTCCGATTAGCAAGTACTGCCGGAGGAAGGAGCAACGGGTGAGTGAGCCGTCACCGACGACCGCGAAACGTGCGGATGCCCAACGCAATGCGAAAGCGCTGCTCGACGCCGCAGCCGCGGTCTTCCGCACCGACGGAGTGGACGCTCCCGTGCGCCGTATCGCCGCCGAGGCCGGGGTCGGCATGGGCACGATCTACCGGCACTTCCCCACACGCGCAGACCTTGTCGCGGCCGTCTACCGTCATCAGGTCGACGCCTGCGCCGAGGCCGGCCCCGCTCTCCTCGCGACAGCTTCCTCACCCTTCGCAGCCTTGCGCCGATGGGTGGACCTCTTCGCAGACTTCCTGGCGACCAAACACGGGCTCGCCGCCGCGATGCGCAGCGACCCCGACGGCATCACCGCCCTGCACGCCCTGTTCCTGGACCGCCTGGTCCCCGTCTTCGAGAACCTCCTCACCGCCGCCCGCGGCGCGGGCGAGGTCACCACAGATTTCACTGCCTACCAACTGATGCGCGCCATTGGCGACATCTGCGCGGGCGCCGAGATGACCGACCCGAACTACGACCCCCGCCTCACGCTCCGCTTGCTACTCGACGGCTGCCGAAGATAGGACCGACCACACGCCGCACGCCGCCGATCGAGCACCGCCGAGGGTTCGCCCTCATCGGCAGGAGCGGTCATTCAGCTCGATTGCTGACCGTGTGCGAGCGCGTAGTAACTGAGCGCGGGCGGTGGCGACGAGACCGCCACGGCGAGATCGCGTGATCGTAAAAGCGCTCGCCGTGAACGGTTTTCGAATCAGCGGTGGGCGTCGAGTACCTCTCGCAACCGCTTCGCGAAAGCCTCCGGCTGACCCGCATAGCTGGCGTCGCCGCCGACGAAACCGCTGTGGTGGCTGGGGAAAACGGTGGGCTCTTGTCCGAGGAGGGCGGCTGTGGCCGCTGCGGTGCGGGCGGTCAGTACGCCTGCAGACTCCTCGCCGACCGCGATGAGGATGTGGGTGGGGGCCGCTGTCAGTGCGGCGGCGTCGGGGACGTAGCCGCTGACCGCCCAGGAGCGATCCGAGACCAGGGGATCGTCGCGGGAACCGTCGTCTTCGGTGGGCATGCCGAACTGCGCCGGGTCGGGGGTGGGCAGGGCGAAGAATTCGTCGGTGAATTCGCCCTGCCACGATGCCATCGCGATGAAGGCGGCCATCGCCGCGCCGAATCCCTTGGCCTCGTACACATCTCGTACGGCGATCTGTGCCCGGCGGGCCGCTTCCGCATCGGGCAGCACCGGCAGGATCGGCGGCTCGTGCGCGACGAGTGTGGTCACGTCGCCGGGGTGCGCGGCCACCAGGGCCAGCGCGGTCACGGCTCCGCCGCTGCTGGCGAAGATCTCCACCGGACCACCGACCTGCTCGATGAGGGCGTGCAGATCCTCGGCCTGCACGACGGGCGAATGGTCGACCCGCCCGTCCTTGCGCACGCTGCGCCCCAGCCCGCGCGGGTCGTAGGTGATCACGGTGCGATCGGGGAAGTAGGTGGCCAGGGTCGCGAAACCGTCGGCCGTCATCGGCTGGCCGACCATGAGCAGCGGCGCGCGCCCGTCGGCGGTGGGCAGCGGACCACGGACGTCGTAGGTGAGATCGGCCTCGGGGGTACTGAGGATCTGTGTCTGCATGCTCCTAGGACGAGGCGCGCGCCGGAAATTCATCGGTCGCCGAACCCAACCTCGCGGCGAACAGCTCGGTCACGCGCTGCCAGGAATCGGCCGCGGCCGCCGCGTCGTGCACCGGCCGCCCCGGGAAGAAGTAGGCGTGCTGTGCGCCGGAATAGACGACCAGTTCGTACTCCGCTCCCGCTTGCGAGAGTGCGGCGTCGATGGCCGTGCGCTGCTCGGCGTCGATCACGTGGTCACGTTCGGCCAGCAGGATCAGCAGGCGGGTGCCGCGTTCGGCGATCGACGAGGTGTAGGACAGCAGCGGATCCGGGATGCTCAGCGCGGTACCGGCCACCGGCAGCCAGCCGGGGTAGAAGATCGCCGCGGCGGCCAGATCCAGCCGGGTCGCGGCGAAGTAGGTGATGTGCCCGCCGAGGCTGAATCCGAGAGCGCCGGTGGTGTCGCTGCCGTCGCCCTGCTCGCGGGCGAAGTCCACGGCCGCACGCAGATCGGCCTCCACGCCGTCGCGGGTGAGCGTGCCGAGCAGCTCGAAGGCCCGCGCCCGGTTCTCGTCGGATTCGGTGAGGCCGGTGGCGGTCTCGGGTCCGCATCGGTGATACAGATTCGCGACCACCGCCACATATCCCAGCGCGGCCACCCGGTCGGCCACCGCCCGCACTTCGGCTGTCAGACCCCACAATTCGGCGCCGACCAGCACCACGGGTAACCGGCCGCCGCGCACCGGCCGCGCCAGATAAACCGTCATCGGTGAACCGTTTACCTCGACCTCGGCATGCCGGCCCACAATTTCCTCGGTCATTCCCGCCTCCACTGTGCCGCGACCTGCCGATCAGGTTGCGGCACAGGCATTCTGCCGCAGACCGGTCGCTGTCCCCAGCGCTGAACCGGCGACGTGGCGGATCACGCGCTCGGCGAGCGTCGCACATAACGGTCGGAAACTGTCCTAGTTCCGGGGCAGAATGACGTGGTGACCGATACGACGCAGCGCCTGCTCACCCTTCTGTCGCTGCTGCAGACACCGCGCGAGTGGTCGGGCAGCGAGCTGGCGCAGCGGCTGGGTGTCAGTCCCCGGACCGTGCGCCGCGATATCGATCGGCTACGCGAACTCGACTATCCGGTACAGGCGACGATGGGGGTATACGGCGGATATCGGCTGGCCGCCGGCACGGCGATGCCGCCGCTGCTGCTCGACGACCACGAGGCGGTGTCGACCGCGATCGGGCTGCGGACCGTCGCCGCGCATGCGCTGCCCGGTGCGGACGAGGCGGCGGTGCGTGCGCTCGCCAAACTCGAGCAGGTGCTGCCGACCCGGCTGCGGAGCCGGGTCCGCTCGGTGAGCGCTGCCACCGAAACCCTTGCCCCAGCATCGGATTCGCCGGTCGACACCGGGATACTGACGGTGCTGGCGGCCGCGATCGGCGGGCGGGAACAACTGCGGTTCGGATACCGCTCGAACGTCGGTGCGCGGACCCGGCGGCTGGTCGACCCGCATCGTTTGGTGGCTGCGGGACAGCGCTGGTATCTGGTCGCCTTCGATCGCGAGCGCGACGATTGGCGGATCTTCCGGATCGACCGGATCGAGAATCCGCAGGCGATCGGCTTGCGCACCGAGGCACGGCAATTGCCCGCCGAGGATGCGGCCACCTACGTCCGCGATTCGTTGTATTCGCTCGCACCGGTGTACCGCGCGGAGGTCACCGTGTTCGCCCCGGCGGACGATATCCGCGCGTCCGCGGCTGCGCTCGGCGAGGTCGAGGAAGTCGACGACCACACCTGCCGGCTGCGCACCGAGGCCGACACCATGCAGTGGCTGGTCTTCCGGCTGCTGCGGCTCGGTTGCGACTTCCGCGTCGACTCCCCGCCCGAGGTCGCCGACCATGTCCGCGAACTCGCCGCCCGATTGCAGCGCGCCGCACCCGCGCACTCGGGGATGAAAAAGCTACGGTGACAGGATATATCGCAATTTCTCAGCAAGCTGTACCGGAATACTCGAGGAGAACTGGTTATGCGTCGACTGAGTGTCACCCATCGTCTCACCGCCGCAGCGGCGGCAGCAGCGGCGGCGGCCGCGGTGTTCGCCGGTCCCGTCGCGGCGGAACCGGCTGCCGTGGACTGGTCCGCGGCGACCGCCCATCTGCGCGCGGCGGCGGCCGGGAATCCGGCGGCCGAACAGGCGATCGATCGGCTGCTCGCCGCGGGACCGACCGTCGAGCAGGCGGCGCTGCCCGCCCAGCCGTTCCAGATACCCGCCCAATCCGACATCGGGCGCGGCACCGGCCCCGGCGTCTACGGGTCGGGAATCGCGTTGAACTACGACGGCTTCCGCCTCGGCTTCTTCGGCGGGCCGGGCACCATCGCCCCGAATCAGGGCGGGGCGAATCTGCAGGTCGTCTGGTACAACCTGTCGAACGGGCGCAGCGGCACCCAAACGCTGATCGAACACAACGACGTGCCGGTGGACACCACCATCCGCACCCCTGTTTTCGATCCGGGGGCGGGGATGGTGGTGGCCGCGGTGTACGGGACGCTGTGGCACCGGTGGCCGGTTCCGGTTTCCGACGCCAACCCCGACGGTTTCCAGTACCAGCTGGGCACCATCTCCGTCCCGTCGTTCGGCGCCGTCTACAACTGAACGACCCTGCGCGGGGACCGGTTTCGAATGGGCCGGTCCCCGCGCCGTGTCAGTGGACGAAGGGCAGACAGCCTGCCATCCCGAAATGCACCAGCAGATATCCGGAGGCCGGCACCGCGGCGACCGCTGTTGCGAACAGCGCGAGTGGAATTCCGCGGCCGGCGCGCGTCGTGCGCGACTCGGAGCGCACCAGCCGATGCACCCGGTCGGCGACGGCGAGTGTGCTCGTGCCCAGCGCTGAATCCGGGAGCAGCGAGCCGATCTCGGCGTCCCCGGTGGCTCCGGACAGCGTGAGCAGTGCGGTGAGGACGGCGCTGCGGCTGTGGCGACCGGCCGCGCGGTCGTCGGCGCACATTTCCAGCAGCTGGGCGATGCGGTCGTCGGCGGCGGCGAACAAAGGAATGCGCGGCAGGGTGATGGTCAGCGCGCGGGTCGACGCCCGGATCAGATGGTGCCGCCCGGCCAGATGCGCGTCCTCGTGGGCGAGTACCGCGGCCAGCTGCGGCCGATCCAGCGCGGCCACCGCGGCGCTGGTCACCACCACGGTCCCGGGTCGCCCCGCGACACAGTAGGCCGCCCGCTGCGGCGCATCGATGACCACGGCCGCGGCCGCGCCGGCGTCGTCGAGTCGCCGCCCGATGAGCGAGGCCGAGCGGGCGTGCCGGGCGCTGCTGCGTCCCGCGCGCACCACCGCACCGATCACCCGCACGCCGCGCACCACGACGAATCCGATCAGCGCGAGGGCCGAAATCAGCGCGGCGAACTGCGCGATCGGACCGTGGCTGCCGTCGGCGGTGGCGTGTACGGCGACCCAGCAGTCGTCGAACAGGTGGGCCATCGGCAGATCCCAGGTGTGGGCGACCTGCACGGTCAGGGCCACCGCGGCGGCCGCCCAGGCGCCGAGGACGGCGGCGATCGCGGTGAGCCAGGCCAGCACGCCGAGCGCGGGGACGCTGCCGTGCGCGGTGAGCCGGGTCAGGATCGGCGGGCCGAGAACGCAGACCAGTGCCGAATAACCCAGCAGGCACAGCGCGAGGGTCACTCGGCGACCTCGGTACCCGGCTGCTCGGTGTGGGCATTGCGGGTTTTCGCGCGGCGCAGCACCTTGCGCAGCGCGGCGGTGTCGTCGTCGGAGATCTGCTCGACGAAATGGGCGAGCACCAGATCGGAGCGGCCGCCGCCGAGCGCCTCGCGCATCAGCTGGGCGCTGTATTGTTCGCGGCTCAGGCGCGCTCGATAGCGATAGGCCTTGCCGTCGCGTTCGCGTTCCAGCCAGCCCTTGCGGTGCAGATTGTCCATGGTGGTCATGACCGTGGTGTAGGCGATTTCCCGGCTGCGCAGCAGGTCCTCGAACACGGTCCGCACGGTGATGGTGTCGGGAGCGGACCAGATGCGGTCCATCACCACCGCCTCCAGATCCCCGAAACGATGTGCCATCGCACCTCTCCACCATCGACTACGTACCGGGATAGTACCCATTCCCGGCCCCCGGGAACGGCTGTGGCCCCGCCGGAACGACGGGGCCACAGGGTGGGAGAGCCGACTCAGGAGGCGGCCGGAGCAGGTGCGTTGAGGGTGTTGTACATCTGCACCGCGCTGGCGATACCGACCGGCACGCCGAGGATGGCGGCGCCGATCAGCGGACCCACGGTGGCACCGAGTCCGGCGCCGACCAGGCAGCCCGCCGCGCCACTGCCGAGGAAGAACTCCGGCACCAGGGCGAAGCCGATCGTCGCGCCGAGCACGCAGCCAGTGATGCCGCCCACCGCGCCGCCGGCGAGGCTGCCGATACCGGTCGCCAGCCCGAACTGGGTGGCGGCCACGCTCAGGGCGGAGTTGAACTCGTCCTGGGTATAGATCGGCTGGGCGGAGGTGACCGGTTGTTCGACGGCGGCCGACTGGGGCGCCGGCTGCTCGGCGGCCGCCTGCTGGGTCTCGGGCAGCGAGGCGGGTGCGGTGGCGGCCTGTTCGGCCTTGGGCGAGGTGGCCAGGGCGGTACCGGCGACCAGGGCGCCGTTGCCGTCCTTGACCTGGAACTGGGTGCCCACCGTGGTGAGCGAGCCCAGTCCGGTCTGAATGCTGACCGAGCCGTCCTGCGTGTTGCTGGTGTAGCGCACGCCCGGAAGGATGTCGGTGGTCAGTGTGAACGGGTCGGCGGCGATCGGTGCGCCGGCGGCGGGGGCCGCGGGCGTGCCGGTGGCGGCGTTGGCAGTGGTGGCGGTGGTGGCTACGGCACCGGTCACCATCAGAGCTATGGTCGCGCCGGAGACCAAACGGGTGGTCTTGTTCATCGGATCCTCATCGTGGTCGATCGGATAAGGCGGCGAGCGATCGGGAATTCCAGGGGGAGAATTGCCGAATTATCCGCTGCCGGTGCGAAATCCGGATTATCCGGATCGCGCGAACTTGAGATTAACGAGTGCCAACCGGGCGTAAAGGTGCGACGCAGAAACGTTTACGGTTGAGAAATGTTGCTAACCAAGCGGATACAGCTGCGTAATAAGCATTTAACGTGAGAAGCCAATGGGCCGAGCGGATTCCGGACATCGCTGCGACTATTCGACTATGTACGTACGCATTTAGTAGACGATCGCGCGTACCGGACAACCACAGTAGCAATCTTCGAGCGATCCGAAAGAACGCAGGGGCGAGACCGGTAGCGGTCTCGCCCCTGCGCGGTCGAATTCCCGTTCAGCTCGGTGTGATCCGGAACAGTCCGGTCGTGGTGCCCTGGTATTGCACGCGTCCCGGCGCGATCGTGCCGACCATCTGCAGGGTGTCGTGCACGGTGCTGGTGCCGATCAACCGGCTGGAATTCTCCGTGCCGGTTTCCGCGTCGATCACGACGAGGTGATAGGTGTCGATCACCGCTCCGGCGCTGCCGGTATCGATGCCGGCGATCCGATTCTTGCGGGCGACGGTGTAGATCTTGCCGTCCGCCAGTGAAAGCCGGGGGACGGCGGCGGATTTCACATCGCTGCTCCATTTCCGGGTGCAGCCGTTACCGTCGGCATTCACGTCGATGCGGACCATGCCGCCGGTGAAATCGGCTTTGTCCGGTTCGCTCGGACCGGCGTTGTCGGGCAGCGCCGGATAGGGATAGCCGTAGGTGCTCGCCACGAAGACGCTGTTACCCGAGCCGATCGGCGAGTTCTCGGTGCCGTCCACCGCGGGCACCGAGCAGACCTGGCGGCCGGTGCGGGTGTCGTAGACGAGCAGATTCTCCTGCGGCACCGCATTGTCGGTGATCGCCAGATAATCGGTGCCGTCACGCGGGCCGAAGAAGGTCGGACTGGCCCCGCTGCCCCAGCTGAGCTGCCCGGGTTTGCGCGCCGGGCCGCGATCGTAGGGCTGCCGCCACACCTGGTGCGGAGTGCCCGCGGCTTCCGCGGTGAACAGATAGGTGGCGTGATCGGTGGTGACCGCGGTGCCCTCCGGGGCGGTCGAGATGCTGTTGTCGACGTGCTCGCCGGGCAGCGTGATCGATTGCGCGGAGCCGGTTTTCGGGTCGACCGCGCCCACCGCGCCGTTGGCGGTGGCGAACCACACCCGGCCGTCGCGATCGGGCATCAGCGAGGCGACGCTGTCGCAGCCGTTCCCGCCGCAGTGGCCGGTCACGGCGGCGCCGAGCGGCGTCGAGGAGGCGATGGCCAGCTTCCAGCCGTTGCCCTCCTTCGTATGCGCGACCCGTACCAGATTGTCGTCACCGTCGACCATCACCATGTGGTCGGCGTTGTCCAGATAGGCATAGACCCCGCCGAGCAGTCCGCCCTTGGGCAGTGACAGCGAGGTGAGCGGCTGACCGTTGTTCGGGTCGAGCAGGAATATCTTGGGCGAACGGTCGGTGACGGTGGTGCACAACGCCTGTGGCATGCCGTCGGCGCCCTGCAGAATGGTCGGGCACGCGGCGGCCAGTTCGCGGAACTGTGCGTTCACCGCGCCGGTACCGACGCCCGGCAGCCGAGTGCTGTCGGAGGATTCCGCATCGCCGTGCATGGTGGCGGTGCCGACCGGCCCGAGATACGGATCGACCGGAGGGGGTGGGCCGAACGCGGCGTTCGCGGTACCCGCGCCGATGGTCAGTATCGCCGCCGCGGCGGCCGCGATCGAGGTGACCGCGCCCCCGGTAAAGCCCTTACGTCGCACAAGCACTCCTCGATATGATTATTCGTATCGAATGATTCAATTATTCGTATCGCGACAGGTTAGGAGACCTCGTGCCGACTGGCAACACCGGACGGGCCGAAAGCTCGCCCCCGACTCGGCGGGTGGTGTCGGTGGTGGAACTGCTCGCCGCGCACGACGGCGCGCTGACCTCGGCCGAAATCGCCGATACGCTGGGATTGAGCCGTTCCACGATGGGAGCGATCCTGGGCACCCTGGAAGAAACCGGTTGGGTCCGGCGGCTTCCCGATCTCGGCTACGAGCCCGGTCCGGCGTTGCTGGTGCTGGGCGGGCGGCTGCGGGATCGCCTGCGTGATCACGACCGCCTCGAGGCGGAGCTGCGCCGGCTGGCCGAACGCGTGGGCTGCGGTGCCGCCCTTACGTCCATCGCGGGCAGTGAGGTCATCTTCGTCGCCGTGGCGGGCGGGCCCGGTCTGATCCCGGCCGGCATCGAGGCAGGCACCCGAATTCCCTTGCGCCCCCCGGCCGGCGCGGCCGTACTGGCCCACGCCGGCCTGCCCGCGCAACGCGCGTGGTTGCAGCAGGCGCCACCCGAGCGCCGGGCCGAATTCGAGCAGGTGCTGGAAACCGTTCGCGCACTGGGATATTGCGCGTGGGGGCTGGACGCGGTCAGCCTGCCGACGCTGCGGGTGCTGGCCGAGGTGGTCGACCATCTGTCCGACCGTCCCGCGGACAAGGCGTTGCGTGAGCGGGTGTTGGCACTGCTGGCCACGATCGGCGGCGCGGCGCACAGCCGGGCCGATCTCGACAGCGATCGCGGACTGCCGATCAGCTATCTCACGGTCCCGGTCCTCGACGGCGACCGGGTGGCGATGGAAGTCCAGATCGGCCCGCTCAGTGCCGCCGTCGGTGCGGCCGAGCGCGCCGAGTACGTGCGCGAAACAGTCTCCGCCGCACGGAGAATCGCGGCGGCGGGCTAGCGGTTCAGAGCCTGCTCGAACAGGGGCCAGGAGCGGTGCAGATCGTCCTGCCAGTACCCCCAGGAATGGGTGCCGTTCGCGCGCAGGTCGAATGTCGCGGGGATGTTCAACTGCGTCAGCCGGTCCCGCAGCGCGATCGCGCAGTTGTGGGTGGCGGCCTCGAGCACCCCGCCGTAGACGAGCTGCTCGATGAGTTTGCGGGTATTGCCGTGAATTCCGGGCCCGTCCGGATTGTCCAAGGGGCCGGGAATTCCGTTGCCGGTCGAGACGTAGATCGCCAGCCCGCGCAGCCGATCCGCGTTCACGTACGGATCGTGGGCCGCCCACAGCGGATCGTCCGGCGCACCCCACAGATTCAGCGGATCACCGCGCCAGCGCAGCACCACACCGTCGACGAACGCCTGGCCCAGCGGATCACTGGTGCGCGCGCAGCCGCTGTAGGACCCGACCGCCCTATACAACTGCGGCGCGGCCAGGGCCAGCTGGAATACCGAGGTGCCGGCCATGGAGATACCGGCCACCGCATTCGCTCCGGAGCCGTGGAAGGCCGAATCGATGATCGGCGGCAGCTCCGCGGTGAGGAAACTCGACCACTTCTGCCGGCCGAGTACGGGATCGTCGGAGCGCCAATCGGCGAAATAGCTGCCGTTGCCGCCCATCGGGGTCACGACCGTGACCTGTTTGCCGCGGAAGAAATCGACGATATCGGTCTGCTCGGGCCAGCTGCTGGCCTCCGAACCGCCGCTGGCACCGTTGAGCAGATACAACACCGGCGCCGGCGCCGAACCGTCCGGCGCCCGAAGGACTTTCACCTCGATCTCGCGGTTCATCGCCGCGGAGTGCACCCGCAGATTCAGCATGCCGTCGGCTTCCTGCTCGACCCCGAGCAGGTGGGCGCCGTCGGCGGCGGGCTCGGCGGCGGCGGTGAGCGCGGCGATGCTCACCGGGGCGGGTGGTGGATCGTCGGCCGCCGCGGGTGCCGCGCACAGCGCCGCGGTCAGCACCGACGCCAGCAGGGCGGTGGGCAGTGAGCGGCGAATCATCCGCCTACCTCTCTCGTTTCGGCGGGACTGGACGGCGGTCAAGGTAGGCCCGCGAAGGTGGCGGTCGCAAGGTGTCGCGCCGACTGTTGGGACCGACGGCCTATCGGACTCGACCGGATCTGGGGAAGGTCACAAACTTCCACGGCGACGGTTGGCGGATCGGCGCGGGTGCCGTTGACTCGGTCCGCGTGATTCGGCGGCGCGGCCGGCGCCGGCGCGTCGTCACATCTGGACGAAACGAGGGTTTCCATGGTCGGTTTCGGTTTCTTCGACGATTGGCATCCGCAGCCCGGCAGACTGATCGCCTGGGCACCCACGTCGCAGTCGCGTGCGGCGGTCCTGGCCGCCCCGGAGCACCCGGTCGGCCCGTCGTACCAGCAGCGCGAATATCTGCGCGCGGCATATCGGCAGCGCGACAGCGGATCTCGCGCGTCCCGGCTGTGCATGATCGCCTTCGACTTTCCCAGCCCGCTGGACCGCGACGCCATGACCCGCACGATCACCGCGTTCGCCCGCCGCCACGACACCTTCTGGAGCTGGTTCTCCTGCGAGCCCGGTGAGCGGATCGCGCGCCACGTCGCCGACCCGGCCGATATCGACTTCGAGCCGCGCGACTACGGCGAGATCACCGACAGCGACGCCGTCCGCGACCATGTGCAGCGCCACGCGCGCGACGTATTCGATTGGGACTGTTTCGGTTTCGGTGTGATCGATCGGGGCGACTCGTTCACCGTCTACGCGGCCGTGGACCACCTGCACACCGACGGTGTGGGGCAGGCGCTGTCGTGCGTGGATCTGCTGCTGCTTTACGGCAACGAACTGTCCGGCGGACAGGTGCCCATCGCACCGGTCGACGGGCACCTCGCCTACTGTGCGCGGGAACTCGGCTACAACGCCGAGCTCACCACCGAATCCGCGCCGGTGCAGCGCTGGCTGGAGTTGCTGATCCGCCACGGCGGCGCGGTGCCGTCGTTCCCGATGGACCTCGGCGTGGCGCCGGGCGCGAGCGGATTCACTCGCGGCGCGCAGATCACCGTGCCGCTGTTCGAGGAGGCCGAGGCGCTGCGGTTCGAGCAGGTGTGCCAGGACTTCGGCGGGAAATTCCTCGGTGGCGTGTTCGCCGCGATCGCGCTCACCGAATACGAATTGACCGGCAGGGACAAATATTTCGTGTTCACGCCGGTCAACACTCGCTCGACTCCGGGGGAGCAGGGGGCGATCGGCTGGTACACCAGTCTGGTGCCGGTCGCGGTGGCGGTGCGGCCGGACGAGACGTTCACCTCGCTGGTGGGCCGCGCCCAGGCTCAGGCCGATGCGGCGAAGGAGCTGGCACAGGTGTGCGTGCACCGGGTGCTGGAGCTGGCCGCCGACGATCCGCGCATCCGCACCCGGCTCGGCTTCTCCGCGCCGATGGTCTCCTACGTGGATGTGCGGCGGATGGCTGGCGCGGAGATGTTCGACCGCATCAACGGCGGACTGTACGGCAACCGGGCCAGTTCCAGCGAGGTCTACCTGTGGATCAACCGCTTCCCCGACGTCACCCAGCTGAGCATGGTGTTCCCGGATACCCCGCGTGCGCACGAGGCCGTGGCGCACTACCTTTCGACCCTGACGAAACTGTGCCGCGATATCGCTCTGACCGGCGCCGAACGGGTCGATGCCGCATTACTGTGACACCTCGGATCGCACCGGGCCGTCGACCGGCGAGGTGCGTGCTGAAAGACCCTGTGCCGGAAACGGTCTCACGGTACAGAGCGGCGATATGGGTCGGTGTGGTCTCGGTGCTCACCGCAGCGATCCTCGTGGCCCGGGCCGCGCGGTACGACTGGTTCGGCGACGAGTTGTACTTCGTCGCCGCCGGATATCATCCGGCCGCCGGATACGTCGATCAGGGACCGCTCGTTCCGCTGCTCGCGCGTGCCGCGCACGCTGTCGCGCCCGATTCCCCGACCGTGCTGCGACTGCCGGCCATTCTGGCCGGAGTGGCGGCGATCGTCGTCACCGCGGCGCTGGCGCGGGAGTTCGGCGGCGGCCGCGCCGCGCGGATTCTCGCCGCGATCGGATACGCGTGCTGCCCGTATGTGGTCACTCAGACCGCGTCGCTGTCGACGTTCGCTCTCGACAGTACGGCCGTCGCCGTTCTCGCCTGGCTGTCGGCGCGCTGGGTGCGGACCCGAGTGGACCGGTTGCTGCTGATCGCGGGAGTGGTCGCGGCGATCGATCTACAGGTGAAACTGCTGTTGCCCGTCGTCGTGGCCGCCCTCGCCCTCGGCATCGCCTGCTGCGGACCGCGTGAGCTCATGCGCCGGCCCGCACTGTGGGCCGCCGCCGCCATCGCGGCCGTGTCGGCGGCGCCCGCGCTGCTGTGGCAAGAGCGCCACGGCTGGCCGCAGCTGGCCATGGGGGCGGTGATCCGCGACGAGCAGCATGCCGCGACGGGCGGCACGGCCGGATTGCCGGTGCAGCTGGTGACCATGGCCGGAGTGCTGGGTGTGGTGCTGATCGGCTGTGCCGCTTACGGTTTCGCGAGTCGCCGCTTGCGTGTCCACCGCTTCCTGGCGGTTGCCACCTGCGTCGTGGTGCTGTTCGTGGCCGTCACCGGCGGGCGCCCCTACTACGTCGCCGGGCTGCTGCCGGTGCTGTTCGCGGCGGGCGCCTGTGTGCTGGCCGAGCGCTTTCCGGTGCGATGGTCGCGAGCCGCCGCGTTCACCGCCGCGACGGTGTCGATCGTCATCGCGCTCGCGGTGGTGCTGCTGTTGCCGTCCGGCAGCCCACCGCGACCGGTGACCACGCGCGCCGAATTATCCACGCGCATGCGGGTTTCGGGGACTACGGGCTGGGACACCCTCGTCGCCGGCGCGGCGCTGGCCGTCGAACGAGCCGGTCCGGATCACGCCCGGACCGCGATACTGACCCGCACCTATTGGCAGGCAGCGGCGCTGGATCGTTTCGGGCCGCCCGGGCTGCCGCCGGTCTACAGTCCCGATCGCGGTTTCGCGGAGTTCGGCCGCCCGCCACCCGGCACCACCACGATCATCTATGTCGATACCGACATTGCCGAAATGCGTTTGCGCCGAACATTTTCCACCGTCGAGCCCCTTGTGCGCCTCGACGATCCGCGCGGGTTCCCCGGTATCGACGCCCATGTGACCATCTGGCGGTGCGCCGAGCCGCGCGACACCTGGGCGCGGCTGTGGCCGGAGCTGACGACCGACATTCTGGACCCGGGTATCTGAGGAGATATCGATGACCTATGCCGCACCCGCCGCCGGAACCGCTTCTTCCGCACACGATGTCGGCGTGAACGACCTGATCCGGGCCAAAGGCGACCGGACCGTGTCGGTCGTGATCCCGGCCCTGAACGAGCGCGCCACCATCGCGGGAGTGATCGATTCGATTCGGGATCTGATCGGCGGACTCGTCGACGAACTGGTCGTCGTGGACTCCGGCTCGACCGACGACACCATCGCCCGCGCCCGCGCCGCGGGTGCGAGTGCGGTGTACACCCGCGAGGAGGCGCTGCCGGGAGTGCCGGTGCGGGCCGGCAAGGGGGAGGTGCTGTGGCGGTCACTGGCGGTGACGACCGGCGATATCGTCGTATTCATCGATTCCGACCTGCACGATCCCGACCCGGGCTTCGTGCCCGCGCTGGTGGCGCCGTTGCTGCGGGATCCGGGCATTCAGCTGGTGAAAGGGTTCTATCGCCGGCCGCTCGGCGACGATCCGCACGGCGACACCGACGGCGGCGGGCGGGTGACCCAGCTGGTGGCCCGGCCGTTGCTGACCGCACTCGCTCCCGAGGTGGCCGATGTGCGGCAGCCGCTCGGCGGTGAATACGCCGCCACCCGCGCACTGCTCACCGCGGTTCCGTTCGCGCCCGGTTACGGCGTCGAGATCGGCATCCTGCTCGACACCCTGCACCGCTACGGCCGCGCGGCGATCGACGAGGTCGATCTGGGGATCCGGATTCATCGCAACCGGCCGACCCACGAACTGGCCGTGATGAGCCGTCAGATCATCGCGACCCTGCTCGCGCGCCTCGACATTCCCGATTCGGGGGTGGGGCTGACTCAGTTCCGGCCCGAGGCGGCGGGGTGGCGGCGGGTGACGAGTCCGGTGTCGTCGGCCGAGCGTCCACCGCTGGCCTCGCTGTTCACCACCAACCCAGCAGGGGGCTGAGCTGCCGGCCGAGTTCGGGGGCCAGCGACCGCGCGAAGCTCGCGGTGAAGTGGTGCTCGTCGTGGTAGACGAGGATATTGCCGATTTCCACCGGGCAGACGTCTCGTTCGCAGACGGCGTCGGTGAGGTCGATGGGGAAGACGTTCGGGAAGGCTGCGGCCGCGTCGAGGGCCGGGTTGACCGGTGAGAGCGCATCGGCGCGGTGCATTCCGCAGCTGATCCGATCGCCGTGGCGGGCCAGGCAGTCGATGGCGCGATAGCGCACACCGTCGCGGCGCAGCCATGGGGTGTCGCGGATCGCGATCACCCGGATTCCCTTGTCGGACAACGCCTTCCAGACGTCCTGGTAGTCGGGCGGGGTTTCGTCGCCGCCCGCGTCGACCGGCCGGGTGCCGGTGGTGAAGACCCACTCGGGCCGCTCGTTGCCCAGCAGGTCGATCACCTCGTGGGACCAGTCGCGGCAGTCCGGATTCGGTTCGCCCTTGTACATGGCGTTCTGATCGAGAGTGAGCGGACAACCCATCTTCAGATGCACCAGGATCTTGAAATGGTGCTGCTCGGCCAGCTGCTGCAGCGCCGGCATCCAGTGCTCGGCGTGGGAGTTGCCGACCACCGCCAGCGTGTGCTGGGCATCGGCCGGCCCGTAGGTGCAGCTGACGACCTCGCGGTGATCCCAGTCGGCGATGCATCCGTCGACGGTCGGGCGGGGCAGTTCCGCCGGCGCCTCGTACAGTGTCGGCCGCATGCGCGCCTGCGGTACCGACGCGCCGCCGACCAGTGCCTCGGCGCCGGGATACTGCACCGGGTCGAGGGCGCCCACCGCCCGCGGCGGATGAGTCTGCACGACCGCGCTCCAGGTGACCGCCGCCGAGGCGACCACCGCCGCCGTCACCGACAGGGCGACTCCGGCGGTGCGGCGATACCGGGGGCCGAACGCCGGCGCGGTGGTCTCCTGCCGGGGGCGCAGGCGCAGCGGCTGCTCGATATAGCGATGGGTGAGGTAGGCCAGCCCCAGGGACACCGCGATCACCGCCGCACCGCCGGCCACCCCGGCGCGGGAGCCGCCGCGTTCGGCGAGCAGGAAGATCAGCAACGGCCAATGCCACAGATACAACGAGTAGGCCAGGTCGCCGAGCCGGACCAGGGGAGGCGAGGCGAGCATCCGGGTGAGCCGCGGCTGTTCCTCGGCGCCCACCCCGGCGCCGGCGAGGATCAGCGCCACGGCCGCACCGACCGGCAGCAGCGCCGGCGGGCCCGGGAACTGATTCGCCCCGTCGGTGATCCAGCCGCCCACCGCGACGACCAGCAGGCCCGCGGCCGCCAGCACCGCGCGCAGTACCCGCGGCACGCGCAGCGAGGCGGCGGCCAGTGCCAATCCGGCGCCGACCAGTAGTTCCCACGCCCGCGCGGCGCTGTCGTAATAGTTCCAGCCCTGATGGGTCGCCGAACCCTGCGCGGCGTACAGGAACGAGGCGAGCGCGGCGACCACGATCACCGCGGCCAGCGCCGGGCGCATCGCGCGCTCGCGCCCGAGTCCCCGGCACACCCATACCGTGGCGGCCACCACGAGCAGGGCCGCGAGATAGTACTGCCCCTGCACCGACATCGACCACAGGTGTTGCAGGGGGCTCACCGACGGATCGGCGGCCAGATAGTCCGACCAGGTCGTCGCCAGCCGCCAGTTCTGGTAGTACAGCAGCGAGGCCAGGGTCTGGCCGGCCAGATCACCCCACTGCGTGTACGGCCGCAGCGTGACGGTCGCGACCACGACGGCGCCGAGCACCACCACGAGCGCGGGCAACAGCCGGCGGGCGGTGCGCCGCAGAGTGAGGCCGATGCCGACCTCACCGCTCGACTCGGCCCGGCGCAGCAGCGAACCGGTGAAGAAATAGCCCGACAGCACCAGGAAGATGTCCACCCCGCCCGACACCCGGCCGAACCAGATGTGGAACACCACCACCAGCGCGATGGCCAGTCCGCGCAATCCGTCCAGGTCCCTGCGGTAGCCGAGCGCTCGCGCGCGATCGACGGCCGCCTCCGTCACCGTCGCGGGCATGGCGGCGCGGCGGTGTAGAGGGGATGAACGGAAGGGGTGCATGACACGACAATTCCCTATCACACCGTCCTGACCCGGGACCAACTCCGCGAGCGTGGCGCACGGCGGGTCGACGGCCTCTTGTGGAGGTTCCCACCGTCGCGGTATAGTTTGGTCATTCGCCCAAGGCGAACGACCAAGGGGGTGCGTTGGCCACCGCGGAAGAACAGGGCCGCGAGACGCGGGCCCGGCTGATGGACGCCGCGACGGAACTGATCGCCGAACGCGGCTGGGGAGCGGTGACGACCAGGCTCGTCGCCGAACGGGCCGGGGTGCGGGCCGGGCTGGTGCACTATCACTTCCGATCGGTGGACGACCTGCTGATCGACGCGGCGCTGCGGATGATGCGGCGGCTGGTCGACGACGTGCCCACCGACCTGCTCGGCGACACCGCGGCCGGCATCACCGCACTGCTGTCGCTGATCGGCGGCTACGACGACACCGACACCGATACCCGGGTGTTCAGCGAAATGCTGCTCGCCGCCACCCGGCACGACCGGCTGCGCGCGGGCCTGGCCGCCGTACTCGCCGAATTCCGCGCCGCGATCGCCGCCCGGCTGCGCGCCGACGAATCCGTCCCCGATCCGGAGGCGACCGCGGTCGTGCTGGTGGCCGCGCTGGACGGCCTGGTTCTGCATCGCCTCATCGACCCCGGAACCCGCGCACTCGACCTCGGGACGCCGCTGCTGCGGATCGCGGGCGTGCGGGGCGACTCGGGCGACGAGCGGCCCCGGTTCACTGTCGACTAGGAGATCACCATGGCATTCGCCGAATTCGCCGCAGGGCCGGGTGCGCGGGCACTGCACACCAGGATCCTGGTCCGCGCCCCGATCGGGCTGTATCGCGCGGGTCTCGGATTCGTCTTCGGGCACCGGCTGTTGATGATGGAACATATCGGCCGCACGAGCGGCGCGAAGCGGCACGTGGTGCTGGAGGTGGTCGACCACCCGGGGGCCCGCGAGTACGTCATCGTGTCCGGCTTCGGCACGCGCGCCCAGTGGTACCGCAACATCCAGGCCGACTCGAACGTCCGGCTGTGGGTCGGCACCCGGCGCGCGGTACCCGCGACGGCTACGGCGATGACCGAGGCCGAATCGGCGGCGGCGCTCGCGCACTACATCCACGACCACCCCCGGGCCTGGCAGAACCTGCGCGCGGTGATCGAACGAGCGACCGGCGCGCCGGTCGATACGCTGCCGATGGTCCGGTTGCGGTTGCGCTAACCCCGACGCGCGCCGGGTAATACGGCGCCGACCCGCCGATATCCCGTAGCGTCGAGGCCGATGCGCAGTCGAGACGAAACGGGGCAGCCGATGCACGACCGGATCGAGCAGCTGGCAACGCAATTGGATCCGGCGGCCGAACTACGACTCATCTCCGGAGCCGGAATGTTCCGTCTGGCCGGGGATTCCGCGATCGGCCTCGCCGAGATGCCGGTATCCGACGGGCCGTCGGGTGTGCGCGGCGAGAACTGGGACGAACGTGATCCCTCGGCGAGCCTGCCGTCGGGAACCGCGCTGGCCGCCACCTGGGACCGGGACCTGCTCACCGAGATCGGGGCCCTGATCGCGGCGCAGGCCCGGCAGAAGAACGTCTACGCCGTCCTCGGGCCCACCGTGAACATGCACCGATCTCCGCTCGGCGGAAGACATTTCGAATGCTTCTCCGAGGACCCGATGCTGACCGCGGAGATGGCGGCCGCGTATGTGCGTGCGGTGCAGGCACACGGCGTCGCCGCCTGCCCGAAACACTTCGTGGCCAACGATTCCGAGACCGACCGGTTCACCGTCGACGTCCGCGTCGCCGCGCGCGCCCTGCACGAGCTGTACCTGTATCCGTTCGAACGCGCGGTGCAGGCGGGGGCGTGGATGGTGATGGCCGCCTACAACAGCGTCGACGGAATCACCATGACCGAATCGCCGCTGCTGGACGAACCTCTCAAGGGCAGTTGGGGATTCGACGGCGTGGTCGTCTCGGACTGGACCGCCGTGCGCAGTACCGAAGGCGCCGCGCGCGGCACCGACCTGTGCATGCCGGGCCCGTCGCCGCTGTGGGGTCCGGCCCTCGCCGACGCGCTCGCGGCCGGCACCGTGCCGAAGTCCGCGATCGACGACAAGGTCCGGCGCATCCTGCGCTTCGCCGAGCGCGTCGGCGCCCTGTCCCCGCACGAGCCCGAGCCGGTGCCCGACTTCACCGCCACACAGGCCCACGATCTGGTGCGCCGCGCCGCCGCGGCCGCGATGGTGCTCGTGCACAACGACGGTGTGCTGCCGCTACCGCCGCAGACCTCGGTGGCGTTGCTGGGGCCCGCTGCCGGGCAGCCGCGGTACATGGGCGGCGGCAGCGCGACCGTGATCCCCGACCACACCGTCACGCCGGTCGAGGGTCTGTCGGCGGTGCTGCCGGTCACCCACACGCCGGGGGTGCGCACCGGTGACGACCTGATACCTGCGCCGCTGGACCTGGTCACCGACCCGGCCACCGGGACGCCGGGGCTGTGCCTGCGCTATCTGGACGGGGAGCGTGTCCTCGACACCCAGCACCGCACGGCGGGCCGGCTGGTGCTGTTCGGTGATCCGCACGCGGCGGCCGCGTCGGCGATCGAACTGCGCGCGCGACTGCGCGCCGATGTGGCGGGCGAGTGGCAGCTCGGTGTCGCGGCGCTCGGTCACTGCGTGATGGAGCTCGACGGCGCGACCGTGATCGACACCGATATCGCCTTCGAGGGTTCGGATCCCGTTGCGGCACTGCTGGATCCGCCGCAACGCCGCGTGGCGCGCGAACTCGCCGCCGGCCAGGAGGTCGACGTCCGGATCACGGTCGGATCGGGTGCGTCGGCGGCCGCGGGGCTGGGCATGATCCTGGGCGTCGGGTTGGTCGTGGCGCGGCCGGAACGCGCGCCCGAGGAGGAATTCGCCGCGGCGGTCGAGGCCGCGCGCCGGGCCGAGGTGGCCGTGGTGGTCGTCGGCACTACCGAACAGCTGGAGAGTGAGGGGCGCGACCGGGCCACCCTCGCGCTGCCCGGCCGTCAGAACGACCTGGTCGCCGCGGTCGCCGCCGTCAATCCGCGCACCGTGGTGGTCGTGAATTCCGGTGCCCCCGTGGAGATGCCGTGGCGTGACGACGTGGCCGCGGTGCTGCTGTCCTGGTTCCCCGGTCAGGAATTCGGCGCCGCACTGGCCGACGTGCTGACCGGCGCGGCCGAACCCGGCGGCCGGTTGCCGACCACCTGGCCGAAGGAACTCGCCGACGTGCCGGTCCGCGACACCACGCCGGACTCCGACGGCACCCTGAGCTACGACGAGGGCGTGCACATCGGCTACCGCGCCTGGCTGCGGGCCGGTGTGCAGCCGGCGTATCCGTTCGGCCACGGACTCGGCTACACCGTGTGGGAGCTGAGCGATCTCGCGGTGGACGGCCACGACGTCGAGGTGACCGTGGCCAATATCGGCGAGCGGACCGGTAAGCAGGTCGTCCAGGTCTATCTGTCCCGTGAGGACAGTGCGATCGAGCGGCCGGTGCGATGGCTGGCCGCGTTCGCCAGTGTCACCGCCGAACCGGGCGGGGTGCGCCGGGTGCGAATTTCACTGCCGCAGCGAGCCTTTCAGCACTGGACCGACGCGGGCTGGGACACCGAACCCGGTCCGTTCACCGTGCACGTCGGCACCTCGGTGATCGCACTGCCGCTGACCGCGCCCATCGAGTAACCCGGCCCGGTGGGGAAATCGGGGCTGGCGTACTGGACGAGTGACCAGTAATCTCCGGTGCACACGGTTGGAGGAGGCGGTCGCAGCGTGGCGGCCGGAATCGAAGGAGCGATCAGTGACGTTTACCCGGCGATCGATGCTGGCCGGCACCTTCACCGCGGCCGTGGCCGCGGGAGTGGGTGCCACCGCTTCCGCGGGGGCGGCACCGATCCGGGTCACCGGCGACGAGGCGGGATATCTGGTCGGCGCCGGCATCGCCGATGTGACCGGCGCGGTCGCCGGGCAGGGCATGATGGGCTACTCCGAACTCGACCAGGTCGCGACCGGGCTGCTCATGCGGACCTGGGCGCGCGCCTACATCGTGGTCGACCGGGCCAGTGGCGAGCGGGTGGCCTTCGTCAACGCGGATATCGCATGCCTGTTCCAGTCGGTCCATCTTGCCGTGATGCAGCGGCTGGCCCAGCGATTCGGTGCCCTGTACACCGAGCGCAACGTCAACCTGAACGCCACCCACAATCACAATTCCTGCGGTGGCACCGCTCGCGAATACGCCTATTCCCTTGCCGCATACGGCTTTCAGAACAATTCCCATCAAGCCGAGGTGGACGGTATCGTCGCGGCGCTGGTGGCGGCGCACGAGAATCTGGCGCCGGGCACGCTGTCGCTCGGGCACGGCGAACTGCACGACGCCTCGGCCAACCGCTCCCGGGTGGCCTTCGACCTGAACCCGCCGGACGACAAGGCCGCATTCCCGAATGCGATCGATCCGCAGGTGACGGTGCTGCGATTGCGGCAGGGCGGCAAGGACATCGGCGCGATCACCTGGTTCGCGACGCACGGGACATCGCTCACCGACGCCAATACGCTCATCTCGGCCGACAACAAGGGCTATGCCAGCTACCGCTGGGAGCACGACGAGATGGGAGTGCGTCCGGGCGCCGGAAAGCCCGGCTTCGTGGCGGCGTTCGCGCAGACCAACGCCGGTGATATGACGCCGAATATCGGACTCACGCCGTGGCATCCGTCGGGGCCCACCGAGGATAACCGGCTCAACTGTTCTCTCATCGGCGAGCGCCAATATCGCGCGGGCCGTGCGGCTTTCGATGCGGCGCGGCCGATGCGCAGCGGGGGAGTGGACGCCGCGCTGCGTTATCTGAACATGGCCGATACCGCCATCGACGGGTCCTACACGCCGGACGGCAAACCGGCCCGCACCGCGCCCGCCATGATGGGCGCCGCGGCCGCCGCGACCAGTTCGGAGGACAACTGGAAGACCCAGCTGTCGTTCCTGCAGGAAGGCGATGCGGATCCGGTCGTCGCCGCGCTGGGCGGACTGGACGGCCCCATCGAGCAGTGGATGCGGGATGTGCAGGCGCCCAAGTTGATCGTGGCGCCGCTGGGTGTGCTGCCGCCGCGCCCGTGGGTCCCGCTGACGGTGCCGATCCAGATTCTGCGGATCGGCGATCTGGTGCTGGCCTCGGGGCCGGCGGAATACACGGTGGTCTCGGGGTTGCGGATCCGGCGGGTGGTGGCGCACGCCCTGGCGGTCCCGCTGGAAAACGTTCTGCTGCAAGGCTATTCGAACGGGTACTGCGGCTACGTGACCACGCCGGAGGAATACGCCTCCCAGCAGTACGAGGGCGGGGAAACGCTGTTCGGCCGCTGGACCCTGCCCGCCTATGTGCAGGAATTCGATCGGCTGGCCCGTGCGGTGGCCGCACGCGTCGACCTCGGCCGCGGCCCGGCCCCGCTGGACTGGACCGCGGGCGTGCAGCCGAATCTGCTGCCGCCGGTACCGGCCGATGTGCCGATGACCGGGCGCGCATTCGGTGAGGTGATCACCGGGCCGAAGCCCGGCTACGGTCACGGCGATACGGTGACGGTCGAGTTCTGCGGTGCCCACCCGGCCAACGACTTGCACACCGGCGGAAGCTATTTCGAGGTGCAGCGCGCCGAGGGCGAGCAATGGCGGGCGGTCTTCGACGACAACGACTGGTGCACCGAACTGCACTGGTCGCGCCCGCCCGGCCAGCCCGCGGCCTCGCGGATCGCCATCCACTGGACCGTGCCCGCCGACGCGGAAACCGGGCGCTACCGCATCGAATACCGCGGTGACCGCCGCGACGGTGACGCCGCCGTTCCGTTCACCGGCACCACGGCCGAATTCAGCGTGGGCTGATCGGTTGGTTCATCCCTCGGACATCGTTGCGGGGGAGTGGGTTTCGGTGAGCATGTCGAGATAGGCGGCCATCGCTTGCCCGGCCGATTCGATCGGGGTGGTCGAGCGCAGGGTGCGGCTGAGTATGAACGCACCCTCCAGGGCGCCGAGGACCGCGATCACGAACGTGTGGGCCGCGGGGGCGGGCAGTCCGCGTTCGCGGAAGTACGCACTGCCCTGGTCGATCCAGGACTGCATCACCTCGGCGGTCACCTCCCGCAACGCCGGTTCGCTGTCGGCGATCTCGCCCGCGACCGTGCCGACCGGGCACATGTTCATCCAGCCGGACTGCTCGATCTGTTCGGCGGCGGCGGTGAACGCAGCCACCACTGCCACCCGCAGGTCCGGGTACGGGTCCATCAGCAGCGGTAGCAGCTGGATGTAGGCGGCGCCGCTGGTACGCAGCGCGGCGGCCGCGATCTGCTGTTTGCCCTGCGGGAAGTGGTGATACAGCGACCCGATCGGGGCCCGCGCGGCGGCGGTGATCTGTTTGACGCTGGTAGCGCCGTAGCCCTGGCGGCGCATCAGTTCCGCGGTCGCGGTGACGATGCGCTCGACGGTCGGGGTTGACACGGTCTCGGACATCCTCCCATACTAGAACACACGCTCTAGAGCGAACGTTCTACAAGGTGAACGCGTTGTTCACAGCGTCGTCGCGCGATTCCGATGCGGAGGTGACAGGGGTATGCCGGTCGTCGAAGTTCCCGCCGGTCCGATTCATTACGCCGAGGAGGGCCAGGGGCCGCCGGTCGTGCTGTTGCACGGACTGCTCATCGATCACACGGTGTGGGACCGGGTGATGCCGTTGCTACCCAGTGGTTTTCGCTATGTGCGGCCGGTGCTGCCGCTCGGCTCTCATCCGGAACCGATGCGGGCGGACGCGGATCTGAGTATGCGCGGCCAGAACGTGGTGCTCGCCGATTTCCTCGACGCACTGGACCTGCGCGAGGTCACCCTGGTGCATTCCGACTGGGGCGGCGGGCTGTTCCTCACCGCGTACGGCCTCGACAAACGGGTCGCCCAGTTGATCGTGTTGCCGTGCGAGGCCTTCGACAACTTCCCGCCCGGACTGCCCGGGAAGCTGGCGGTGCTGGCGTTGCGCGTCCCGGGCGGCCTACCGATCGTGCTGCGTCAGTTGCGCATCGGGCTGTTGCGCCGCTCGTCGCTGATCTACGGGCAGATGGCGCGTTATCCGGTACCCGACGAACTGATGCGCGGCTGGACCGAACCCGCCCTGCGAAATCCGGATATCGGCCGGGACGTGCGCAAATATGGCCGGGTGTTGCCACCGGCCGCGCAGCTGATCGCCGATACCGAAGCCTTGCGGAACTTCCCCGGACGTGCGCTGGTGCTGTGGTCCCCGCAGGCCGCGCCGATGCCCCGCGACCACGGGCGCCGCCTCGCCGAACTGTTGCCCGCGGGCCGGCTGGTGGAGATCGACGACGCGTACGTGCTGTCGATGCTCGATCAACCCGATGCCGTAGCCGCGGCGATGACGGCGTTTCTCACCGGCGCCTGATCCGGCGCCGGTGAGAAACGATGTGTCACTTGCCGTTTCGAGCTTCGGCCAGACGCTCGCGAGCCGTCTCCGCGGCCTTCTCCGCACGCTCGCGGGCGGCTTCGGCCGCCTTCTCGGCGCGCTTGCGGGCCTGGCGCGCGAAGATCGACCCGCGCTGCTTGGCCACCTCGGCCCATTCGCCACCGTGCTCGCGGGCGGCTTCGGCCCATTCGCTGCCGCGGTGCTTCGCGATCTCGGCCCATTCGCCCCGGTGATCGCCCGCGGTGTCGGCGAGTTCCGCGCTCTTGCGCTTGGCCAGCTCGGCCCAGTCGCCGCCGTGTTCGCGGGCGGCCTCGGCCAGATCCGCGCCGCGTCGCTTGGCCAGCTCGGCCCACTCGCCGCGATGGTCGAGAGCGGTGCCGGCCAAATCGGCGCCTCGGCTGCGCGCCAGTTCCGCCCATTCGGTGCCGTGTTCGCGGGCGGCCTCGGCGAGTTCACCGCCGCGCGACTGGGCCACCGAAGCGAGTTCGGCGCCGCGCGACTGCGCCACCGAGGCCAGATCGGCGCCCTTGTCGGCGGCCACCGCCGCCAGTTCCCGGCCGCGGACGGCCTGCTGCTGCAGGCGATCCCGCACCGTGTCGGTGGTGGCGGCGGTGAACGGCAGGGCGGCGGCGGCTTTACGCGCGGCCCGGCGACCCCGCCAGCCCAGCGAGGGCTTGCCCTCGGTGTCGGCCGCGGCGATGAGCAGGCCACCGAGCAGACCGACGTCCTTGAGGAAGGCCGTGCGCTTGGCGGCACGCTGCTGCGCATCCGATTCGTTCCAGAAGTCCTGCTCGGTCACGGTGGCCGGGATGACGGTCACCGCCAGCGCCAGCGACGAGAGCCGGGGCGCGCGATTCAGCGCGAGCAGCGTTCCGGCGCCGACCCGGACGATGGCATTGATCCGCACCACTTTCGCCGGATCGGAGGGCAGTTTGGCCGATACCGAATCCGGCAGCCGCTGTTCCCCATGGGATACCAAGGTGGTGGCGGCCTGCGCCCGGGGCTCGGGATGCATCAGAGTGTCGACTCCGTCGACGACGAACACCGATGCCAGCAGCGGTCGGGCAAGGCGGCGAATCAACATAGTGAAAACCCTTTCCTCAACGGTCTCGTTCCGGCGGGTTCCCCCGATGCCGCGTCCCAATCACTTCGGGACGCCGACGGAGCTCAGGGCACGACAGTAACCGGCCAGCGCCCCGCTTTCACCAGACGCACCGCGACCGAGCCGATAATTCGATGCCCGGCCTTCTCGGACGCGCCGACCACGACGCCGTCGGCCTTCAATTCGTCGGCGGCCTCGGCCAGCACCGTGAACGGATCGCCACGGCGGGTGATGAACTTCCAGCGGGTGCGGTAGACGTCTTTGACCTTCTCCGCGTGCTCGCGTACCTGCCGGGCCAGATCCTCGGCCATCTCGGCGGTCGCGCCCTGGACGTCGACGCCGTAGGCGCCGGCCATGGCCATCCACGGCTGGACGTAAACCATTGCCAGCAGGGAGTTCTGACGCCGGGCCAATCCGGCCGCATAGGCGGTCGCGCGCCAGGAGGCATCCGAACCATCGATGCCGACCATGATCACCCGGGGCCCGTCGGTGCCCAGTTCGAAACCCGACGACAGGCCGGGCGCCCACTCCGGTGTTGTCTCTTCGGCCACGACCCGAGCCTAGAGCAGCCGCAACAGATCGTGCAGGGTGCGCAACTGCTCGGCGGACAGCGCGGTGAGCGTGGGCGGCGGCGGATCGGGAGTGGCCATCGCCTGCGCGATCACCTCCCGCCCGGCATCGGTGATGGTCACCAGCTTGCGCCGCCGATCGTCCGGAGCGGTTTCGCGCGAGACCAGACCGCGGGCCTCGAGATCGTTGACCACCACGGTGGTGGCCGGCGCGTCCATGGTGGCCACCCGGGCCAGTTCCTTCAGCGGCAGCGGACCGGGCAACAGTCGCCGCAACACGCGGAATCTGCTGAACGGCATGCCCATTCGATCGACCACCGCGCGCTTCCAGGTGTCGCGGGTGTCCTTGACGACATCGGTAAGCACGCGCCAGACCTCGTCGGGCGTCGGCTCCGCGGCGACGGTGAGCTCGTCGTCAGACACGGGCGGGCTCCTTGTGTTCGAGCAGGGGCGCGATCCGGTCACGCGAGCGCAGTGCCCATCCGGTATTGGCGGCGATGCCCAGCACCCCGACGCCCGCCGCGAGAGCGGCCACCACCCACCACAGTCCCGCCCCGGACAGCAGCCCGCACAGCGCGACTCCGACGCTGACGCCGATCTGGCGGCTGGTCGAGGCGACCGCCGAGGCCGCGCCCGCCCTATCCATCGGCATCCCGCTGACCGCGGCGGTGGTGATCGGCGGGTTCACGGTGCCGAAACCGGCGCCGAAGATCGCGAACATCACGACCAGCTGCCAGACCGGGGTATCGGGTCGCAGCGTGGTCAGCAGCGCCGCGGCCGTCGTCATCAGAATTCCGGCGGCGACCAACGAGGGCCGGGTGCCGAAGCGGCCGACCAGCCGGCCCGACAGCGGCGAGCAGATCAGCATCCCCAGCGCCATCGGCAGGTAGAGAAGTCCCGTGTGCACAGCCGAATAATGCCGTACGCCTTGCAGATACAGCGAAGCGCTGAAGAGGAAGGCCCCCAGTCCGGCGAACGCGCAGATCGCGGTGACGGTGGCCGCCGCGAACGGCACGCTGCGGAAGAACCGCAGGTCGATGAACGGCGAGCGGTGCCGCCGTTCGGCGTAGAGGAATCCGGCCAGTGCCACGGCCGTGATGCCGAAGATCTCCGGGCGATGTTCGATCAGCCCGAAGACCAGCGTGAACATCACCACCACAGCCAGCACCTGGCCGAGCGGGTCGATTCCGCGTGCGGTCCGCGACTTCGATTCCGGGACGTAGAGCGTGGTCAGCACGAGCGCGACCGCGCAGATCGGCAGATTGATCCAGAACACCGACTGCCAGCCCAGCGCGTCGATCAGCACGCCGCCGACCATCGGGCCGATCGCGGTCGAGATGCCGACCACCGCGCCCCAGACGCCGACCGCTCGCGCTCGTTCGACGCGGCCGGTGAAGACCGTGGTGATGATCGACATCGCGACGGGATTGAGCATCGAGCCGCCGATGGCCTGGATGAAGCGCGCCCCGATCAGCATGTCGATATCGGGAGCGACGCTGCACAGCAGTGAGCCCAGCGCGAAGATGCTCAGCCCGATCCGGAACATGCGCTTGCGGCCGAAGCGGTCGGCGGTCGCGCCCGACAGCATCAGCAGGCTCGCCAGGGTGAGGGTGTAGACGTCCACGATCCACTGCAGCCGCGACAGGGGCGCGGCCATATCGCTGCGGATCGTCGGAATCGCGACGTTGACGATGGTCGCGTCCATCGACGAGATCAGCAGGCTCAGGCAGCAGGTGACCAGCACGATCGTCTTGTGGCGCGGCGTCAGCCCGGAAACAGTTGTAGACACACAATGATTGTGCGCCCACAACTATTAGGCGGCAAGAGCTGTGAACTAGTTCACTGCACGGTTGCACCGGTCGCGCCCCGGCCCCGACCCGGTACGGTGCTGCGATATGACGACCGACCGCAAACCCGAGGGGACGGACGCGCCCGCCCTCGCGTCCGCGGGTGAAGAGGGCTACCAGCGCGGCCTCAACCCCCGAACCATCCAGATGATCGCCATCGGCGGGGCGATCGGCACGGGACTGTTCTACGGATCCGGTGGGGCCATCGAACAGGCCGGTCCGGCCCTGATCCTGTGCTATCTCGCCGCCGGCCTGGCGATCTTCGTGATCATGCGCGCGCTGGGGGAGCTGCTGACCTACCGGCCGGTGTCGGGCAGCTTCGGTGAATACGCGCACGAGTTCCTCGGTCGCTTCGCCGGCTTCGTCACCGGCTGGACCTACTGGGCGGTGTGGGTGGCGACCTGCATGGCCGAGATCACCGTCGCCGGCAAATACATCAAGTACTGGTTCGCGATCCCGGAATGGGTCACCGCACTCGTCGTGCTCGGCGTGCTGTTCGCCGCGAACCTGATCTCGGTGAAGCTGTTCGGCGAGGGTGAGTTCTGGTTCTCCACCATCAAGGTGACCGCGATCGTCGCGATGATCGCCATCGGTATCGGCGTGCTGATCTTCGGTTTCGGCCACGCCCCCGATCCGACGGTGACCAATCTGTGGGCCGACGGCGGTGTCTTCCCGAACGGATTCGGCCAAGCGCTACTGGCGTTGCAGATCGTGCTCTTCGCCTATGTGGGCGTCGAACTCGTCGGTGTGACCGCGGGCGAGGCCGCCGATCCGCGCCGCACCCTGCGCCGGGCGATCAATTCGCTCCCGCTGCGCATCGGTCTGTTCTATGTGGGCGCGCTGATCGTGATCATGTCGGTGTCGAGCTGGAAGGTCTTCCACTCCGGGCGCAGCCCGTTCGTGGAGGTGTTCGAGCAGATCGGTATTCCGGGGGCTGCCGGGATCATCAATTTCGTGCTGCTGACCGCGGCGCTGTCGTCGTGCAACTCCGGCATCTACTCGACCGGCCGTATGGTGCGCAGTCTCTCGCTGCGTGGTGAGGCCCCGGTCGCGCTCGGTGGGCTGAGCAATCGCCGGGTGCCGTTCGCCGGCATCCTGCTCTCGGCGGCGATGATGGTGATCGGCGTGATCGTCAACCTGGTCTCCCCGGACAAGGCGTTCAACTACATCACCTCGGTGTCGACCATCGGCATCATCTTCGTCTGGGGCATGATCCTGGTCTGCCACATGATCTACCGGGCCCGTGTGCGCCGCGGCGAACTGCCGGCCAGCGACTACCGCCTGCCCGGGGCGCCGGTCAGCTCGGTGCTGGCACTGGCCTTCCTCGGACTGGTCGTCGTATTGCTGTTCTGGACCGACAGCGGCCGGACCGCGCTGGCGGTCGGCCTGGGGTGGGCGGTGGTCGTCTGCGCCGGATACCCGGTGGTGAACCGGTTGGGCCGCCGCCGGGCATCCGCGGTGAGCTGACCTACTTTCCGTCCGGATGGCCGACCGCCGCCAACGCGGTGGTCCAGTCGGCCGCGATGGCGTTCTGCGCGTCGGTCAGGCCGACCGCGCCGGAGCAGATCAGCGAATGCAGTTTGTTCTCCACCGAATCCTTGGGGTTGTTCGGCCCCGACCCGGCCTTGTGGTCGGGGGAGGGCGGTTCGACCCACAGATTGCGCGGATCGTTCGGATCGCCGCCGAGCTCCAGCGAGATCAAATGGTCGTATTCGGCATCGTGCAGATTGCCGGTGTAACCGTAGGATTCGGCGTTCGCCTTCTTCTCCCGGTCGGTGATACTCGCCGGCGGGCGGATGGATTGGGTGTATCCGCCTACGCAAATCGTGGACTTGACGGTTTCGGCTGTGACCTTCGGATTGGTCGCCCCCGGCGTGCAGTGCGGATCCGGAAGTGGCTGTCCGTCAGCGGTTTTGCCGAAATGGCAGCTGCCGGGTGCCGGTTGCGCGGCGACGGTGTAGGTGCCCGACGGGCCGGGGCCGACCGCGGGGGCGCCCTGGTGGGCTATGGGAACCGGATGTGCCGCCTGGCTCACCGGTGACGAATTCTGGTGGGAGCACCCACATATCAGCAGCGGCGCCGCGAGTATCGCAGCGGCCAGGAGGGTTACGCGTGTATTCATGATGTCCTCGGGCCGGCCTTCATCAGGCTCTCATTGTGCCCGTTCGTAGATGGCCAGCGCGATATCCTCTGCCGCCCGGCGGCATTGCTCGTCGGTCAGGTCGACGTCGCCCATCATCCCGATACTCCATGAGATGGCCAGCAGAGCTTGGCGGGCATGGAAGACCGCCAGGGGTTCGTGGTCGGGGGCGGTCATCGCGTCGGCGACCGCGCGAAAGTGATAGCGCAGGTCCGATCCCACCCCGAGCCGGCGGAACGCGGGCTGGTTCTCGTACATGAACCGGGTCATCTCCCGCCCGGTGCGGTGCAGCACGGCGCCGTAGCGGCGCAGGATTTCGCGGCCGGTGCCGGGTCCGGGCGGTTGGTCGGCGGCCCAGGCCAGCAGGTCGTCGATGCCCCTGCGCAGATCGTCGGCGAGGCTGACGACGATGTCTTCCTTGGATCGGAAGTGGTAGTAGACCGCGGCTTTGGTGATGCCGAGCCGATCGGCGATTTCCCGGATCGAGGTGTGTTCGTAACCGTTCGCGGAGAACAGCTCCATCGCGACCGAGCGGATTCGGTCCCGTGTGTCGGTCCGCCTGCCGGCCACCGGAGCCTCCCATCTCGACCGAGGGACGGCACCGGATCCGCCGGTGGTCCGCGTTCAGCCTACTGGGGCGGCGTCCGGAGGCGGGGTCCGGAACACACGGGTTCCGGGTGAATCGTCCGGAATGTCGGGAATCACTGCGCCAGAATCGAATTCATCAAGGTTCCGGCGCTGGTGGCCACCAGGCCGCCGACGAGGGCCCCGGCCACCATCTTCGGTGACTCCAGCGGGCCGCCGTTCCACTTCTCCCAGGCGAACCGGCCGCCGGCGAAGATGATCGCGCTGGTCCCCGACAGCAGCATGAACCAGGTGAAGTAGCGCACCAGTTTCAGGAGTTTGTCCGCCGCCGGAGGTGTCTCGGGCGTCGGGTTGCCGACCTGGGCCACTATGACGTCGTGCATCGCCAGAAGGATCATGATGCCCTCGTTCCACAAGATGGTGTGGTGCGGGTACCACCATCGTAGGGCGCGTATTCGTCCTGGTGACAGGCGATTGCGAACCCGAGTGCGGAATCGCGCTGTCGGGGACCGGTTTCGATGCGTTCAGCCGTCTTGACGGGGGTGGCGAACGCGGGGCGATCTACTCGTCGTCGAGTCCGGCGGACAGATACGCCGCGGCGGCGATCCACTGCCGGCACGACAGGTGCCGGTCGTGTGCGTAGAGAATCGCGCGGGCGCGGGGGTAGGTGAGTTCCCGGGGTTCGGTGGCGCAGTCACCGACCTGATCGGCGCCGGACGTGCGGTGCTCGGATGTGCCGTGATCGCATGTACCGGAATGCTGGAGCAGTTGGTTCATGGAATGCCCTCGACCGTTGGCGAAAGATTGCGGAAGCGAACTTTTCGGCACGGCCTTCCGCTGCTTCCGGCCTGCCTGCTCCGGCGTGGTCCGGCCATGTCGTGCGGTCGAGTTTACGGCGCTGCAAGGAGCAAATGCAAGTACATCTGCACACTCGTCGGTGATCGGAAGTGTTGTGCCCCAAGGGGTGATCAAGGTTTGCGCGCCACCGCGCCGTAGCCCGACACCGGCACGGTCGGCACCGGTTCGCCGGCCGGCCGGCGCCATCGAGTCAGGGGGACGAAGCCCGGTTCGAGCAACTCCAGCTCCGAGAAGATGGAGCGCAACTCGCAATGGTCGCGCGGGAAATACGGTACGGCCGTGACGTTTTCGTAGGTCGCGCACATCCGGACGAAATCGGCGCTGTCGGTGGTGCCGTCCCAGTAGGCGAGGTAGCTGCCGCGGCAGACCCGCGCCATCGAGTCGGCGACGACAGCGCGGAGTTCGCCGATGCGTTCGCAGTGGCCGAGCACGCCCATGAACATCACCGCGACCGGACGGTCGAGATCGAGAATGTCTGCGGCACGGGCGAACAGCCGATCCGGTTCGCGCAGATCCGCATCCAGATAGACGGCTCGCGGATCGGTCAGCAGCGTCCGGCCGTGGGTGAGCACCAGCGGATCGTTGTCCACATAGACGACCCGGGCCGCCGGATTGCGCCGGCACGCGACCTCGTGGGTGTTGTCCGTGGCGAGCAGCCCCGCGCCGATGTCGAGGAACTGGGTGATCCCGAGGTCGCCGGCGAGATGTTCGACCGCGCGCCGGAGAAAGCGGCGACTCTCGGCCGCCAAGGCGGAAATACCGGGATCGAGTTCCGTTGCCGCGCTGCCGACCCGGCGATCGACCTCGTAATTCTGCCGTCCACCCATCCAGTAGTTCCAGATCCGCGCGGTGTGCGGGATATCGGTCCGAATCTCACGCTCGCGGCACGGCTGCTGCTGTCTTGGCGGCACCGATTCCCTCCTGCTCCCGGTTCCGACGCTCGAGTCCCGTCCGGCGGTTGCCGATGCCGGGTGCGCGAGACGGTAACCGAAACGGTCGCATTCGGTGTGCGGATCGGCTGGGAATGTGCCATCCGCCCCGGTCGAGGCCCGAAACCGACCGGTCGGACACCGTTTTCGGGTGCTCGGAGGCCGGTTCGAAAGATGACGAGTCAATCGAAAAAGGATGGAAAAGCCCTTGTTGCCCTTGGTTTTTTGCGATTTTCCGGAGGGCTCGATCCGAGCCAACCCCCGTGCTATCGTTCAAAGCGTCGGTTTCAAATGCAAGTACATTTGCTCGAACATATGCAAGAGCTGAAGATAGGCATCAGCTCGATCAATCCGGATCGCCGAGTGTGGGCCCCTGCTGCCGAGCTCGGCCACCACGAACCCTGGAGACAGTCATGACCGATTCCACTGCCACCACAGCCGGCCGCCTGTCCGAAGCCGCGTGGCGCAAGAGCACGTTCAGCAATCCGAGCGGGAACTGTGTCGAATTGGCCGATTTGTCCAATGGCCTGGTTGCCGTGCGCAACTCGCGTGATCCCGAGGGAGCGGTGCTCGTCTACACCCGCCCCGAGATCGACGCGTTCCTCCGGGGCGCGAAGAGTGGAGAGTTCGACGATCTGGCCTGATCGGCGGTAGCATGGCACTCGGCGCGGTGTCGGTACGCGACGAGGCAGAGTTCCTGATGTTCGACCAGCTGCTCTCGATGGCTGTACCCTCATTGCCGGTGATCGTCGAGCATCGGAGTAGACCTCATGATGGCAGAGCCCGTCCGGATCGGCCGTGTGGATTCGCTTGTCGCCGAACGCGGTCCGACAGCGCTTCGGATCGCGGTCGGCGGACAGCTCCGCAAACTGCGGGAAGCCGCCGGTATCACGCGTGAGGCGGCCGGCGAGCACATCCGTGGCTCGCACGCGAAGATCAGCCGACTCGAGTTGGGGCGCACCGGTTTCAAGGAACGCGACGTTCGTGATCTGCTGACGCTCTACGGCGTCGACAACGCCGAAGAGCGTGAGATGTTCCTCGATCTGGTGAGCCGCGCGAACCAGCCGGGGTGGTGGCACAGCTACAACGATCTGCTGCCCCAATGGTTCGAGACCTACCTGGGTCTGGAACACGCGTCGAAGTCGATCCGTACCTTCGAAGGACAGCTCGTTCCCGGTCTGCTGCAGACCGAGGAGTACACCCGCTCGGTGGTGGCGCTCGGTCACGAGAACGCCGAGGCCGCTCGCCGAGTGGAACTCCGCAAGAAGCGCCAGGAAATCCTGGACCGCTCCGGAGCGCCGACGCTGTGGGCAGTCCTCGACGAAGCGGTGCTGCACCGGCCGATCGGCGGTGAGCAGGTGCTGCGCGCACAGCTCGAGCACCTGGTCGAGGTCTCGATGAAGCCGAACGTGACCATCCAGGTGCTGCCGTATGCGGCCGGCGGCCACGCGGCGGCGGGCAGCTCGTTCACGATGCTGCGCTTCGCCGAACCCGAACTGCCCGATATCGTGTATCTCGAACAGCTCACCAGCGCACTGTATCTGGATCGCCAGCAAGATCTGGAGCTCTACCGCCAGGTCATGGACCGGCTCAGTGTGCAGGCCGAACCGCCGGAGCGGTCGCGGGAGATGATGAAGAAGGCCGCGGCCGGCCTGTCCGACTCCGCCTAGACCCGCCGATCCGGCATTGCGATCGATCGATGCCTCGAACACGGCAATGCCTCGAAGACAGCAGTAGCCGCCGACCCCAGGGTCGGCGGCTACCACTTCCGTCCCGATCTATTGTTTGATGCAACTGGATGCGATGCGCCAGAAAGCTTCCGGTTGCATCGCGTCGAAATCCCAATCGTTCACCATCGCGTGCGCGGTGGTGACGATGCGATCGATATCGAAATCGTCGCGTGTGGCCGCGCCGGTGGACTCGACCGCACTGATGACGAAAGATGTTGCGGTTTCCCGCGAATTGTTGTGATGCCCGGTCCGGTTCCTGTCCATCACTCCGAGCCGACCGAGGCCCATTGGCTGGTTCATACGAACGCCCCTGACGCCAGGCCGCATGGTTTCCTTCAGCGAAAATTGGCTTCCGGTTCACCCTACGGCTCACGGGTAGTCCCCTGCATTGCCTTGCAGCCCGAGTCTAGGGTGGCCGCGAGATCAGATGCAAGCACATCTGCAACATCGAATCCCCGGTCAGGGGCCGGTTTTCGGCTGCTGACGGGTTGCTGCCGACCTTCGCGGGAGCCCTCAGTCGGGCAGGTGATCCGGCGCCGATTCCCATAGCGGGGGTGATATACCGACCGGCACGCCGGCCGGAGCGGGCAGGTGGCTTGCTGCACTGTTTCCACACGGACCGGACGGCTGGTTCCCTCGCCGAAAAAATATGGTATCGGCGCCGGAAAACGACACGCCGATCTTGATCGAAAGCGCTGCCGAGCGTGTCGGCGGTGTCCCGCGCAGCGGCCCCGGCGTGGAACCGGTTCTCGTTACCGTGCTATATCTGCCTGGACCAGCAAGATCAGTCGCCGAGGGCGAGCGCGGGCTGTCGCCGACGGTGACCGCCCGCGGTGCTCACGGGCGGCGACCCGAGGAGACAGGCACGCGCGGTGGACAGCTCGCACGGATATTTCGCGGTGGACGGCGGGGGCTTCACCCCGAACCGGATGGCGGCCAGCCAGTGGTCGGCCGATCAGGTGGTCGGGCCGGCGCTGTGCGGGCTGCTGGCGCGAGCTCTCGACAACGAGCACGCCACCGACGGCTTCGTGCCGGCGCGGTTGACCGTGGACCTGTTCAAGCCGGCGCGCATGCACGAGCTGTCGGTCTCCACGACTCGTGTGCGCAACGGGAAGCGCATCCGGCTCGCCGATGCGGTCGTCATCCAGGACGGCGAACCCGCGGCACGCGCCTCGGTGGTCTTCCTGCAGCCGTCCGAGCAACCGCCGGGCGAGATCTGGACCCGGGAGCAGCAGCCGGTGCCGCCGTCGCTCGAGGTGGCGCCTCCCTCCGATCTGCCGAATGCGCCGCTGTGGCACAGCGACGATTCGGCGCACTGGTCACGGGTGCCCTCGGAACACGAGAACGGCAGCCGCAAACGCAGCTGGCAGCATCCGGTGAACGTGGTCGACGGGGAGCGGCCCTCGCCGTTCGTGGTGGCCGCGATGGCCGCCGAGCAGACCAGCATGGTGACCAACTGGTCCAGTGCCGGGGTGGGCTTCATCAACACCGATCTGACGCTCGCCCTGGTGCGCATGCCCGAGGGCGCCGACATCGGTCTTGAGGCCGATAATCACTTGAGCCGCAACGGAATCGCCGCCGGCACCGCGACCCTGTTCGATCGGCACGGCGCGTTCGGCAGCGCGATGATCACCGCCGTTTCCAATGCCGCCCGCCAGATCACCGCGAGTCATCTCGACGGCGTGATCGCCGCGGCCGGCGGCGCACGCCGCTAGCCCGGCGGCCGGCGCCGCTCACCGGCCACGGTGGGCGGCCCATCGGCGGGCGGCGTCGCGCAGGCCGTGGGTCCACACGTTGGGACTGCGGTTGGCCGTCGCGGTCCATTCCGCGGCGAGCGCGCCGGAGAAGATGCGCAGGTCGCGTTCGGACGCGGAGTGCCAGGCGGGGACCCGCGCGGCCCAGGACTCGGCGGCGGCCGGATCGTGGCCGGCGAAGACGAGCCAGACGATCCAGCAGCCGGGGTCGATCCACGGCGCACCCCGCGTCGCCCACGGCCAGTCCACGAGCCGGGCCTCGGCATGGTCGATGATGACGTTGCTGTAGTTCCAGTCGGTGTGCAGCAGGGCGTCACCGGCGAACACCGCGGTATCGGCGTCGTCGTCGAGATACGCGCCCCAGCGGACCTCGGCGTCCTTGAGTTCCACCTCGGCGGGCGGGTGCAGCCGGTTCAGCGCGGACATCGCGGCCGCGGTGGCGGCGAGATCGGCGTCGACGCGGTAGTCCGCGAAATGTCCTGCGATGAACTCGAATCCGAGCAGATCCCACCCGCCGGCCGCGATCTGCCACCGTAACCTCGGGCCTACCGGAGTCACGTGACGAGCCAGCGCGGCCTCGCGGTGCTGGGTCCAGACCTCCGGATCTCGTTGCGGCACACCCTTGATGAAGGTCCGGCCCTCGGCCGTCTCGATCACCGTCGCGAGTTGGCTGCTGAATCCGGCGATCACCGAATTCGCCCGCGCGACCGGACCGGTCACCGCTTCGACCGCCGCCCGGGTCGCCGCGGGTAGTTGTTCCCAGTTGCGCCGGCGCGAGGATGTCTGCGCCCGATCGACTGTCACCCTCGAAGAATTACCCCCGATACCCTGCTCTGGCAAGGGAACTCGATCATTCCACAGCCGCTTTCGGCAGCGTTCTTTCACCTGTGTTTTCAGGTGCCGTT